>JBGVAE010000093.1:0-64181 GCA_045224215.1 Candidatus Cryptobacteroides sp. | reverse complement strand
TGTCTTGCATAAGAGAAAAGGCAAACCACTTCTTTCCCAGGTCCTTCAGTGATGCCCCAATATGATAGACTTTTTCATCAATGATCAGGAACCTGTCGTGGGCTTTGTTAAAAGCTTGGACTTCGATGGGAGAATACTGTGCATTGTGCCTGTTAATATCCAGTTGGAACTGTGCGGAAACTTGCTTGGTGTAGATCGTTGCTTTCACGGAAGGCCCCCGTTTATCAAGCATCGTCAATACAGTCTCATCTACATAATTGTCAATCAGAACTATCTCCTTCTTTGCGCTTTTGATGAGCCCGGCGACAAACCGATAGGCATCGAAGATTTGTCCATCGTAGAAGATGTTCTGCTTAGGAACGACAGCCCGCTCTTCCAACTTGTCGAAGATCTGCTCAATCTTATGATCAGTCTCAAGTTGTTTATACTCAATACGGTCCAGTCTCTGGAACACTTGCGCATTCGACAATAGGAAATGGCGCATAGCGACGAATGCCTCTATGATCTTTACACTGATTTGGACTGCTGATGGACTATGAAGAACTGATGCCAGCATTGCAACTCCTTGTTCGGTAAAAGCATAGGGTTTATTAGGTGAGAACTTTAAAACCGAGAGGCGGTCACAATTTGTTACCACCTTATCAACCTCTTCTTTTGACATCTGAAACCTGAACGATTCCGGGAATCTATCTATATTTCTCTTGACAGCTTGATTCAGAGATTTCGTTTCTACACCATACAGATCAGCAAGATCTCTATCGACTATTACTTGAATACCGCGAATGCTCAAAATGCGGCTTTCTACAGGCTCCAGTTCGAGGTGGTCACAATTTGTTACCACCTCTGGCCCATTAGTATTCACAGTAATATTACTTGTCTTCTTTGCCATAGCGCGTTCTTTTATGCGAAATTAATCATTTTTCTCTAACAAGTCATTGAACTTCGTCATCGAGGTGGCCTTGATATCATCCACGATGTCGATATAGGGTTTCATGGAAGAATAATCGCTGTGGCCCGTCCATTTCATTACGATGTTCGGCGGAATTCCCAGCGATTTATATGCCAGCTATCCCTGTAATTTCTTGATCGGGAGGATCTTGCCGTAAGTGAGCATACGCCAGACCCACTCCACGGGGCCGAAGGCGAAATGCTTCATCCAAAGGTGGCTGAAACAGACCTGAAAGGCATATACTGCCAGTGCGATCAGTGTCGTACCCAGGAGCCCGACCTTGCCGCCGAGTCCGAAACCGATGCCGTAGAAAATAATGATTCCGAAGACCGACTGGCCAAGGTAGTTGGTGCAGGCCATCCGGCCAGGGTAGGAAAGCAACTTCCAGCCGCTGCCGTCAGCTCTCTTTTCAAACAGCAGGCAGAACAGAGCAGCGTAGGCAAACCCCATGGGATATACGCTTACAAGGTAGAGGATGCTGTGGGCGACATCTCCCCATGGCCTTCCACAGACCACGCTCCAGGTATAAAGGATGCCGAAAGGAATGCCCAAAGTGAATCCGAGAGTAGCAACTTTTTTTAGGAGCGGCCTGAACGTATCCAGTTCTGCATACACCCTTTCCCTGCCAACGGCGTATCCTGTAAGGAAAAGTCCCAGAACCTTGAAGTACCTGTGCCCGGATACGAATTCCCACATCCTCTCTACTGCTCCCTGATGGAGGAATTGCAGTACTTGTCGGTAAGAACCTGCATCCGAGAGCCAACTCCCGAAATTCTCCTGAGTTATTCCATAGAGGCTGCATATCTGCCATTGCTTCTCCTCCAGGGGTGCTGAAAGCATATTCCCGAACATGGCGTCGCTTATTACGGGCAGGATGAAGAATATTCCAGCAGCGAGGAGTATCTTTTTTGTGGGAAGTTTCCTGAAAAGAGGAAGGATCATCCCGCAGAGGGCGTACAGCATCAGGATGTCGCCGCTCCAAAGGAAGCATAGGTGCAGGAGGCCGATCACCATCAGCACAGTCATCCTCCTGTAGAATGTCTTAAGTTTACCTTCTGCATTGGCGAGCTGGATGGAAAACCCCATTCCGAAGAGCAGTGAGAACAGGGTATAGAATTTTCCGTCCACGAAGAATGTCAGTATCGCCCTGGTAATCCGATCCGAAGTAGTCCATGTGGCAGGGGAGGAGAAAGTCCAGAGCGAGAATTCAGGGAAATTCGCAAGTATGATTCCCAGGATCGCGAAGCCTCGGAGGGCATCGAGTATGATGTATCTTTTCTTCTGCATCGGCAACCGCAAAATTACGGATTATTTCCGTTCTATTGCTATATTTGCCATCTAATAAAAGAAATCATGTCTAAGGTAAAGATACAGACTACTCTTGGCGACATCATCGTTCGCCTTTACGATGAGACTCCTCTTCACAGGGACAACTTCATCAAACTTGTCAGGGAAGGGTATTACGACGGCACTATCTTCCATCGGGTGATCAAGGACTTCATGATCCAGGGCGGAGATCCTGAATCAAAGGGAGCTCCTGCCGGCAAGATGCTCGGCACAGGCGGACCTGGATTTACCATCGAAGCTGAAATCAAGGAGGGAATATTCCATAAGCGGGGAGCGCTTGCTGCTGCAAGGCAAGGTGACGAGGTCAATCCCGAGCGCAGGAGCAGCGGCTCCCAGTTCTATATAGTCTGGGGACAGGTTTATAATGAAGGACAGCTCAAGCAGTTCTCCAGGCAGCTCAAGATGCAGAGGGCCCAGGAAATATTCAATGAACTGGCTCTTGCCCGCCGCTCGGAGATACTGCAGATGCGCCGTGACAGGGACAATGCGGGTCTTCAGGCTCTTCAGGAGAAACTTGCTTCCGAGGCTGAGCTGAAGGCTGAAGATGCCGGACTGAACTCAGACCAGATAGCATTGTACTCGACCATAGGTGGAACTCCTCATCTGGACGGTCAGTATACTGTTTTCGGTGAAGTTGAGGAAGGACTCGATGTCGTGGAAATGATCCAGGCATCTGCCACCGGCCGCGGCGACCGGCCTGTCGACGACATCGAAATGAAGATGATTGAGATCTGACAGTGAATACCATCTACGACATACTCGACACTTTCCTGAAGGCGGAATTGGAAGACATCAGGCGCTATTTCGGAGCTGATGTCCCGATGCACGTGCGCAAGAAAGATCTTGTAGAGAAATTGGGGGGATATATCGTCACAAAACCCTCTCAGTGGCTGTCCAAGATGCTGGAGAGGGATTTGAGACTGCTCTCCAGACTGGTCGATGCAGGTCCGGAGGTACCCCTTACCCTGGGGTATCCCGATTATCCTTCAGTGCTTGAGACTGTGCGCCTGATAGGTTCTGATACTTCCGATCCGTCCTGTCGCAGTGTCTGGATTCCCAAAGACCTTTATGATGTAGTCGCTCCTCATATTGACGAAGCGATAAAGGAAGGGGAGTCGAGTGGAGCGTTCGAGGTGGAAAGGGCGGCCCTTGGATATCTTTCCATTTACGGGGTCCTGGCAATCGAGGAGTTTTTCGACCTTATGCTCGATTATTGGGAGTCATCCAAGAAGCAGGGGCTGGACAAGTTTACGGACATGGTTTACGAAAGTCCTTTGCTGAAACTTTGCAGTTTCGACCACGAGGGGATGCGTTACATCTTCTCGCCGGCGATATATGAGCCGGAGTCGATCTTGTCAGGTCGTACGGAATTCGATTCCGTACGGGACATGAAGCGCTTCTCTCCATGCCAGGCCGTTGAAGCGGGGACCGGTGCACCTTATTTCGTTTTCGGTCTTGATACACCTGAGGGTAAGGATTTGGTCCGCATGCTTTCCGACCTTGGTTATTCCGGAGACGACCTTGTGCGCGAGGAACATGAAATATGGATGCATTCCCAGATGTGCGGGGACAACGATGCTGCCGAGGCGATATTCGCTGCTGTGACTGCCAAGCAGGATGATATCCTCACATTCGAGCAATACAATGCCTGCATGGATATCGTAGCTGCCTATGCGAACACCCTCCCGAAGTGGCTGCTGAGCGGTTATTCAGCCAACGAAGCCAAGTGTCTCAAGGTAATCCTCCAGCCTGACGAGGATCAGTTGGGAGCCATTATCAGGAAGAATCCTCTACTCGGCCTTTTCGTTCCACCTGCGGCACCGGACGATCTCTGTCCTTGCGGATCCGGACTTTCGTACAGGTTCTGCCACGGCCGCATCATGAACTGACGAGGGAGTATTATACGCAGCAAGCCCGCATCTCTGCGGGCTTGTTTCGGTTAGTTAGTAGTGTATTACCTTATTCTATATTAAGAAGGTGTAGTCGTTAGAGTGATACTCTTTTCTCACTGCAAAAGTAAGGTAAAAAAACGTTTAAACCAAGGTTTGGGACGGAAACTTTTAAACGTTTTATGACCGATTCTACTTTTTCGATTGACTATCAAGACCTTCCAATAATTCCGGGCGTAATCTCTTCGTACGTTCCAGTGCCTGCTCGTCCTGCCAGGCCTGGATGAGTTTGGGATTTCCGCTCAAGAGAACTTCAGGGACCTTCCATCCTTTGTAGTCGGCTGGCCTGGTATAGACAGGAGGGGAGAGGAGACCGTCCTGGAAACTGTCGCTCAGGGCTGAGGTCTCATCGGAAAGAGCTCCCGGGATCAGCCTGACGATTGAATCAGCGAGCAGGGCGGCCGGGATCTCTCCGCCGCTGACTACATAGTCTCCGACAGATATCTCCCTGGTTATCAGATGCTCCCTGATCCTGTGGTCGATGCCTTTGTAATGTCCGCAGAGAATCATGATGTTCCCGCATAAGGAGAGCTGGTTGGATATTCCCTGAGTCAGCCTCTCTCCGTCAGGGGACATGTAGATTATTTCGTCATATTCCCTCTCGTTCTTCAAGGATTCTATCATTTTCTCCACGGGTTCGACCATCATGACCATTCCGGCATCGCCGCCGTAACTGTAATCATCAACCGTCGCTCTCGGACCGATGCCGAATTTCCGTATGTTCTGGACGTGTATTTCCACCAATCCTTTCTTTATGGCCCTTCCCACAATGGAATGGCTCAAAGGGCTTTCCAGCAGCTCTGGAACGACAGTCAGGATATCTATACGCATATTATTAAAATACCTTTTTGCAAAAATAGGTTTTTTAATTGTTTTTTTAGGTATATTTGTAAACTGCAACAAGAATTGCAATGAAGTGTAACTCTTAATTTTAATGCTTTATGAGCGAAGAAAATGTTCCTGTAGTCAACCAGACTCCAGATGTAGTGGAAACTCCTGAGACCATCAAGCCCGAGGTTGAAGAGACCGCAGTAAAGGCAGAGGAAAAAGTAGAAGAGGTCGTTGAAGAGGTAGTCGAAGACGTAGTTGAAGAAACTCCGGTGGACCTCGGAAGCTTGACGCTTGCCGAGTTGTCCGACATGTTCGACAAACTGTCCCAGGACGAGAACAGAATGAGAAGATACAAGGAAGCCGAAGCAATCAAGTCGGCATTCTATAAGAGGCTTTCCAAGGAGAAGGCAGATGCCGGCCTGGGGGCGAAGGTGGATGAACCATCTTCCCGCGAGGATGTTATCGAGGACGTCGCTCCGGCACCTCAGGCAGAGGAAAGAGACAATCCTTTCGAGGCCATTGAAATGGCTTTCAAGGGTGTCTATGCCAACTACAAGAAGGAGCGTGCTGAATATAACCGCCAGCAGGATGCTCAGCGGGAAGATAATTTTGTCAAGAAACAGGCTGTAATCGAGGATCTTAAGAATCTCGTCGAGAAGCAGGAAGACGTCAGTTCGACCTTCCCTGCATTCCGCGAGCTCCAGAACCGCTGGAGGGAGATCGGACCGGTCCCTGCCACGAAGTTCCGCAACCTTAATGACACCTACCAGTTCTATGTCGAGAAGTTCTACGACATGGTGAAGATCAACAGGGACCTCAGGGACCTCGATTTCAAGAAGAATCTTGAAGCCAAGCAGGAATTCTGCGAGGAGGCCGAGAAGCTCGCCGAGCAGGAGAATGTAGTGGATGCTTTCCGCGAGCTCCAGAAACTCCACGAGCAGTGGAAGGAATATGGCCCAGTAGCTAAGGAATTCCGCGATTCCATCTGGGAGCGTTTCAAGGCTGCCACTGCTGTCATCAATAAGAAATACCAAGCCTATTTCGAGGGCCAGAAAGAGAAGCAGCAGGAGAACCTTGTTGAGAAGGAGAAGCTTTGCGAGCAAGTTGAGGCCATCGCTGAGAAGGAGGTCAAGTCTTCCAACGAGTGGAACCAGCTGACAAGTGAGATCGAGGAAATCCAGAAGAAGTGGAGAACCATTGGATTCGCTACCAAGAAGGAGAACCAGAAGATTTACGACCGCTTCCGCGCAGCATGCGACAAGTTCTTCTCCCGCAAGCGCGACTACTATTCCCAGTTCAAGGATTCCATGAACGAGAATATGGAGAAAAAGATCTCCCTCATCGAGCAGGCAGAGGCCCTCAAGGATAGCAAGGAGTGGAAGAAGACCACCGAGGCTCTCATCGCCCTCCAGAAGCAGTGGAAGGAGATCGGTGCTGTACCTCGCAAGAAGTCAGAGATGCTCTGGAAGCGTTTCCGTGCAGCTTGCGATGCCTTCTTTGACGAGAGGGACAAGAATGCCAAGCCTGAGAACGACTATTACGGCAACCTGAAGGCCAAGAAGGCTTTGATCGAGGAGATCTATGCCTATGAGCACAAGGATGCTG
Organism: Candidatus Cryptobacteroides sp.; assembly: GCA_045224215.1. Taxonomy (GTDB): domain Bacteria; phylum Bacteroidota; class Bacteroidia; order Bacteroidales; family UBA932; genus Cryptobacteroides. The sequence goes on along the minus strand of JBGVAE010000093.1, from coordinate 57,500 downwards.
AGGCGGATCAGGCTGCAGCTCAGGAGTTCAACGAGAAATGGCGCGCTATCGGATTCGTTCCTTACAAAGAGAAGGAAAACATCCAGAAGGCATATTCCGAAGCAATGCAGGCTAAATTCCCTGATTTCTCACCAAGGGCTTCCAGGAACACCGGCAGCCGGAATGCCGGCACTTCCAGAAGGCCGTTGAGCGAAAAGGATCGTCTCGTACAGCAATACAACAAACTCCAGCAGGACATCGATACCTACGAGAACAACATCGGATTCTTCTCGGCTTCCAAGAATTCCGCCCCTCTGATCCAGCAGATGCAGGAGCGCATCGAAGCCGCAAAGCAGGAACTGAAGGACCTTGAGGACAAGATCCGCAAGGTTGAGGAGAGCGAGGAGGAGAAATAAAGGATGGATAGAAACACTTTGACAGGTATAATCCTGATGGGGCTTCTCCTCTTCGGGTTTACCTTCTACCAGAACAAACAGTACCAGAAACAGCAGGAATTCCAGGCTCAGCTCGACTCGATAGCTGCCGTCGAGCGTTTCCGTGCAGATTCCATAGCTGCTGCCGAGGCTGCTCTAAGGGACACTACCGTGACGGACTCCCTGGCAATTGCTCCGGCGGCCGCCGTCCCGGTGTACAAAGACTCCTTGCTCGGCAAGGCACATGATGCTGAAGGCGAGATAGTCACTCTTTCCAACGACAAGTTCGAAGTGGCTTTCACCACCAAGGGTGCTCAGCCATATTCCGTCCTGATCAAGGACTACAAGAAGTATGGCGGAGACGACCTTTACATCTTCGAACCTGGAGATGCACATCTCGGGATCCAGATCTACGCAGGCGAGAACATCAATACTTCCGACTTTAACTTCACAGTCGCAGAGAAGACAGACAGCTCACTGTCCATGCGTCTTCCTTTCGCCGGAGGCGGCTATATCGAGCAGCGCTATTCAATCGAGGATGGGTCTTATGCCGTGAAGAACACCTTGTCCTTCATCGGAATGGAGGATATAATCCCGAAGAATGTATTCTCATTCGACATCGATTGCTTCGTAACGATGCCGAGGATGGAGAAGGGCTACAAGAACGAAGTCCAATATTCCAAGATGGACTACTACTTCACCGGTGAGAAGAAGCCAGTGGAGATGGGTAGGGGAAGGAATGCTTCGAAGAGAGTTGACAACAGGGTTTCCTGGTTCGCTTTCCAGCAGCAGTTCTTCTCTTACATCATGAGGGCACAGAAAGAATTCTCTTCTGCTGATTTCGACCTCAAGTTCATTCCGGAAGACGATGAGAGCCATGACTTGATGGCATGCCAGGCCAAGATGAGGGCGGATTTCCAGCCGGGCCAGCATGAGATTGCGGTTCCTTTCGAATTCTACTTCGGTCCCAACCATTACCGAACCCTCAAGTCCTTCGACCAGAAGTATGAGAAGATCATCCCTCTCGGTGGCTGGCTCGTAGGTTGGTTCACTAAGTACGTCATCATCCCGCTCTTCGATTTCCTTCACAGGTTCATCTCGAACTTCGGATTGATCATACTTCTTATGACCCTCGTCATCAAGTTGGTCGTGCTCCCGTTCGCTTACAAGTCATATTCTTCATCTGCGAAGATGCAGGCCATAAAGCCTGAGATCGACAAGCTGAACGAGAAATACCCTCGCGAGCAGGATGCGATGAAGAAACAGCAGGCTCAGATGGACCTCTACAAGAGGGCCGGCATCAGCCCTATGGGTGGTTGTCTCCCTATGTTGCTCCAGTTCCCGATCCTGTGGGCGATGTTCAGGTTCTTCCCTGCATCCATAGAGCTCCGTCAGCAGTCTTTCCTCTGGGCGGAGGACCTCAGTGCATATGATTCCATCCTGAATTTCGGTACCAGGATCCCTCTCCTCGGAGACCATATCTCGCTCTTTGCCTTGCTGATGGCCGTGTCGATGTTCTTCTATTCCAAGCTCACGACGGCCTCGCAGCCGGGAAGCAACGATCCTCAGATGGCTTCCATGCGATTCATGAGTGTGTGGATGATGCCGATCATGATGTTCTTCATCTGTAACAACCTTTCATCAGGATTGAGCTACTACTACCTGCTTTCCAACCTCATCACGATGATCGAGACATGGGTGATCAAGAAATGGTTCGTTCATCCGGAGGAGATCCAGGCCAAGCTTAAGGCAACTGAAGGCAAGAAGCAGCCGAAGAGCAAGTGGCAGCAGCGTCTGGAAGAAGCCCAGAAGATGCAGGCCCAGATGCAGAAAGAACAGGCAAAGAAGAATGGTAGAAGATAATCTTAAAAGAATATACGGAGAGCTGCCGCCAGGTGTAAAACTGGTGGCAGTTTCCAAATTCCACCCGTTCGAAGAAATCCTTTCTGCTTATCAGGCCGGACAGAGAGTTTTTGGAGAGAACCGCCCGCAGGAATTCGCCTCAAAGGCTCTTCAACTTCCACAGGACATTGAGTGGCATTTCATCGGGCATTTGCAGACAAACAAGCTCAAACTGGTCTTGCCTTATGCATCGCTGGTCGAGTCTGTCGACTCAATCCATCTGCTGGAGAGCATCGAGAATTGGGGAAGTCTCAATGACAGGACGGTAAACGTCTTGCTGGAGCTTCATCTTGGAGCCGAGGTAACCAAGGGAGGATTCCATGAAAGTGAGATCGTGGATGTGCTCGGGAATGCCTGTAAGGGTTGTTATCCCCATGTACGTTTCTGCGGCCTTATGGGCATGGCTACGAACACCGATGACGAATCCGTCATAGAGGCGGATTTCAAGCGAATTGAGGATTTCAAGCATCGGCTGGACGACATATTCCCGGCATTGAAGGACTTCAAGGAACTTTCCATCGGAATGTCTGACGACTGGCCCATTGCCGTCCGTCATGGTGCCACCATCGTCCGCATCGGCACCGCCATTTTCGGTCCCCGAATCTATTGATTGAGGCAGGAATATAAGAAAAGAGGATGGTCATATGGGCCATCCTCTTTGCATTTCATTGGGTCAAAGACTATTCGAGGGTTCCGTTCTCAGCCTTCTCGATCATCTTCTCGTTGGCTGTGATGTAGATCTCGACGCGGCGGTTCTGAGCCCTGCCTTCCTTTGTCTCATTGCTTGCGACAGGCATTGAGTAAGACTTGCCTTCAGTGGTCATGCGTGAAGTAGCGATACCGCAGTTCTTCAAGTAGTTGGCGACTGACTGAGCCCTCTCGTTGGACAGCCTCTCGTTGACAGCATCAGATCCGGTGTTGTCGGTGTGTCCGTAGATGGTGATGTCAGTGTCCTGCATGTCATGCATCTTTGCAGCGAACTGGGAAAGCTCGTTCTTGGAAGCCTGCTTGAGGTCTGACTTGTTGGTGTCGAAGAGGATACCGCTGTTGAAGGTGACCTTGATGGCCTCGAGACCGTTCTGGTCCTCGACCTTCTCGATCTGGGCGTTCTCGAGCTGCTCGAGTTCCTCAGCCTTCTTGTCCATCTTCTTTCCGATGATAGCACCAGCACCTGCACCTACTGCAGTTCCGATAGCTGCACCGATGGCTGCACCCTTGCCATCACCGATAGCTGCACCGATACCGGCACCGATAGCTGCACCTGCTCCGGAACCCAGAAGGGTACCTTTACCTGTCTTGCTCATGTTTGCACAGCCTGAGAATACCATTGCTGCGCAGAGGAATGTAAGAACAATTTTCTTCATAATGTAGTAGTTAAAATGATGATAAGCCTTTAAATATCAGTTATTTGCATTTATTATTCCCAAAAAGGCCAAGCCTTCGGGCTTGGCCTTACTATCGCAAATATAAAAAAATCCGGATTATTATGCAATAACGCGTGCCATTTCAAGCACTTTGTTGGAATAACCCCACTCGTTGTCGTACCAAGCGCAAACCTTCACGAAGGTAGGATCGAGCTGAATACCAGCCTTGACATCGAAGATGGAAGTGCGGGAATCACCACGGAAGTCGGTGGCGACAACAGCCTCGTCGGTGTAACCGAGGATGCCCTTGAGTTCGCCCTCTGATGCTTCCTTCATGGCAGCGCAGATCTCATCGTAGGTAGCAGGAGTGTTGAGCTCGCAGGTAAGGTCTACGAAGGAAACGTCTGAAGTAGGGACACGCAGTGACATGCCGGTGAGTTTGCCGTTGAGTTCAGGAAGGACCTTGCCGACAGCCTTTGCAGCACCGGTGGATGAAGGGATGATGTTCTCGAGGATTCCACGTCCGCCCCTCCAGTCCTTCTTGGAAGGACCGTCGACGGTCTTCTGGGTAGCGGTAGCTGCGTGGACGGTGGTCATGAGGCCCCTCTTGATTCCGAACTTGTCGTTCAGGACCTTGGAGATGGGGGCGAGGCAATTGGTGGTGCAGGAAGCGTTGGAGATGATGTCCTGTCCAGCGTAGGTCTTGTGGTTGACACCATAGACGAACATTGGGGTAGCGTCCTTTGAAGGAGCAGACATGATTACCTTCTTTGCGCCAGCCTGGATGTGCTTGCGAGCGGTCTCGTCGGTGAGGAAGAAACCGGTGGATTCAACAACGATCTCTGCTCCGACCTCGTTCCACTTGAGGTTTGCAGGATCCATTTCAGCGGTGACGCGGATCTTCTTGCCATTGACGACGAGGTTACCGTCCTCAACCTTGATGTCACCCTGGAAAATGCCATGTACTGAATCGTACTTAAGCATATAGGCAAGATACTCTGGGTCGAGAAGGTCATTGATACCTACGACCTCGATGTCGTTTGAAAAATTCTCAACTGCTGCACGGAAAACCATACGGCCGATACGACCGAATCCGTTAATACCAAGTTTTACCATTTTGAATGTTTATTAAATAAGTTAAAATACAATCTGCTAACTAATCGCTCAGGCATTACTGCAAAAGCGGTGCAAAATTACCAAAAAAATGCGGAATTTGATATATATTTGCTTAATAAAAATGGCAGATATGACCAAAGACCTGGATATATTGATTACCAACGATGATGGATACACCTCAAAAGGCATCCGGACACTTGTTGATATAATGCGTCCGTTCGGGCGTATAACGGTGATTGCCCCGAAGACTCACCAGTCAGGAATGTCCGTAGCACTCACATTGGGAAGCAAGGCCATAGCCTACAAGAAGCTGGATGATAAGGACGGGGTTTCGTGGGCATATGTGAACGGAACCCCTGCCAGCTGCGTTAAGTTCGCTCTGGACCAGGTGCTTCCGGACCGCCGTTGCGATGTCGTGGTCTGCGGTATCAACCACGGTGCGAATTCTTCAGTCGCCACGAACTATTCTGGAACCATGGGGGCCGCAGAGGAAGCTGCCATCAACGGAATCCCGGCCATAGGTGTTTCACTTTGCGAATATGGCGAGGATGCTGACTTTTCTTCCGTTGTGAAATATTTCCCAAGGATTTTCGAACGCCTTATGGAGAACTGGCCTGACCGTCACGGAATATCATACAACGTCAATTTCCCTCCTTCATCCATCCCTGTGAGAGGGCTTAGAGTCTGCCACCAGGGAGCCGGGCACTGGACCAAGGAACTCGACCCGATGGATGTTGATGAATTCGGCTTCCATAACGGAGACGAAGGTGAAGCCTTCTACGTCATGCGCGGGCAATTCGTCGATGATGCTCCTGACTCCGATATCGAAGCCGACCATCATGCGATACGTGACGGCTATGTGTCGATAGTGCCGCAGACATATGACCGCACCGACTATGTAGAGCTTTCCCGTCTTTCAGGCCTCATGGAAACCAATCTCTGATGGCGAAGTATTACATCATAGCGGGAGAGGCCTCCGGAGACCTTCACGGGTCCAACCTGATGCGAGGGTTGTATTCCGAGGATCCGGATGCTGACATACGATTCTGGGGAGGTGGACTCATGGATGCGGTGTTCCATGAACACCAGGAAGGGAAAGGCCTCGTGCGTGACTACAAGGATGGGGCTGTGATGGGTTTCACTCAGATCATCCTTCATTGGAGGGCTTTCGCGAAGCGTTTTTCCGACTGTACTAGAGACATCCAGGCCTGGAATCCGGACGTTGTCATCCTGATTGACTATCCCGGATTCAATTTCCGGGTAGCTGAATTCGCCCACAAGGCCGGTTTCAAGGTTTTCTACTACATAGCACCTAAAGTGTGGGCTTCCCGTGAGAGTCGAGTCAAGAAGCTCAAGGCTTACGTAGACAAGCTTTTCATCATATTCCCGTTCGAAATTCCGTATTTCCGGGAGAGAGGAGTGGATTTCATCTACAAAGGGAATCCTCTCGTGGATGCCATCGATAATTCACCGGCCCTGCATGAGACAAGGTTGGAATTCCTCTCCCGTACCGGCCTCCCGGACAAGCCTTCCATTGCACTGCTGGCAGGTTCCAGGACAGGCGAGATCAGCTCGATGATGCCGGTGTTCATGGAATTTGCCGACAGGATGCATGCGATGCCGGAATATTCTGGTTTCCAGTTTGTTGTTGCTGCCGCACCATCTCGGTCCCTGTCGGATTATTCCAAGTACGTTGGAGGTCGGGAATATGTGCACGTACTTTTCGGGGAGAGTTATGCCGTGATGCGCAATTCTGTGGCCGCCGTAGTTAATTCCGGTACCGCATCCCTTGAATGTGCCCTAATCGGGACCCCTCAGGTTGTGGCTTACAAGGGCTCCGAGATGAATTATGTGATAGCAAAAAGCATAATAAAAGTGCGTTACGTCAGTCTCGGGAACCTCATCTTGGAGAGGAATTGCTTCAGGGAGCTCCTTCAGGGATATTTCACTCCGGATAATGTCCTGCATGAGGTACGGAGGATGATTGAAGACGAAGAGTATCGCCGTACCATGCTTGATGGCTACGGCGAAATCAGGGAATCCCTTGGAGGGGCCGGAGCTTCCGCTGCCGTAGCAAGCGCGATGATCGAAGAAATTAAACAACTTCAGATATGAAAAGGATTCTTATCACCATCCTTGTGTCGTTTGCGGGACTTTCATCCGCAATGGCACAGACTCCCGAACTGTATGTTCAGTGGGGCAAGAACCATGTCCAGGGAATTGCTTATGACTCCCAGGCCGACCTGATGTACCTCTCTTTCACTACGAGTTTCCTCAAGACCGATATGGAAGGTAACGTCATCGCATCTATAGACCGCATCCAGGGACATCTCGGAGCTATGACCTTCAATCCTGTGGACAGGAAAGTCTATGCTTCACTCGAGTGCAAGGACGATGTGATCGGTCAGGGACTTTCCGATTTCGCCAAGGGCCGCTCAATGTTCTACATAGCTATAATAGACGTGGACAAGGTGACATCCATGGGTATGGACTCCGAAAACAACGAGGCCTTCAAGATCGTCTGCGTCAAGGAAGCCACAAGGGACTACCATGTGACCGGCTTCGGCAGCGATGGAAGGGAATATGAGCACCTCTACGGCTGCTCGGGCATCGATGGTGTCACCATCGCTCCGAAACTCGGGAAGAAAGGCGGGAAGGAATATCTTTACGTTGCCTATGGAATCTATGGTGATGTCCTGCGCGACGACAATGACTACCAGGTCCTCCTTCGCTACGACATCAAGGACCTGAACGAATATGCAGGCGTGGTGAAGTTCGGAGACTTCTACGACAAGGGGCCGAAGAAACCTCTTGACAAGACTTTCGTATTCACGGGAAACACAAACTGGGGCGTGCAGAACCTTGCTTATGACAAAGCTTCCGGCAAGATGATCATGGCTGTCTACAAGGGAAAGAAAGAGCGCTTCGCCAATCACGGGATGTATATGTTCGACATCACGGCCAAGCCTGTCAAACGGTCTCTTGAAGGGGTTGATTACGACACGTCGAAGCATCCGGTGATCGGAACCTCAGCGAATCCTGTCCTTGGAGCCAGGTTCAAGTACGGTACCACCGGAATGTGCCCGCTGGGCAACGGGCTTTTTTATTTCTCCGAGAACGGAAAGGATCCGGATAGCGGCATTCAGTACTCCCGCGTCCGTCTTTATCGATGGACCGGGGATCCTGGACACCCGTTCGAAAAGCCTTAATCGACTTTCATCACGCTGAGATCGACACGGCCCGGGACTCCCTTGACCACGGCCTTGTCGGTGAATTGCCACCAGGTCCAGCCTTCCAGGCCGGGCCTGTCTTTTTCGTAGTGTGCGACCCAGATCGGGTAATTGTCGGTGATTTCCCTGGAAAGGTTATCCTTCACGAAAGAGGCGCTGGCATATATTATCGGCTTCTTTCCGTATCTCTTCTCGACAACCTTCAGCCATTGCAGGGCCCTTTGGTTCAGCAATTCCTTCGAACATCCGACGTGGATGGTCTCGATGTCGAGGACTGGCGGAAGGTCCTTGTGCCGCAGTTCACCGACTGTTTTGATGAAATGTTTGGCCTGGAGCTCTCCGTCCTTCGAGCTGCGGAAGAAATGATACGCTCCGCGCCGCAACCCGGAGCGTCCTGCGGCCTTCCAGTTATCCTTGAAATCCTTATCCTTGAAATTGGCTCCCTCCGTGGCCTTGATGATGACGAAACTCACAGGTTTGATGTCCTTGGCCTTGAAAGGATCCCTTACGGTCCGGCCCCTGGAGTCTGTCATGACGAATAGTGAGTCCCAGACGATCCTGCCTTCGTTGTTGTGCGAAATGTCGATCCCGTACCGCCAGTTTCCGGAAGGAACCTTTGCCCCTGCCTCGGCGGCATTGCCACCGCCCCAGTGATGGAAAACGAGCGGCAGGAGCAGCAGGGCAGCCGCTATCGCTACGGCAGTCCATGCGCCCACCTTCACTTTGCGAGGCTTTTGCTTCCTTCTTTTCTTCTTTTTCGGTGAAGTTGACATATTCCTTCCAAGCTGGTCACAAAAGTAGATATTTTTCTTTATATTTGTCAAATTGAGAAATGTAATAAACGACGTAGATATGGAACTCAAAGGATCAAAAACCGAACAGAATCTCCGCACCGCTTTTGCGGGCGAGAGTCAGGCTCACACCAAGTACCTGTATTATGCATCGAGGGCGGTGAAGGACGGATATGTCCAGATCGGCAAGCTCTTCGAAGAGACCGCTAAGAACGAAAAAGAGCATGCCAAGATCTGGTTCAAGCTTCTTCACGGCGGAGAAATGCCTACTACTGAAGAGAATCTCCTTGACGCAGCCGATGGCGAGAACTTCGAGTGGACCGACATGTATGACGGCTTCGCAAAGACAGCCAGGGAAGAGGGCTTCGATCAGATCGCTTTCCTCTTCGAAGGTGTAGGAGCTATTGAGAAGGCTCACGAAGAGCGCTACAGGAAACTTCTCGAGAATGTGCGTGAAGGAATCGTGTTCTCAAGCGAAGATGATGCTATCTGGGAGTGCTCGAACTGCGGCCACATCGTGATCGGAAAGAAGGCTCCAGAGCTTTGCCCGGTCTGCAAGCATCCTCAGAAATATTTCCAGCTCAAGGCAGAAAATTATTAGAAAACGATATCAAATCTTCCAAGTTTATGAAAAAACACATCATTCTGGCAGCTCTCGCTGCAGTCATCCTTCCTTTGTCGATTTCGGCTCAGCCTCAGCAGAAGCCTGCACCGGAACCTGAATACCAGTTCACGGTAGTGAAGGAGAACCCTATCACCTCCATTAAGAACCAGTTCCGTTCCGGTACCTGCTGGTGCTTCTCCACCATCAGTTTCCTGGAGTCCGAAGCTATCCGTATCAACAAGATCAAGGATGCGGCGGCTTATCCTGATTTCTCCGAGATGTTCGTGGTTTCCCACTCTTACAAGGACAGGGCAGACAAGTACATCCGCGTGGATGGCAAACTCGGTTTCAGCGCAGGATCAGAGGCAGACGACGTTCTCCATGTCATCAAGGACTACGGTCTCGTCCCTCAGTCGGCAATGCCTGGCATCCAGGCTCTTCCTAACCACGGAGAACTGGACGCCGCAGCCAAGGGTTACATCGAAGCTATCGCAGGCGTCACCAGGAAAGGAACCCTTTCCACCACTTGGAAGAAGGGCTTTGACGGCGTCATCGACACCTTCCTCGGAGAGTGCCCTGAGTCTTTCGAGATCGACGGCAAGACCTATACCCCTGAGACCTACAGGGATGCGATGAAGATCGTCCCTGACGACTACATTACCATCACTTCATTCACCCACCACCCATTCTACACGAAGTTTGCAATCGAGGTATCCGACAACTGGCGCTGGGATGAGGCTTACAACCTTCCTATCGATGAGTTCATGCAGGTTCTCTACAATGCAATCGAAAACGGTTACACCGCAGCTTGGGGAACCGATGTCAGCGAAAAGGGCTTCACAAGGAACGGACTCGCAGTCCTTCTTGACGAGACAAAGAAGCCTCAGGCCGGATCAGACCAGGAACACTGGGTAGGCAAGGAAGTCGAGAAGAAGGAAGCTCCTGCCAAGGAACTCCCTAAGGAGATCGTTCCGACTCAGGAATACCGTCAGGAGGGCTTTGACAACAAGACTACGACTGACGACCACGGAATGCACATCTACGGTATCGCGAAGGACCAGAACGGGACCACCTACTTCATGGTAAAGAACTCCTGGGGTGAGACCGGCAAGTACAAGGGCATCTGGTACGCTTCCGATGCTTTCGTCCGCGGAAAGTCCCTCGATATCATGGTCCACAAGGATGCAGTTCCTAAGGACATCAAGAAGAAGCTCGGCATCAAGTAATGGGCTTCCGGAAGCATATTCCTAACAGTATCACCTCCATGAACCTCCTCTGCGGAGTTCTGGGGGTGATATTCTCCTTGAACGGCAAGTTGGAGACGGCTTTCATCCTGATGCTTTGCGGAGCAGCCTTCGATTTTTGCGACGGACTTTCCGCCAGGCTTCTGAAGGCATATTCCGACATAGGCAAGGAGTTGGATTCCCTGGCAGACGTGGTCACTTTCGGCGTCCTTCCTTCAGTGATGCTATACTGCGTCTTCGGAACCCAGTCACAGCTACTCAGATTCTTCCCTCTGCTCATAGCTGCTTTCTCTGCACTCAGGCTTGCCAAGTTCAACCTGGACGAGCGGCAGCATGATTCCTTCATCGGCCTGCCTACTCCTGCTTGTGCGATGGTCTGCGGGTCGCTGGCCTGTTTCGCGGCCGCCCTGCCGCTTTCTCCGGTTTCCCGTTGGTGCGACAGCCCTCTTTTCATCGTCCCTCTCACGATCATCCTCTCTGCATTGCTCATCAGTGAGATTCCGATGTTCTCGATGAAATTCGGAGGAGGGAAGGAAGCCTCCAGGGTTGATATAGTTAAAAGGGTGGCTTTCGTGGTGATCGGCCTTCTGGGTATCCTGGTTACTGCAATCGCAGGCTTGCACTGGTCGCTGGTTCTCCTGATAGCCTTTACGGGATACATCGTCATCAATCTGGCGTCCCTCCCTTTCGCTCGTAATTGATGGGTGAGCCTAAGACAATCCTTTATGTCCACGGAATGGGCGGGGGAGGCGACAGCCGCATTCCGTCCATCCTGCGAGACAATCTTGGAAATGGTTTCCGGGTGGTTATCAGGACTTACGACTTTGACCCTCAGGTTGCCGGCCGGCAGTTATCGGCTTGGGCGGAAGAAACCAAACCCGACCTCGTAATAGGGGAGAGCATGGGTGCCATCCATGCCATAGCTTTGAGAGGCTATCCCCATTTGCTGGTTTCCCCATCCCTGAATGCTCCGATATTTTTCAGGATCATTGCGGCAATCGCCTGGATCCCCGGGGTGACGGCTTTCTTCGACAGGCATTTCCATCCCAAGGAAGGCGACCGCCAGGCCCTCCATTTCGATCGCAGGACCTTGCTTAAATGGAAGCCGCTTGTCTTTGACAGCAATGATTATTACTACGCGTTCTTCGGGACACGCGACCATTACAGGAAGTACGGTGTTGTGTCCATCAGGAAATGGAAAAAGTGTTTCGGAGAGGGTACCTGGACAGTTTATGACGGGACTCATTTCATGGAGGAGGAATACATCCACAGCCTCCTCATCCCAAAGATCCGCTCAATGCTGAAGTGATGTTTTTCATCGCCGTCCTTGGTTCCAGCGCTTCTTCCAGCGGCATCCCCTGCGGAGTGGATTGCAGGACCTCGTCGAATCCGGCATCCAGAAGTTCCTGTCTGTCAGATATCTGGCCTGCCAGCAAGATGACCTTCGTCCGTCTTTGACCGCCACACTCATGATCATATCTCCGGACATATTCAAGAACTCCGAAAGGGACCTTGCCGCACAAGGTCTGTATGTCTGATTTTCCTTCGCCCGTTATCACCAGGTCGCAGGTATCGAGAGCCCTTCCTATATCGGAAGTCTCCAGGACTTGCCATATTCCAGGAGTCATCGAAGCCCCAAGCATCGCTCTCAGTGCACCACCAAGACCACCTGCCGCTCCCGATCCGGGAGTAGACCTTATCTCCCTTCCCGAGAAACGTGAATAGACATCGCATAACCGGCTCATCCATCCGTCCAGAGCCTCGACCATCCCTTCTCCGGCTCCTTTCTGAGGTGCGAACATGGGGGCGGAACCTCCTGTGCCACAGAACGGTACGGAGACATCGTAGAATCCCTTTATCCTGCATCTGGGCAAGGCTTTGTGTCGATGGGAAGAATCTATCTGGATGATATTCCCGAGAACTGTGTGCCCGTCTTCAAGGATGCCTCCGGAGGTGATGAAACGGTATCCAAGGGCTTGTAGAAGGCCTGTACCGCCGTCGCAAGTAGCGCTGCCTCCCAACCCCAGCCAGATTTCATCTACACCCTCGTCCAGAGCGTCCGCCATCAGTTCTCCGGTTCCGAATGTGCTGGCAGCCAAAGGATTCCGTTCCTCGGGAAGGAGCCTTCCGAGTCCGCTGGCAGCCGCCGTTTCAATCACGGCGATGTGCCCGTTCCGAACCAGTCCGTAAGAGGCTTCCACAGGACGGCCAAGTGGATCTGAGCACCGGACTTTCCTGTATTCTCCTCCAAGTAAGTCTGTGAGGACCATGGAGAAGCCTTCTCCTCCATCGGACACAGGGATTGTCATGGCCTCGTTCTCCGGGAATGCCCTGAGGGCGGCGTCCCCCGCCTCGGAGGAAGAAAGGCAGCCCTTGAAGGAATCCATAGCGATTATTGCTCTCATATCTTCAAAGATAGTGAAGATTTTTTTACCTTTGCAGATATTCCAGACATTTAGACACAGTGAAGAGATTAATAACGGCAATATTGTTCCTTGCCATTTTCCTTGCGCCGGCAGGTTGTGGCAGGAAGGTGGAGACCACTTCCGACACTCTCGGGCTTGTAGAGGAACTTGTTTCGGATCCTTCCGCTGACCTTCAGAGAATGGTACGTCTGGCAGGCAAGACTTCCGGCCCGATCGTGATAGCAGGAGATCCGAAACTGGGTCTCCAGCTCAGTGAAAAGATGATGCTTTCAGATGATTTTGACAACGTCGATGCCAGGCGCGTGGAGGACGGCCTTCCGGATTTTGCAGGAGAGACCATCGTTACGATCCTGGATTTCGTCAATGCACCATACGACTCCGTTCCCGGCACTGAAGAGGGAAGGTTATTCCTAAGGGAAACCGCGGTCAGGAATGCCCTTGCCGCCATTGACACTTCAGTCAGCTGCAAGTTGCTGATCCTCTGCTCACCACTGCTCGCTGAAAACGGAGGTGATGACGTGAGCGAGCTTTTTGAAAAGTTGAACTGCGATGTCCCGGTCCTGTATTCCACGGACACATCATATTCATTCACCGATGCCTGCTTTACTTTGATGCGGGACAAGAAGATGTTCACACATAATATCGCCTATCCTTCCGCCAAGCTGATGATGACCATCCCGGACATTGACAACTCCTCTCTGATGGCCATCCGCTTCAACGAGAGGCTTGTTCCGGCTTCATTCCCTGACACTGTAGGAGTAATAGCTCCAAACACCTTTATCTCACATGTACAAGATAAGCATTAGTCCTGAAGAGATAGAGCAGCTGCCACCGGCAAGTTTTCCCGGAAAGATCGAAGTCATCGATAGCATCGGACTCGACTTCTTCCGAGCTATCAGATATCTTAAGAGACAGACAGTCATCGGTTTTGACACCGAGTCCAGACCGTGTTTCTCCCCGGGACAGCCGCATTACGGAGTTTCGCTGCTCCAACTGTCCGGAAAGGAGAGAGCCTTCCTGTTCAGGATAAAGCTGATGGGTGACATTCCTAAAGCCTTGAGGAAAATACTTTCCGATGAGAATATCATAAAGGTCGGGGCAGCCGTGAATGATGATGTCCGCGGATTGGAAAAGCATCACGATTTCACTCCGAAGGCATTCGTGGACCTCCAGAAAAACGTCTGGGAGTATGGGATCAAGGACAAGAGCGTCAAGAAGATGTCTGCGATAATCATGGACATAAGGATTTCTAAGACCCAGCAGCTTTCCAACTGGGAAGCCGAAAAACTGTCCGATGCACAGCAGGCTTATGCTGCAACCGACGCCTGGGTGTGCAGGGAGATGTACTTGAAATTGCTCTCTTCCGAGAAGCATCCTCTCACTCCTGAACAGATGCTCCCGAATCCTCCTAAAAACCAGAACAATGACAAAGATAATCCTGAAAAGAGGCAGGGATGAGTCCCTGCGTCGCTACCATCCGTGGGTATTCTCCGGTGCAATCGCCCAGATAGTCGGAGAGCCGGCTGAAGGTGACATCGTGGGAGTCTTTTCCCAGGAAGGAGAATTCCTTGCATACGGGCATTACCAGATAGGCTCGATTGCCGTAAGGATACTCAGTTTTTCCGGCGAGGATGTCCTGGGACCTGATTTTTGGGTGAATATGATTTCCCGTGCCCTCAAGGTACGGCAGTCTTCAGGGCTTGCTTCCGGTACGGGTCCTACCAACTGCTACCGCCTCGTCCATGGGGAAGGCGACGGCCTGCCGGGCCTTATCATCGACTATTACGACGGGGTTTGCGTGCTTCAGGCCCATTCGGTGGGTATGTTCAGGGCAAAGAGCGCCATCTGCGATGCCCTGAAGAAGGTATATGGGGATTCCCTTAAGGCTGTTTACGACAAGAGTTCCGGAACTGCACCTTTCAAGGCCGGACTGGAACTGGTGGACGGCTACCTGTACAAGGCTCCCGGATTCTCGGATGACGAGCAGGTTGTGCTTGAGAATTCCAACAAGTTCTATGTCAACTGGACCGAAGGCCAGAAAACAGGTTTCTTCCTCGACCAGAGGGATAACCGTGCCCTCGTAGGCAAGTATTCCTCCGGCAGGAATGTCCTGAATCTTTTCTGCTATACCGGAGGCTTCTCCGTGTATGCCCTGGCAGCAGGTGCCGTCCACTGTGATTCGGTGGACAGTTCGAAGAAGGCAGTTGAGATGGTTGAAAGGAATATCGCTCTGAATGGCTTCGATCCGTCCCTCCACACAGGCTATTGTGCCGACGCCATTGAGTTCCTCCACGACGTTCCGGAGGACAAATATGATCTGATAATAGTCGATCCGCCTGCATTCGCCAAGCATAGGGGATCGCTTAACAATGCATTGAGGGCTTATCAGAGGCTCAACGCTGCCGCTATTTCCAAAGTGGCGCCCGGAGGTCTTGTATTCACTTTCAGCTGCTCGCAGGTTGTTGACAAGGAGGCTTTCGCATTGGCAGTATTCTCTGCCGCGGCCCAGACAGGCCGTTCCGTCCGTATCCTCGACCGCCTCAACCAGCCTGCCGACCACGCAGTGAACATCTACCACCCCGAAGGCGAGTACCTCAAAGGACTGCTACTGTACGTGGAGTAGTTAGAATCGGTCTTCTTTCAAATAGATAGTCTGTATTTCCGGTGTCGATACGGAGTTCGCATCTTGTTCTGAGGTGCCTAGCGGAATCGAACCGCTGTAGCAGGTTTTGCAGACCTGTGCCTAACCGCTCGGCCAAAGCACCAATATTCGTTGGACTGCAAATATAGTGTTTTTTCTTTTATCCGCAAATTATTTGGGCTAAATGCCGAACTCGTCGGCATCTGAGTCGGAGGACTGGGATAGATGATCGTTTTTAAGTGGTTGGACTTTCATCATGTGATGTTTTTTCTGTAAATTTGTAGTTCCAGACTGAAATAACCAATATCCATTTCACGGATGAACCTTAAGTTCCTCGTAGCGGCGTTCATTTCCGCCTTAACTATCTCTGCCTCCGTCTCTTCAGCCCAGGAAGAGACGCTAAGGTTCGCCCTCCTTACCGACCTCCATTATTCGGAAGGTGGCAGATCGGTGGAGGATCTGAGGAGATGCATCGCCGACGTAAATTCCCTTGGTGGTTTGGACTTCATCCTCATAGGCGGGGACCTTACGGATTTCGGTGCGGATGAAGAGATCTCCTCCGTAAAGAAGATGTTGGATTCCCTCAAGCTTCGCTATTATGTCGTAGCCGGGAACCACGATGCGAAATGGTCCGAGAGTGGTTGCAATACCTTCAAGGAGGTCTTTGGCTATGAGAGTTTCGAGTTTGAATGCAAGGGCTGGCGCTTCATAGGCTGCAATTGCGGCCCGGACATGAGGATGGCCCCAGCACTGATCCCGCGCGAGAGTATGGAATGGCTGAAAGGTCTCGGCCCGAGTGACAGGACTATATTCGTGAATCATTATCCTCAGGATTCATCGGTTCTGAATTACTTCGATGTCACCAGGGAACTCAAGAGACTAGGTACACGGTTCGCCATCGGAGGTCACTGGCATAGGAATACCGTACTGGACTACGGTGGCATCCCGGGAGTACTCGGCAGGTCCACTCTTTCAACTGGCAAGGAGCCTGGTTACTCTGTATTCTCTATCCTGGAGGACAGCGTCACCGTGTCCGAAAGACGTCTGTACCCGGGCGGGGCTGTGCTGCTTGAACCGTGGTTCGCCAAAAGGCTCCTCCCGGTCGCTGACACGGTGGGATATGATTCCCATGGCCTTCCTTCCGCCTATCCGTGGATGCGTTACGATGTGAATGACCGCCGATCTCCTTCCGGCGAGGAAGTGTCGGAGGTATGGAAGTTCAGCGACAACGCAAACATCGTTGCCGGATTCGCCAGGAAGGGAGGCAAGGCCTGGTACACGACAGCCTCGGGTTACGTCCGGTGCATTTCGTTGAAAGACGGGAAGATCCTGTGGACCAGGAAGTTCCCGGGAAAGATATTCTCCACTCCAGCTGTCTGTGGCAGGTATCTGGTGTTCGGATGCACAGATGGGAACGTTTATGCTCTCAATCCGCACAGCGGCAGGTTGAGGTGGAAGCATGGGACAGGAAAGTCAATCGTCGCAAGTCCTGTAATATATAAAGGAACCGTTTTCATCGGAGCCTCGGATGGATGTTTCAGGGCCCTGGAACTGAAGAACGGGAAGACATTGTGGGAATATGGCAGGGTGGAAGGCTTCGTGGAATGCCGGCCTTATGCCGACGACACACAGGTCGTGTTCGGCACCTGGGGGAACAAGTTATATTCCCTTGATCCTGGCGATGGAAGCCTGCAATGGGTCTGGGAATGTGAGAAGCCGTCCCGGATGTATTCCCCGGCTGCCGTATGGCCCGTGAAGTCGGAAGGCAGGATATTCATTGCAGTGCCGGACAGGACGCTTTACGTACTTGACGCTGCCACCGGCAGGGAAGTCAAGACCTTTGAGAGGAGCTGCCGCGAGTCGGTGGGCATTTCTCCCGACGGCAGGAAGGTATATTGTAAGTCCATGTTCCACAAGATATCTTCAATCGATGCAGCGTCCCTGGAAATGGACTGGAGCGTGGAAACAGGAGCCGGATACGACATTTCCCCTACTTCCATCGAAAGGGTTGGCGGGGAAGTGCTGATGCCTACCGACAAAGGCAATCTGCTGTCCTTCGATGCTTCTGATGGCAAACCTCTGTGGGTGCGCAAGATCTCGGCAGCACTGGTCAACCCTTTGGAGGCATGGGAAAAGGATGGAAGCATATTTATTCTTGCCTCGACCATGGATGGAACCGTGACTTTGTTGAATATTAATCAATGATCTGAATATGAAGAAGTTATTTTTGCTTGTAATGGCTTTGGCAGCCTTCTTGCCGCTCTCCGCCCAGAAGATGGAGCCTTGGCAGGATCCCAACGTGTATGAGGAGAACAGGATGCCGATGCGCGCCACTTTCGTCACCCATCAGCAGCAGACCCTGTCCTTGAACGGAGTCTGGAAGTTCAACTGGAACGAGTCCATAGAAGGCAGGACCAAGGGCTTCGAGGCTCTTTCCTACGATGATTCCGATTGGGGTGAGATGCCGGTCCCGGGAATGTGGGAACTGAATGGCTACGGGGATCCGATGTACCTTAACATCGGTTATCCTTGGCGCGGTCACTATCAGAACAATCCGCCATATCCTGCCACCGAGCACAATTACGTTGGTCAGTACAGGCGCACCTTCAACGTGGACGATTCCTGGAACGGGAAGCAGATATGCCTTTGCATCGGATCCGCTACTTCCAACGTCCGGGTCTGGGTCAACGGAAAGATGGTCGGATACAGCGAGGACAGCAAGCTGGAAGCCCGTTTCGACCTCACGAAATACGTAAAGCCGGGCGAGAACCTGATTGCGATGGAGATATTCCGCTGGTGCGACGGCACCTATCTCGAGGACCAGGACTTCAACCGCTTTGCCGGAATCGCCCGCGGGATGTATGTATATACCCGCGAGAAAGACAGGGTTGAGGACATCAATATCGTAGCCGGGATGGACGGTAAATTCACTGCCACCGCTCTGGTAACTTCCGGAGTCAGGGAAGTCAGATTCGAGATTGTCGACAAGGCAGGCAAGTCCGTTTATTCCGGAACCGCAACTCCTCGCAAATCGATGGCTGTAGTTTCCGGCAGCGTGGGGAACCCAAGGCTCTGGTCTGCGGAAACTCCTGAATTATACACACTTAAGGTAGCAGCTTACGGCAGGAAGGACTTGATTGAATCTGCCGATGTGGATTTCGGCTTCCGAACGGTGGAAATCAAGAACTCCCAGCTCCTCGTCAATGGCAAACCGATCCTCATCAAGGGAGCAGACCGTCACGAAATGAACCCATACAAGGGATATGTCGTGTCCGAGGCAGACATGATCCGCGATATCCGCATCATGAAGGAGCTGAACATCAACGCAGTCCGTACCTGCCACTATCCTGACGACCCGGTCTGGCTGGCACTCTGCGACAAATACGGTCTCTACCTGGTTGACGAAGGCAACATCGAATCCCACGGAATGGGCTACGGCAAGGAGACTCTTGCCAAGAGGCCTGATTTCCAAGCCGCTCACCTCATCAGGGACCAGAGGATGGTCCTCCGCGACATCAACCACCCTTCAGTAATAGTCTGGAGCATGGGTAACGAGGCAGGAGACGGAGAGAATTTCTCAGTCTGCTACGACTGGATCAAGGCATATGATCCATCCCGTCCGGTGCAGTACGAAAGGACCGGCGGGGGAAGGAACACTGACATCCACTGCCCTATGTACACCACTCCGGAAGCTTGCGAGAGGGAGGCCGCCAACAACCCACCTAAGCCGCTGATCCTCTGCGAATATGCCCATGCGATGGGTAACTCTGTGGGGAATTTCAAGGATTATTGGGATATCATAAGGAAATACCCGTCCTTCCAGGGCGGTTTCATCTGGGATTTCGTGGACCAGGCCCTGCGCTGGCCTTCAAACGAAGGCGGTACCGACCATATATTCGCATTCGGTGGAGATTTCAATGATTTCGACCCATCCGACGCTTCTTTCAACTGCAATGGAATTATAGCTGCCGACCGCACCTGGCATCCTCACGCCTACGAGATCCGCTATCAGTACAGGAACATCCTGACCGGCGCGGCAGATGGCGGTGCCGGTAAGCTGGTCGTTACCAACGAGTTCTTCTTCAAGGATCTGAGCAATTACCGCATGGTCTGGGACGTTACCGTCGGTGGCGAGAAGACCCATAGCGGAGTGGTTGAGAACCTTAAAGTATCACCGCAGAAGACGGAAAGGATATCCATTGGCATCCCTTCGGACTATCCAGGAGACGAAGAAGTGTTCCTGAATGTTTCCTATGTCCTCAAGACTCGTGAAGGACTGCTGCCTGCAGGGACCGAAATAGCATACGACCAGATTCCGATCCGGGAGTCATCTTCCAGGGATATTGCAGCCATGGTAGGCAGGGACTCCGTGGCGGGAGATCAGGTCTCATACGACTCTTCTGACATTTCCGCCCATCGTTTCTCTGGTCATTTCCGCCATTGCGGTACTGCCGGCGACAGGGTCTTGCCTTGGGAGGCGACATTCAAGACATCTGACGGAGCCTTGGCAAGTTACAAGATCGGTGGCAGGGAAGTGCTGTCAGAGCCGCTCCTGCCTGAATTCGCCCGTGCGGTGACCGAGAACGACATGGGAGCACGCCTCAATGACAAATCCAAGGTCTGGAGGTACCCTGAGTTCGTCCCTCGATCCATGGATGTCACTAAGGAAGGAGATTGCTACAAGGTCTCCGTGGCCTACAAGCCGATCGCCGATGGTGCAGCGGCCGTGAATATGGTGTATATCATCGGTAGCGACGGCACTATCCTGGGCAAGGAAACGATGTCCGATGCCGGCGGGCTTGACAAAGCACCGGACCTGTTCCGGTTCGGAATGAAACTGGCGATGCCCGGCAATTTCTCCGACATCGAATTCTTCGGCCGTGGGCCTTGGGAAAATTATCTCGACAGGAATACTTCAGCGATGATCGGGCTTTACCGCCAGACTGTCAACGAGCAGTACCATTATGGCTATGTCCGTTCCCAGGAATCCGGCACCCACACCGACCTGCGCTATCTCAAGGTCATGGATCCGGATGGAACCGGCCTGGCAATCACGTCAGATGTCAATTTCTCCGGTTCTGTGCTTCCGTTCTCCATCAAGGATCTGGATTGCACGGTTGACGGGACTCCAGAACGCGCCAACAAGACGAACAAGGGAGTGGGTTACCCGCGTCACTCGCTGAATCTCAAGGCTTTGGCTCATGAGAACGACAGATCGAACGGTACTACCTACGTCAATTTCGACCTTATCCAGATGGGTCTCGGTGGCATCGACTCATGGGGAGCCCTTCCTCTGGAGAAATATAGGCTTCATGCGCAACCTCGTGAATTTAAGTTTATTTTGCAACCAATTTGCAATTAATTCAAATTAAATGTCTATATTTGCCCGTTGTACCATTTATCGTATAATTGGCACTTGTATAGATATTTATTTGTAATAAAAAATATCAGTTAATTGATGAAAAAGATCTTAAGTATCGTAGCGATTGCGCTAGTAGCCATCACTTCAGCGTACGCTCAGGAAGACAACAACCGTGACGAGAACGGTGCTGTCGTTAGGGGTCCTTATCTTACCAATGGATTCTGGGACAATTGGTTCGTTGGAGCAGCCGGTGGTGCTAACTTCACCGTTTCCAAGGAGACGAAGTTCAGCTTCGGAGGCCCTGCAATCGATATCCATTTCGGCAAGTGGTTCACTCCAGCCGTCGGTTTCCGCGTAGGTTTCCATGGTCTCAACAACTCTTTTGACCTTAAGAGCGGCCACACTACCCTTATCGACAATGGTAACGGTAACTTCGATTATTTCCAGTACATCCATACCGATCTCCTCTGGAACATCACGAACACCTTGTTCGGTTACAAGGAGACCCGTTTCTGGAATGTGGTTCCTTACATCGGAGCCGGCTGGGTAGGTCTCAAGGATCCTTCCTACAAGGACCGCGAGGGCTATGACGAGGTTAATGACGAGTGGGGCGCCGCTGCCGGAATCCTGAACACATTCCGTCTTTGCAACAGGCTCAGCCTCAGCTTGGACCTCAGCGTCCTCAGCATCCGTAACGAGGTTCTCGAGGTTTCCCCTTGGGTTGGCGAGAACGACATTTTCGCATTCATGCCGTCCATCACCGCAGGCCTTATCCTGAATCTTGGAAGGACCAATTTCAACCGCTTCAGCTCTGTCCTCCCTGCTCCTGTCGTAACTTACATCGACAAGCCGGTAGAGGTCATCAAGGAAGTCCACGACACAGTCGAGGTCCAGGGTCCTGACAAGCTCCTTACTGTCATGCTTGACAATGTTACCTTCGATTTCGACAAGGATGTCCTCACCCAGCAGTCCCAGGAAGTTCTCGACACTGTAGCTACCGTCCTCAAGAACTATCCTAACCAGCACTTCCTCATCGCCGGTTACACCGATGTACGTGGCGGATACGACTACAACATCGACCTTTCCCGCCGTCGTGCAAAGGCAGTTTACGATGCTCTCGTAGACAGGGGAGTCGCAAAGAGCCAGATCTACTGGTACGGCTTCGGCAAGAAGGCTACCACAGTTCCTTACGGCGAGTCTCATGACATCCGCCGTGGCGATCGTAAGGTTGTCATCGAGCGTATCAGCAACATGGACTACTGGAACTGGTTGATCAATTCCGGAAAGAACAACTAAGACTACCTACAGTCTCATAATATGAGAGGTCGACCCATTCCGGATCGACCTCTATTTTTCTCTGATTTCGGAGAATAATTGCTGATATTCCTGAATCGGCTAGTACCTGTTGAGAGGCCTTCCGGCAGTCATGTTGTGTACCTTGTGCCTTACAGTCTCCAGGACCTTCTCATATTCATCCTTACCCTCCTCGGTGACACCGTTCACTACATCTGCATACTTGGCAACTGCAGTGAGGACCGTGTCGATCAGTTCGACGATGTCCAGCATGTCTTTCTCGACGAATCCGCGTGAAGTGACTGCAGGAGTTCCAATCCTCAGGCCGGATGTCTTGAATGGCGTTCTCGAATCGAAAGGTACCATGTTCTTGTTGATGGTGATTTCGGCTTTCTCGAGCTCTTTCTCAGCCATCCTTCCGGTTACATCAGGGAACTTGGTCCTGAGGTCGATCAGCATCAGATGGTTGTCAGTACCTCCGGAAACGACTTTGTAACCCTTCTCGATGAAAGCATTAGCCATGGTCTTCGCATTGGACATGACCTGTTTCTGGTAATCTACGAACTCAGGCTGCATTGCCTCGTAGAATGCCACAGCCTTGGCAGCGATAACATGCTCGAGAGGACCACCCTGGACGCCAGGGAAGACGCTTGAGTTGATGATGGCGCTCATCTTCTTGATTTCGCCCTTCGGAGTCTTGAGCCCCCATGGATTGTCGAAATCCTTGCCGATGAGGATGATACCTCCGCGTGGTCCGCGCAGGGTCTTGTGAGTCGTGGAAGTGACGATATGAGCGTACTTTACAGGATTCTTAAGAAGACCGGCGGCGATCAGACCGGCTGTATGAGCCATGTCGATCCAGAGCAATGCTCCGACCTTGTCGGCAATCTCACGCATCCTCTCATAATCCCATTCGCGGGAATAAGCTGAAGCGCCACCGATGATGAGTTTCGGCTTGCATTCGAGAGCGGTTTCCTCCATCTTGTCGTAGTCGATCATTCCGGTCTCCTCGTTCAGGCCATAGGCTACAGCGTGGTAGAGGATTCCGGATGCATTGACAGGTGAACCATGTGTGAGGTGTCCTCCCTGTGAGAGATCGAGTCCCATGAAGGTATCTCCTGGCTTCAGGCAAGCCATGATCACGGCCATGTTGGCCTGTGCTCCTGAATGAGGCTGGACATTGGCGTATTCCGCATCGTAAATCTTGCAGATACGGTCGATGGCCAGTTGCTCGATCTGGTCAACGATCTGGCAGCCGCCATAATATCTCTTGCCAGGATAGCCTTCTGCATACTTGTTCGTGCAGATGGAGCCCATGGCTTCGAGAACGTTGTCACTTACATAGTTCTCTGATGCAATCAGTTCAAGTCCGGAAGATTGCCTTTCCCTTTCATTTCTAATCAGATCGAAAATCTGGAGGTCTTGTTTCATAAATTCTGCAGTTAGTCGTCATTCGGATCAATTCCGAACACGAAAGCAAAGATAAGATTAAAAAACCATTTTTGCTATATTTGTCTCAACAAAAGGTTGAACAAGTGAAGGACCGGAAACTATTGAATATAGAACTGGGCAGGATGACCCCTGAAGAGTACCGTCTGAGGCCGGAAACAGGGGCCGTTGTCGTGCTTGACAATATCCGCAGCGCCCACAATGTCGGCTCTGTTTTCAGGACGTGCGATTCCTTCGGCATCGACAAGGTCTGGCTCTGCGGTATTTGTGCCGTGCCACCGTCTGCAGAAATCCACAAGACCGGCCTCGGTGCTGAAGAGTCTGTCCCTTGGGAATATGTAGGCGATACTGAGGAAGCTCTGGAAAGGCTGCGCTCAAAGGGCTATACCATTGTCAGCATTGAGCAGACAGTCAATTCGTTGAGCCTTGAAAAATACTCTCCTGAGGATGGAAAGAAATATGCCTTCGTCTTCGGCAATGAAGTCGATGGTGTGAGCCAGGAGGTTGTGGATATGTCAGATTTTTCCATCGAGGTCCCTCAGTACGGCACCAAGCACTCCCTGAATATTTCCGTCTGCGTCGGAGTGATTCTCTGGCATTACCGTCTCGGCTTGCTCTGATACTTATCCTTCCAGCCACTCCAGGAATTCCTCTGACCTTGACCGGCTTACGGTGAGGTCAGGAGCCGATCCTCTGTCCAACGTCATTATTGTCTTCGGCGTTATCCTGAGACGTCCTCCCATAAGTTTCGTCACGCTGTCGATAGCGTCTTTCGAGAATATGCAGCTTCTCGATATCTTGAAGAACCTTTCCGGATCGAGTCCGGTCATCAGGCTGTCCATCGTATTGTCCACGATGTACACCGACCCTTCGTGGGTGACGACGTGGTTGTTCTTGTCCTCCGAATAGAAAAAGGCTATCTCATCCGCTTTTATAGGGACGATCCTGTCGTTGAAATGCACCAGGAAACGCTCTTTGTACCCGTTCTTATGCTGCTCCGAAGCCAATGCCCCAAGGATCCTTTCCACATCCAGGCTTGCCGGAACAGTCCTGCAACGTTCCATGGCTCTCTTGAGCGGACCTATGTCGATCGGTTTCAGCAGATAATCCACGCTCCCTGCCTCGAAGGCCTTGACGGCATAATTGTCATAGGCAGTTGTCATCACCACATGCGACTTGACCTCCACTTTCCGGAATATCTCGAAACACTCTCCATCCGAGAGTTCCACATCCATGAAAATCACATCAGCTTTTCCTGGATTCTCTCTCAACCATTCCACTGAATCCTTGACGGAACCACATTCCCCGACTATCGCGATGTCGGGAAAGTTGTTCTCCAGGATCTTTTCCAGGCTCCTGCGGGCCATGGTCTCGTCTTCGATGATCAATACTCTCATAGCAGCGGAAGTTTAACTGTATAGGCCCCTTCGGTCTTTTCTATCTCTATTCCCTTACCGGACCGTTCCATGTATTGCTTTCGTATATAGTTGAGCCCCAGCCCGCTGGACTGGGATTTCGTGACTCTCGGGATGAGGTTGTTTGTCACGGTCACGCTCTCCCCGTCGGAGGTTATCCTGACGTACAGTGGCCTTTCAGGGGACACAGCATTATGCTTGGTGGCGTTTTCGATGAGCAGCTGGATCGAACAAGGAATGACATATCTCGCCATATCCTCTTCCCGGACGGCTGAATCCAGGACGAAACCCTCCTGGAAGCGCACTTTCAGCAAGTCGCTGTACATATCCACATAAGTCATCTCATCCCTGAGGGAGACCGTGGCCTCTTCCTCGTTCTTCAGCATGTATCGGTACAACCCGGCGAGTTTGTGGATGTATGTGCTGGCTTCCTGGTCTTTCCCATCCAGAACAAGTGCATCCAGGATGTTCAGGGAATTGAATAGGAAATGCGGATTGACCTGCTGCTTCAGGTTGAGGTACTGGAACTTGGCAAGGTCGGCCCTGCTCTTCTCATTTTCAGCCTTCCTTCTGGCCGTAATGGCATATTCAATCATATATATGATAGAATATATCAAAGCTTCGCATATTAAGGCGACCAGAAGCAGCTCCATGTAGTGCCTTGCCGTCAGGCCTTTGTCCAGGTGGAACGGGAAACTGTAACCGACTATCAAAGCTGAGAGGCTTGATGTCAGGATGAAGAAAAGGACGGCGTCGCCGATACTTTTCAGAATGTGCGGGGAGGCTTGCGGGTGATTCTTCCTGAAAGATATGAAGAATATCGTGATGCAGACCATGAACAGCAGGGCGATGGAATTACCCGAGAAATCCACGAGGGCTTCTGTCATTGAGCCCCCTGAGAAAAGAGTGGACTTGAAAAGCCTGATTATCACTCGGATAAGAAGTATCAGGGCAATGGCTATTACAAGCCAGGTCTTTTCTACGTTTCCGGCACTTCGGTCGTCCGCCCCTCTGCCGATATAATGGTTCATGAAGCCTACGAGGGCCCAGCCCATGATCTCAGTGGTCAGGAAAGTGGCTATCGCCGGATAGAGGATAGGGTGGCTGGTTATGAGCTTCACGATGTATGCCGTTCCGTTACCCAGGAGGAATCCGAAAATGTTCGCGATGATGATGACGATGGCCGAGAATTCCATGCTCTGCCTGTACCGGAAGCAGAGGATGACGGAGAGGATTATGGTCAGAGTGGTCAGCACCAGTTCGTCTTCGACGTTGCAGAGGCGGCACAGAGCGGCCGCAGCGAAGTGAAGCAGTGCGAATCCGTGGATTATGCTGGATGTACGGATTTGTTTCATGTCAGGTTCCGAATCATCGCAAGTTAAGAAAAATATCTTTCAGTTCGTCATTAAAACCTCGCAATTCGTCCGGGTTTCCGTGCCTTTCGTCGTGCGCGCGTTATTTAATTAATATTGATTTGCTAATTTTGAACGATTAACAGCATTTAAAACTCATAACCTCATAATGCAGGACAAACGTAAATTATCTTTCTGGGATATGTGGAACCTGAGTTTCGGGTTCTTCGGCGTGCAGATAGCATACGCCCTCCAGAGCGCAAACATAAGCAGGATTTTCGCGACCCTGGGCGCCGATCCGCACCAGCTGAGTTTCTTCTGGATACTCCCTCCTCTCATGGGAATGATCGTCCAGCCTTTGATTGGAAAATATTCCGACAGGACCTGGTGCAAGATGGGCCGCAGGAAGCCTTATCTGCTGGTCGGCGCCATCGTTGCAGTGCTGGTGATGATATTCCTTCCAAATGCTGGGAACCTTAATTTCTCCGACAGGCTGATGCTGGGCCTCAACGGCGCGATGTGGTTCGGGCTGTTCTCACTGATATTCCTGGACACCTCCATCAACGTAGCGATGCAGCCTTTCAAGATGATGGTGGGCGACATGGTGAGCGAAGAGCAGAAGGCTGAGGCATATTCCCTCCAGTCGCTCCTTTGCAACGCAGGGAGCCTCGTTGGCTATCTCTTCCCGATCTTCTTCACATGGATAGGAATAGCCAACACCGCCCCTAAGGGTCAGATCCCTCCATCCGTGATCTGGAGTTTCTACTGCGGAGCAGCCATCCTCATCCTATGCGTGCTCTACACTTTCCTGAAAGTCAAGGAAATGAATCCTCAGGAATATGCGGAATTCCACGGAATAGACCTTCAGAAGCAGCAGGAAGAAGAGAAGGCGGCCGGCAAGCCGGGCCTCTTCAAACTCCTGCTCCATGCTCCGAAGACTTTCTGGACGGTAGGCCTCGTGCAGTTCTTCTGCTGGGCCGCGTTCATGTACATGTGGACATATTCCAACGGAGCCATCGCTGCCAACTGCTGGAATGCGACAGACACAGCATCAGCCGGTTATCAGGCAGCAGGCAACTGGGTAGGGGTCGTTTTCGCCCTGCAGGCCGTGGGCTCCATCCTCTGGGCAATCGTAATCCCTAAGTTCAAGTCCCTCAAACTCGCCTATGTAGTGAGTCTCCTCATCGGAGCCGTGGGCTTCATATCCGTTGCCTTCGTACACAACCAGTACGTACTCTTCCTTTCCTACTTCATGATCGGTGCGGCCTGGGCGGCAATGCTCGCGCTTCCGTTCACCCTGCTGACCAATTCCCTCCACGGCGAGCACATGGGCAGCTATCTCGGTCTGTTCAACTGCACCATCTGCCTGCCACAGATCGTGGCTGCAGCCCTTGGAGGACTTGTCCTCAAGGCTGTCGGCGGAATTCAGGCCAACATGCTCATCATCGCAGGTGTCCTGCTTGTCCTGGGTGCCCTCAGCGTCCATTTCGTGACCGAGAAGAAAACTGCTTAATAATTACACACAGATATAGAATGCAAATTCCAACAATTCAAAATTTCCAAATGAAAAGGATTATAGCTGCTGTGGCGGCCTTGCTGTTTGGCTTGGCCGGCACTACCGTATCCGCTCAGAGCGGGTATCTGGTGAAAGGAGTTGTAGTCGACGCATCCGGTCCCGTGATCGGTGCCACTGTCATGGAACAGGGTACTACGAACGGTACTTCGACCGGACTCGACGGAGACTACATGCTCAACGTTTCCAGTCCTGATGCGATTGTTGTCATCAGTTGCATCGGCTACACGACACAGTCATTCAAGGCTTCTGCAGTCCCTGCAAGCCTTACCATCGTCGAAGACTCCGAGTTCCTCGATGATGTCGTGGTCATCGGTTACGGTACCGTGAAGAAGAGTGACATGACCGGATCCATCGCTACCGTCAAGGCCGATGAGATCAACAAGGGTGTCATCACTTCTCCTGCGGACCTCCTCCGTGGCAAGAGCGCAGGTGTCGTCGTCACTGCCGGTAGCGGTATGCCTGGTTCAGGCGCTACCATCAGGATCCGTGGTGGTT
Source organism: Candidatus Cryptobacteroides sp. (assembly GCA_045224215.1). Taxonomy (GTDB): domain Bacteria; phylum Bacteroidota; class Bacteroidia; order Bacteroidales; family UBA932; genus Cryptobacteroides. Next base: position 28,827 of record JBGVAE010000093.1, on the reverse strand, counting down.
CATCCATCAACGCCTCCAACGACCCTCTGATCGTCATCGACGGTCTGCCTGTCTCCAACGACGGAATCTCCGGTATGTCCGACCCTCTTTCTTCCATCAACCCTGAAGACATCGAGAGCTTCACTGTCCTCAAGGATGCTTCCGCAACCGCCATCTACGGTTCCCGCGCGTCCAACGGTGTCATCGTGATCACCACCAAGAAGGGCTCCAAGACCGCTTCCAAGATCCCTCAGGTCGCTGTTGATTTCACCGCATCTGCCAATACCATCGCCAAGTACAACGATGTACTCGACGCTGACGGCATCCGTGCGCTGATCCGTGATTTCTACGGAGTCAACTCAGCTGCAGAGGCTGCCCTCGGAAACGACAACACTGACTGGCAGAAGCAGATCTACCACACCGCCCAGACCTATGACGGAAACGTCAGCATCAACGGACGCGCCGGCTTCCTGCCTTACCGTGTTTCCGGAGGCCTGACGAGCCAGAACGGTACCCTCAAGGGTTCCAAGATGAACAGGGGAACCGTTTCCCTCAACCTTTCTCCGACCTTCTTCGACAACCACCTCACCGTCAACCTTAACGGAAAGGGTGTCTATGCGAAGAACTTCTATGCAAACCAGGATGCCATCGGAGCCGCCAATCACTACGACCCTACCAAGCCTGTCTATGACTCTGCCGGACTGAATGGCTATACCACTTGGTTCGACGCTTCGGGCAACATCAACTCCATGGCTACCATGAACCCTGTGGCCCTCCTTGACGCGAAGACCGACTATGCGGACTCCTACCGTTTCATCGGTAACACCCAGTTCGACTACAAGGTCCACGGTTTCGAGGCCCTGAGGTTCAACCTCAATCTGGGTATCGACTGGGCTAAGTCAGACGGCGTCTCCGAACTCGCGAAGGGTTCCGAGGCTTCTTACCACAACACGACACAGTCAGGCGGCGGTTCCCACACCGACTACGACTACACCCGCCGCAATACTACCCTGGAATTCTACGGTGATTTCAACAAGACTTTCGCCGACCTGCACAACATCGACCTGATGGCAGGATATTCCTGGCAGCACTTCTGGAGCAACAGCCACAACTACAGCTACAGGATTTCCGACAATCTCGAGCTGAGCAACACCGAGGGCAAGGGTGAGCTCTATCTCGTCTCCTTCTTCGGCCGCGCGAACTACAGCTTCGCAGACCGCTACCTTATCACCGCCACCCTCCGTGCCGACGGTACCTCCCGCTTCCAGAACCACAAGTGGGGTATCTTCCCTTCAGTGGCCTTCGCTTGGAACATCAAGAATGAGCCGTTCATGAAGAACTCAGACCTGTTCTCGACCTTGAAGCTCCGTCTGAGCTGGGGAGAGACCGGTCAGCAGGAAGTCGGAGGCTACTACGACACCTTCGCACAGTTCCTCACCATCAACACTCCTGGTTCTTACTACTTCGTCAACGGCAGTGACTACTCGGCTCCTATCGTGGCCCTGGGTTACAGCGCCGACCTGAAGTGGGAGACCACAACTACCTACAATGCAGGTATGGACTTCGGTTGGTTCGGTGACCGCCTGACCCTCAGCGCTGACGTTTACAAGAGAGACACCCGCGACATTCTCAACTACATCCCAGTCCCTGGCCTTTCCAACCTCACCAACTACCTGAACACCAACATCGGTACGATGACCAACAAGGGTATCGAGCTCGACCTCAACTCCATCCTCATCGAGAAGAAGGACATGAGCTGGACCTTCGGAGTCAACATGGCTTACAACCAGAACAAGGTCACCAAGCTGACCGCTTCCGACGAGGACGCAGCCGGCATCGAGACCGGTGGAATCTCCGGAGGTACCGGAAACAACGTCCAGCTGATCCAGGTCGGTTATCCGATGCGTACCTTCTACCTCTACCAGCAGGTTTACGACGAGGACGGAGCTCCTGTGAACGGCGTCTATGTGGACCGCAACAACGACGGCCAGATCACTGCAGACGACAAGTACATGTCCCATCATGCAGATGCTGACTACACCTTCGGTTTCAACACCAAGTTCAACTACAAGAACTGGACTGCGGCCCTTTCGGGACACGCCTCCATCGGCAACTGGGTTTACAACAACGTGGCTTCCGACACCGAGATGCTCGCCGACCTCTGGACCAACCAGTTCGTCAGCAACCGTGTTTCATCGGCTCCGCGTACGATGTTCACCCAGGCCCAGTACCTGTCTGACTACTATCTCGAGGATGGCTCATTCCTGAAGCTCGACAACTTCACCCTGGGCTATACCTTCCCTAAGCTTTTCCAGATCGTCACCAACCGTTATGCATCGCTTAACATCTTCGGTACGGTCCAGAACATCTGCACTCTCACCAAGTACTCAGGCATCGACCCTGAGGTCTACGGAGGAATCGACGGCACCGTCTATCCACGTCCGCGTACCTTTGTGGCAGGTGTGAAACTCAACTTCTAATATGGGATTGAATATGAAAAAGGTAATATATATTCTCGGAATCCTCGCAGCCGCCGCTGCCCTGAGTTCCTGCGTGGGCGATCTCGACGTGACCCCTATCGATCCTAATGCGAACACCGCTGACAAGGCACTCACCAGCCAGTCCGCCCTTGATTCCTACATCTCCGGCGTGTATCTTGGATTCGCCACATCCGGTTATTACGGTCCGAATGGATCGGCTTCGATTTCCGGTCTTGACGGCGGAGCTTCACAGTACGTCCGTGGACTCTACCACCTGAGCGAACTTACCACCGACGAGAGCGTCTGCGGTTGGAACGACCAGACCATCAAGAACTTCCATTACATGAACTGGACGACTGACGACACCTTCATCTATGCGTTCTATTCACGTATCTTCATGCAGGTCTCTGCAGCCAACGAGTTCATCCGCGAAGTGAAGGGCCTGAGCTTCGACGCTTCCGTGCAGAACCGCTACATCGACGAGGCAAGGGTACTCCGTGCCATCGCATACTATCATGCCCTGGATAACTTCGGCAACGTCCCGTTCGCCGACGAGAATTCCGTGGTGGGCGTCGTCCCTACCCAGATCAAGAGGGCTGACCTCTTCGAATGGCTGGAAAACGAGCTCAAGGACATCATTGCCGACGGCTACCTCCCTGGAAAGAACGCTGTCACCTACGGCCATGTCAGCATGGGTGCCGCACAGTTCCTCCTCGCCAAGCTTTATCTCAACGCCGAGGTTTACACCGGCACTGCCCGCTGGAACGACTGCGCAAACGTCCTCAAGGACCTCATGAGCGCAGGTTACAGCCTTCACACCTCGTCTGCAGGCAACTTCAACGCCTATCAGGAGCTCTTCCTCGCAGACAATGACAAGTGCACCGACGAGATCATCTTCGCCGTGGAGCAGGACGGAATCTATACCCAGAGCTACGGTGTGACCAACTACATCATCTTCGCCTCTACAGGCGGTTCGATGGATCCCGCACAGATGGGTATCTCCTCAGGATGGGGCGGTCTGCGCACCACTCCTCAGTTCTATGACAAGTTCGCCTCCAATGACGCCCGCAACCTCTTCTACACCGCTACCCAGACCAAGGACATCGACGATATCGGAGAGTTCAGCAACGGTTACGCCTTCATGAAGTTCCGCAACGTCCAGAGCGACGGCGAGATCCCTAACAGGGTCTATGATGAGGAGAAAGACACTTGGAACAACCCTGGTTTCGTCAACACCGACTTCCCTATGATGCGTTACGCCGACGTCCTCCTGATGGCAGCCGAGTGCCAGGCACGCGGTGCTTCGATCGAAGGACTCGCTGCTTTCAACCAGGTCCGTGCACGTGCCGGCTTGCCTGCAGTGTCGGCTCTCAGCCTCGACGAGATCCTCGACGAGCGTGGACGTGAACTCTATCAGGAGTGCTGGCGCCGCAGCGACCTTATCCGCTTCGGGAAGTTCACTTCCGGTTACACCTGGCAGTGGAAGGGAGAAGTCAAGGATGGAAGGGATGTGGATTCCTACAGGACCCTCTTCCCGATTCCTGACAGCGACCGTCTTGCCAACTCCAACCTTGAACAGAATCCGGGTTATTAACAGTTATCAGCAATGAAGAAATTATTTTCAATCATATCTGCCGGACTGCTGCTTTTCAGCGCAGTGTCCTGCGTCCAGGAGGACCTGAAGAGTTTCGATCCTTCCCAGGCCACGGCCCCGGTACTTGGAAGCTATGAGATCGGCGAGAAAGCCATCACTGCAACCTATACCCCGGGTACCTTCAAGATGGGCTTCAATGAGCAGATGCCTGTCAACCATTCCCTCGCCCTTGTCTCCGTAGACGGAAGGACTGTCAGCAAGACCCTTTCCTCCACGGCCAAGGACGGCACCCTCTCCCTTTCCGTAGGGACTCTCTCAAAAGCCCTCCTTTCATATGGGTACACTGAAGGCTCGTTTGTAGACGTAGAACTCGTCGTACGTGCTTCAATGCAGGAAGTCGCCCGTGACAACGGACGTAACGGACACGTTGATTCCGAAGGCCGCATCACTATCAACGGATTCGAGGTGGTGATCCCTGCGGGCAGCCCTTATGAAGAGTACACCACCAACGCCCAGGACAGCGACGAAAAGTGGTCGATCACCGGTGCGCTCAGTGAATATGGAATCTCATGGGACAATGACCTCAACATGTGGACCGACGGCAACGGAAACTTCGTGGCTGCTGCTGTCAGGCTCACCGCAGACGATGAATTCAAGTTCCGCAAGGACCTGGATTGGGCCGTCAACATGGGTGGCGACTTCGGTGGACTTGACAATGATTTCAGCGTCACCCAGGACGGACCTAACATCAAGGTCGGCGCAGCCGGAACCTATGACATCTGGTTCGATTCGAACGCAGGAACCGCAAAGGTTACCGAGGCATACAACCCTTATCCTGAATACACCGAATCCAGCGCATGGACCGTCATCGGAGCCCTTTCCAAGCATGGAATCAGCTGGGACGGCGACATCGCCATGATTTCCGACGGAAGCAACCATGTAGCCCTCGGCGTTTCGATTGCGGCCGCAGATGAGTTCAAGTTCCGCAAGGACCTGGATTGGGCCGTCAACCTCGGTGGTGAATTCGGTGGACTTGACAATGAGTTCAGCGTCACCCAGGATGGACCTAACATCGTGGTGGGAACCGAAGGCGTCTATGACCTCTTCGTGAACCCGGATGCCGGAACTGCCAAGGTTGTGGAAACTTCAGGAGCAAAGGTCAGTACCATCATCGGTGGAGGTGACGAGCCGGAGCCTGAGGTTGTCACCGGTTGGAACATCATCGGTCTCAATGGTGACTGGGACAACGACGTCCTCGCATCCGAGAAGGACGGAGTCTGGACTGCATACATCACCGCTGAAGGCGACACTGAGTTCAAGTGGCGCAAGGATGCCGGTTGGGACGAGAACTATGGTGGCACCCTGGTCGAACTCGGTCAGCCGTTCGCAGCCGTCGCAGGTGGCGACAACATCAAGATCGGAGCAGGCTTCTACAAGGTTGTCCTGAATACCAACGACCTCACCATCACCGTTTCCAACGGCGACGTATGGTCCCTCATCGGTGACTTCAACAGTTGGGGCGGTGACGTTGACATGGAACTTGTCGACGGCAAGTGGGTAAGCCCTGAGACTGCCATCACGGCCGGAGGCCTGAAGATCCGTCACAACCACGACTGGGCTGAGAACGTAGGAGGAACCATGGCCGAACTCGGCCAGCCTTTCGCAGCCGTTGCCGGCGGTGACAATATCGCGATCGCTTCAGACGGGACTTATGTCGTGACTTACGATCCGTCCGCACAGACTATTACCGTCGTCAACGCCAAGAAGACCTGGAGCGTCATCGGAGTCAACGATGACTGGAACACCGATGTCGCAATGACCGAAGTCATGCCAGGCATCTGGGTCAGTGATATGATCACCGTCGAGAAGGGTGGCTGGAAAGTCCGCTTCGACAAGGGTTGGGACGTCAACCGCGGAGGTGCGACCCCATCCAAGCAGGGTGAGTTCGTCAAGGCCGTCCAAGGCGGTGACAACGTCAACCTCCTCGGAACCTTCAAGGTGGTTTACAATGCCAACAATGAGACCATCGGTACCCTTCAGTGGGGTGTCGTAGGTTCCATCGCCAGCATCGCCGGATTCAGCTGGAACAATGACGTTCCAATGAACCTCGGTGCCGACGGCAAGTGGTATTCGATACCTGTTTACCTTACAGCTACCGACGAGATCAAGGTCCGTGAGAATGCAGGTTGGGACAACAACCGCGGCGGCGACTGCGCTGCTGTCAACGAGGCCTTTGCAGTCACCAACGGCGGAAACAACTTCAAGGCTCCTGCAGACGGTACCTATATGGTCGTCTATGATCCTGCTGCTGAAACCGTCACCCTCAGCAATCAGTTCTGGGGCGTCATCGGTGACTTCAACAGCTGGGGCGGAGACGTCTTCATGATGTATGACGGTGCAGGCAAGTGGGTGGCATACAACCAGACAATCTCCGGCGGCTGGAAGGTCCGTCAGGGATCCGGCTGGGATGTCAACAGGGGTGGTACCTACACTTCCGGTGCTGCTTTCACTGCTGTCCCTGGAGGAGACAACATCAATGTTTCCGACAAGGAGACCTTCAGCATCATCTACGATTCAGTGGCTGAGACCATCACCATCGAGTAATCGGTGACTTTTTTCGGGCCGGAGTCCCTGACCGGACTCCGGCTTGCTAATTATCGAAACATGGCTATGACAAAGAAATTCCATTTCCTGCTGCTTGCAGCATTTTCAGCAGTCATGCTGGTTGTCTCCTGTGGTGATAAAAACCAGAAGGAGCCGGACACTCTCTCCGTTTCACCTACGGAGCTGGCCTTTACGGCCGAAGATGCTTCCACCAGGCTGTTCAGCGTCAAGTCCACTGCTGCCTGGACTGCTTCCGCATCCTCGGACTGGATCCACCTCGACAAGACTTCCGGCAGCGGCAATGCCTCTCTTTCAGTTACCGTTTCCGCGAATGACGGAGATGACCGTGAGGGCAGCATATCCGTCAAAGGAGCCCAGGATGCTACGGTAAAGGTGACCCAGAGCGGGAACAAGGTGACCTACCTGGTGGCCGAGCCGGCAGCCTTCGATGGCAAGAAGAGGGCCGGAACCGCTTATCAGCTCCTGGTATATTCCTTCGCCGACAGCAACGGTGACGGGATAGGGGATTTCAACGGAATAGCCTCCAAGCTGGACTATCTCGATGAGATGGGCGTGAGCGCCTTGTGGCTCAGCCCTATCCATCCTGCGATGTCCTATCATGGCTATGATGTAAAAGATTATTATTCAGTCAATTCTGAATATGGTACCGAAGAGGATTTCAAGAACTTGCTCGCTAAAGCCAAGGCAAAGGGGATAGACATCTATCTGGACTATGTACTCAACCATGCCGGCAAGGACCACCCTTGGTTCCTGAGCGCCAAGGCTTCCGAGGACAGCCCTTACCGCGACTATTTCATATTCTCGAGCGACCCGGCGGCCGACATCTCCGCAGGCAGGCTTGCAATGTTCCCGAAGAACGGCTATGATTCCGGCCAGTGGTTCTCATGCGTCAGCGGTTCTGCAACCTCGATGAAAGTCAAGTTCACCCTGACTCTCGACGGGGCGGGGAAGCCTAAGACCCTGAAGATCGAGCAGGTGGAGGAGATCGCCAATACTGGCTCCCAGACTTCAGGGATCTGGCTCTATTACGGAGACGGCAAGATGGCCCAGTTCTATACCACAGGCGGTTCGACCTGCACCCTTTCCCTGGATATTTCCAGTTCCTGGGGTGTCCTCGTCAGGACCAGCCAGACCCAGTGGGATTCCTACAAGTACGGGGCACCGAGCAGCAACCATCAGTTGGTCTGGGGGCAGGAACTTACCCTTTCCAATACCGATGCTGCCGACATCCTCCTTCCGGGGATGAACTCACTGATGTACCATTCGCACCTCTGGACCGACTGGTTCGCCGATTTCAATTATGGAGCTGCCTCGACGAGCGAGACATCTCCGGCATTCAAGGACCTGGCGGCCTCGGCCGATAAATGGATCAACATGGGAGTGAAGGGTTTGCGCCTGGATGCAGTTAAGCACATCTACTGGAGCGAGACCAGCGACGAGAACCCGACTTTCCTGGATAAGTGGTACCAGCATTGCAACGCCACCTACAAGGCCGCCGGCAATAGCGGAGACATATACATGGTAGGTGAGGTATTCAGCGAAGCTTCCAAGACCTTCAGCTATTACAAAGGCCTTCCTTCAGTCTTCGAATTCAGTTTCTGGTGGGGACTCAAGGACGTACTGAACAACAGGTCCGCGGGCTCCTTCGTGAACAACCTGATCAGCTGGCGTTCCAGCTACCTGAGCAACCGTTCGGACGCCGTTCCGGCCATCAAGCTTACAAACCATGACGAGAACCGTGCTGCAAGCGACCTGGGTAGGTCCGATGCGAAGGAAAAGCAGGCTGCAGCCATCCTTCTCACGGCGGAAGGCAAGCCTTTCGTCTACCAGGGCGAGGAGCTCGGCTACTGGGGAGTGAAGGACGGTGGTGATGAATATGTCCGAACCCCAATGAAATGGACAAAGACCGGCACTGTGGCTTCCGGCAGGCTCGGAGGCAAGGTGGACAACAGCATGCTTACTGCAAGCATCTCGGTGGAAGCGCAGTCCGCCGATGCCAACTCCCTGATGAATGTCTACAAGACCTTCTCCCAGGTACGTAACACCTATCCGGCCCTTGCAAGCGGAAAGATGAGCGCAGCGAATATCTCAGGCTCTACCATCCTTTCCTGGTACATGACCTCATCCGACGGACAGAAAGTCCTGGTAATCCATAATGTGGCTTCTTCGGCCAAGACTCTCTCCGTTTCCGGAGACATGTCCAAGCCGATCGCTATCCTTGGTTCGGCAGCCCTCAAGGGCGGCCAGCTTATCCTTGAAGCGAATTCATCCGTGGTATTCCTGCAATGAGACCGCGGCGGTTCCCGGTTTACCTGATCCTCGCCCTCGGTTGCTTCTTCGGATGCAACGCGGGCGGGGATGATATCCTGGTCACCGACGAGCCGATCGACAACCACGGAGTCAACTACGTCTATGACGGACGTACGATTCCGGAAGTACACATCCAAGTCTCTCTCGGGCAGTGGAACACTCTCCTGAAGGCCTACGACAAGGATTCAGGAACGAAGGAACACATCAAGTGCGACGTTACCTACATCAAGCTCAAGGACACCACCGTCATCAAGGAAGCGGGCCTGAGGCTCAAGGGAAACACGTCCAGAAGGCGTCCGGAAGGCGAGAGCGGCCAACTTCATTCGGCCACCAACCCGAAATGGCGCCATTGCCATTATGACATCAACTTCCACAAGTGGCATAAGGACGCCGAGCATAAGCTCCACGGGGCTGAAAGGATATCCTTCAAGTGGTACAAGGACGACCCGGCATATGTAAGGGAAAATTTCTGCTACGACCTCTTCCGCCGCTTCGGAGTCTGGACGGCGTCCCACACTGCATATGCCCGCTTGTTCATAAAAGTGCAAGGGGATTCCAAGGAATATTATCTCGGAATATACGACATGATAGAGCCCGTGGCTGACGACTACCTGAAAGTGCGTGACTCCGAGGATATGTTCGGCTTCGACGGCGGATATCTCTGGCGATGCCGCTGGGGCGCCAGGTTCAATACCGTTTCGGCCAACATGGGACCGGACCTGGACAACGGAAAGGAATATACCTATGAACTGAAGACGAACGTCGAGGATTTCGAGAATGCGCAGGCCCAGCTCAAGGACTTCATAAACAAGACCTTGAGGCTCCAGGGCCAGGAATTCAGGTCCTGGTTCTCAACCCATTGCGACGTGGATCTCCTCCTCAGGACATACGCTGTCAACGTTGCAGTGGGAATGTGGGACGACTACTGGAACAACTGCAACAATTTCTACATCTATTTCAACTCCACCGAGCCTCAGAGCTACAAGTTCTACTTCATCCCATATGACTATGACAACACCCTGGGCACCACCTCCTGGTGCGGAGTCCAGAGCGATGCCGGCCGTCATGACCCTCTGAACTGGGGGGATTCGAAGATGAACCCCCTGATCAATAAAATCCTCCAGGTGGAAGACTGGAGACGGAAATACAAGGATTACCTGCTGGAGCTTGCCTCTGAAAGCAACACTTACCTGAATCCCTCCGCCAGTGCAGACCGGATCCGCAATCTTCAGAACATGATCCGGCTTTTCGTGCCGAACGATACGGGTGAAGATATGTCCTTATCCGACAGGCCGGCGTCATGGAGCAGCCACGGAGAGTACCGCCTGCTGGAAATGGGCGGCAACAATTTCTTCACTGCGAAAATCAATAGTATAAAACAATATTGCAAATGAAACGTACACTTGCACTATCAGCCATCCTCCTGGCCGTCTTCGCTTGCAAGCCGAAGGCCGTGGAACAGAATCAGTCTCAATCTCCCGTAGCGGGTGATGACTGGACGGCTGAAGCCGTTATCTATGAACTCAACACCAGGCAGGCAACCGCCGAAGGCACCTTCGCCGCAGCCGAGAAGAAACTTCCGGAACTGAAGGAACTCGGTGTGGACGTGGTCTGGCTCATGCCTATCTATCCTATCGGAGAAGAAGGCCGCAAAGGAACCCTTGGTTCTTATTATGCCATCAAGGACTATTGCGACGTGAATCCTGAATTCGGAACGCTCAGCGACTTTGACCATTTCCTTGAAACGGCCCATGGTCTTGGACTCAAGGTGATCCTGGACTGGGTGGCTAACCACACCTCTCCGGACCATCCATGGGTCACCGGGAAGGACCCAAGCTGGTATGTCCGCGATTCCATCACCGGAAAGACAGTGGTGGAGTACGACTGGACAGATATTGCAAAATTGAATTATTCCAATCAAGACATGCGTGCCGCGATGGTCTCCAGCATGCGTTTTTGGCTGGACCGCGGCATCGACGGATTCCGCTGCGACGTGGCCTTCCAGGTCCCGCAGGACTTCTGGGCCGATGCCTTCAGCGCGTTCCGCAAGGATTATCCAAGGCAGCTCTTCTTCCTTGCTGAAGGAGAAGAAACCTTCCTCCATGAAGCCGGCTTCGACTGCACCTACGCCTGGAAGCTCCATCATCTTCTGAACGACCTTGCCCAGGGGAAGGCTACCGGGGACAGCCTCGCAAGTTATCTCTCCTGGAATGCAAAGGAATATGGCAACGCACACCGCCTCATGTTCACCTCCAACCACGACGAGAATTCCTGGAACGGCACCGAGTATGAAAGGATGGGCGATGCCTGGCAGGCCATGAGCGTACTCTGCTGGACCCTCCCTGGCTCCCAGCCGCTCATCTACACCGGACAGGAAGTCGGCCTGGACCATCGCTTCGAGTTCTTCGAGAAAGATCCTATGCCGGACTGGCATCACAATGCGACCACGGACTTCTATTCCTATCTTGCCTCCCTGAAGCATTCCCACAAGGCCCTGAGAAGCGACAACGAGGCGATAGAGATCCTTGCTGCCAATGACAGCGTCTTCACCTTCAACAGATTCCTCGAAGGCGACACCGTGAAGGTCTGCGTCGGCCTTAAATCCCCTTGGAACTGGAGCATCACCGTTCCTGAATCCAGGATCTCCCAGGTTGAGCCGCCTTGCTGGTGGACCGGAATGAAGACAGACCTTCAGCTCCTTATCCATGGCGAAAACATCTCGGAATATGATGTAGCGATTGAAGGAGCCGGCCTTAAGGTTGCCAAGGTCCAGAAGGCCGAAAGCCCTAACTATCTTTTTGTCGATGTTACCATTGGAAACTCCGTCAAGCCAGGGATTTACGACCTTGTGTTCACTAATGGAACGGAATCCTTCAGGTGGCCTTACAAGATTTCGGCCAGGGAAGAAGGCTCGGCTTCAAGGCAGAGTTTTACAACCTCCGACTTCATCTATCTCATCTGTCCCGACCGTTTCGCCAATGCAGACCCAGGCAACGACAATACGCTTGACACCCAGGAAAAGGCTGCCAGGAACGAACCTTTCGGCCGCCATGGAGGTGACCTCCAGGGAATCATCGACCATCTCGACTACATCGCCGACCTCGGTGCCACTGCGATCTGGTGCACCCCGCTCCTCCTTGATGACCAGGAACACGAGTCCTATCATGGCTACGCCTGCGGCGACTATTACAAGATCGATCCTCGCTTCGGCAGCAACTCCCTTTTCAAGGAATATGTGAAGAAGGCACATGAGAAGGGCCTGAAGGTTATTATGGACATCGTGACCAACCATTGCGGCACCGCCCACTGGTGGATGGAGGACCTTCCTTTCAATGACTGGATCCACCAGTTCCCTGAATATACAGGCTCCAACTTCCAGTTCTCCACCCTCATGGACCCGAATGCCTCGAAGTACGACCTGAACCTCCAGGAAAGCGGCTGGTTCGTCCCTTCGATGCCCGATATGAACCTTGACAACGAATTCTTGCTCAAGTATTTCCAGCAGTGGGCCATCTGGTGGGCCGAGTATTCCGGCCTTGACGGTCTACGAGTGGACACCTATCCATACAACGAGAAGGTACCGATGAGCAAGTGGTGCGCAGCCGTGCTGAACGAATACCCTGACTTCAACATAGTAGGGGAATGCTGGGACGTAAACTACGACCAGGTTGCCTACTGGCAGGGCGGCAATGCCAATCCGGACGGATTCGACTCCAACCTTCCTTCAATCATGGACTTCGCTCTCCAGTCGGCCATCAACGCAGCCCTCTGCGAGAATGAGGCAGGCTGGGATAATGGAATGATGAGGGTCTACAATGCCCTGTCCCACGATGCCACCTACCACGACATATCCAAGATGATGATCTTCCTCTCCAATCATGACCACTACCGTGTGGCTGATTCATGGCACCAGGATCCTGACAAGATGAAGCTTGCATACACTCTCCTGGCCACCGTCCGTGGCATCCCGCAGCTTTTCTATGGCGACGAGATGATGTTCGCAACCGGCAAGAACTACAAGAGCGACGGCGAGCTCAGGATGGACTTCCCGGGCGGATGGAAGGGAGACGCTAAGAATCTCTTCTCAGAAGAAGGCAGGCAGGGGACTGATGCCGATCTTCACGACTATGCAGCCAATCTATTCCGATGGAGGAAGGACAACGACGTCATCCATAACGGAAAGACCATGCATTTCCTCACAAGGGACAACACCTATGCGTTCTTCCGTTACAATGAAACAGGGAAGGTATTCGTTTTCATAAACAACTCCCTGGACGAGAAGACCGTCCCTTGGTCACATTATGCGGAAATCGCTTCAGACCTTGGAGAAGGGAAGAATGTGATTACCGGAGAAATGATGACCGTGACCGATTCTACTGTAGTCGGTCCTTGCTCAGCCATTGTAGTGGATTACAGGTAGCCGTCAGCTGGTCCTTCCGACCAGCTTGTCGGCGAACCTCCTCAGAGTTTCGAAACGGACGCCCTCACACGCTTTTGCTGCGTGCCTGAGGGCGATCCTCGTATATTCACGGATCATTTCCTGGGCATCCTCGCCGACCCCCAGGCGGATGTACATCTCCTTGACGCGGGCGATCTTTGCAGCCTTCTCTTCCTGGGTTCCCGCCGCGGAGGTGAATGCCTCAAGCAATTCCTTGCGTTCCTCCTCCGACGCCTTCTCACAAGCCCTTATCGTGAGCCAGCTCTTCTTTTCGTTCAGGATGTCCCCTCCGATCGGCTTGCCGAAAACCTTCTCGTCTCCGAAGGCATCCAGGTAATCGTCCGCCACCTGGAAAGCCAGGCCGAGGGAGTAGCCGTAGTCATAAATGCTGTCGCAATCCTTCTTCAGAGCTCCTGCGATCAAGGCGCCCATCTTTGCCGAACAAGCAATGAGGACACCGGTCTTAAGACCGATCATCCTAGTGTATTCTTCCATGCTGACAGTCTCCCTGCTCTCGAAATCCATGTCATACTGCTGCCCTTCGCAGACTTCCGCAGCAGTCTTGGAAAAGAGGGCCAATACTTCCGGTAATGAAGCTGCTGGGCATTTGGCTATCCTTGAATAGCTGTCTATGCACATCACGTCACCGGACAGGATCGCAGTGTCCGGATTCCATTTCTTCCAGACGGTGTCCACTCCGCGCCTCAGCTCGGAACGGTCCATTATGTCATCGTGGATGAGGGTGAAGCTGTGGAAAACCTCCAATCCTGCGGCAGGCTCCAGGATTCCCTCGTCGAAACTGTCCTTGTACAGTGAATATGTCGTCAGGCAAAGCTTTGGGCGGAGCCTTTTCCCGCCTATGGCTATCATGTATCCGAGTGGGTCGTAGAGTCCTGCCGGTTCGGAAGGAAACTTAATGTCCTTGAATAGGTTCCGTATGGCAGCATCGATGGTTTCCTGTCTTACCATGTTCAGTTTGATGGAAGTTATGTTTTCAGTCTTGTAAATATAGTCATTTTTGGTAAATTTGCCATCGGGATGACCGGAGAAGCAACAGTTGTCAAGAATGCGGGCAGCCATTTCCTGCTGTCCGAACTACCGCAGTGGAAGCCTTTCCCTGCGGTCTTGAAAGGCAAGGTGCGCCTTTCCGGAAGCGAAGCCACCAATCCCGTCGCAGTCGGAGACCGGGTTACCTATGAGGCTTCCCGGGAGCCCTCCCTCGAACACCCGGCTTCCATTGTCAAGGTCCTCGAGCGGAAGAACTACCTCATCCGCCGCTCCACCAACCTCTCCAGGCAGGCTCACGTGATCGCAGCGAACCTGGACAGGGCCTTCCTCGTTGTGACATTGTATTTCCCCGAGATAAAGCTTCCTTTCCTGGACCGTCTTCTGGTCACCTGCGAGGTCTATGGCATACCGGCCACCATCGTTCTCAACAAGCTGGACATATTCAAGGAAGAGTTCCCGGAAGAGCTTGAAGCTTTCCATAGGATTTACGAAGGAGCAGGCTATCAGGTGATTGAGACATCCGCCCTTACGGGAGAGGGAATAGATGCCCTTCGGGTTGCCACCGGTTCCCCTGAAGAGGGACGCGTGTGCCTTTTCTCAGGCGAGTCCGGGGTCGGCAAATCTTCCATAATCAAGGCTTTGGACCCATCTCTCGATCCGAAGGTCGGGGACATATCGCTTGCACACCTGCAAGGCAAGCACACGACTTCCCTTTATGAGATGTATCCTATCTCTTCCGGAGGTTTCCTGATCGATTCTCCCGGCCTGAGGGGATTCGGCCTTGTGGATCTAAAGAAAGAAGAAGTCGCCTTGTATTTCCCGGAGATGCTAAAGGCTTCCAGAAACTGCCGCTTCACTCCATGCACGCATACCCATGAACCGGGATGTGCCGTAAAAGAGGCTGTGGAGCAGGGGATTATCTCACCCGAGCGATACAATTCCTATCTGGGTATGCTCGTAGAGGACAAGAAATTCCGTTAACAAATACTTGCACCATTCATCATATTGTATTACTTTTGTAAATAGTAAAAGGTATTACAATAAAACATGGTACTAGAGAAACAGATCATCCTGTTCATGAACATCGTGCACAGTAACGTGAAACAGTGCATGACGGATGAATTCAAGAACGGGGGATACAATCTCACCCCGGAACAGTTCCTCGTGATAGACACCCTCTGGATGGAAGGGGTCCTGAGCCAGCAGCAGATCGCCGACATCACCTTGAGGGACAAGAATTCGATAGTCAAGCTGATTGACGGTCTCGAAGCAAGGAAACTGGTCAGACGTGTCGTCAACCCTGACGACCGCCGGCAGAATCTCATAAAGGTCACTCCGTATTCCCTGACCATACGGGACAAGGTCACAAGGCTGGCATATTCTTCTGTCGGCAAGATAATAGGCGGCATTCCTAAGGAGGAACTCGAAGGCTTCGTCGCCACCCTTACCAAGATGGAAAAGAACATGAATCCTGGAAGCGACCTTGAAGAACTTGCCAGGAAGTACCCTCTAAACAAGCAGAACAATGGGTAAGTTATACGACCTCCTGATGAAGGATTACCGCCTGAAGGAAGGCCTCAATGCGTGCATCAACTGCGGCACCTGCACTGCGGTCTGTCCTGCCGCGGAGTTCTACCGCTATGATCCCCGCCGGATCGTAGACATAGTGCAGAGCAAGGATGAAGCGGAAATAGAGAGACTCCTCAAGAGCGACACGATCTGGTATTGCGGCGAGTGCATGAGCTGCGTGACCAGGTGTCCGAGAAAGAATGCCGCCGGCCTGGTGATCATGGCCCTGCGCAACCTTTCCATAGAACTAGGGTATTTCATAGACTCCGAGAAAGGGCGCCAGCAGTTCCTGCTCACCAAGGACTTGTGCTCCAATGTCCTTGAATATGGCTACTGCGTCTACCCGCGCCGTTTCGGCTACGATGGCCATCCTGAAGCCGGGAAGGTATGGGAATGGGAAGAAAAGCATCTGGATGATGTCTTTGAACGTCTGGGAGGCAACCTGGACGGCCCTGGGCCGGGAGCAATGCGGCGCATCCCGCAGGAAGACCTCGACCAGCTCAAGGCGATCTTCGACGAGACCGGTGCGACCGAAAGGATGGAGAAGGTCCGAGCGGCCGGCCTCAGGAAGGCTGCCGAACTCGGAATGACCGAGGAGGAATTCATCGGCATGGTTTACAATACCAGTGACCCAAAACATTTGAATCATTAGCAGATGATATACGAAGGAAAACAGAAGATCTGGTCCGACTACCAGAAAGAAATCCCTGACGACCATTATTTCTATGTCCGCAGCTGCATCAGGCAGAGTTTCTTCCCCGCGTCCGAAGCGACTTTCCTGGACATTACCAGGAACCGTCTGGGGAAAGATATATTCGAGACGGAGCATCACACTACCTGTGGAGGAATAGCCTATCACAGCGACACCATCCCGCAGGAAACGGTGATGACCATCATCGCCCGCCAGTTCGCCCTGATGGCTAAGAACGGTTATGAGAACTATGTTTGTTCCTGCATAACGTCCTTCGGCCTCTACTGCGAGACGATGGAGACCTGGCGTGAATACCCGGAACTGGAGGCGAAGATAAGGGAAAACCTATGGAAGACCTGCAAGCTGGAATTCGCCAAGCCGAAGTTCCTTATCCACGCGAGCGACCTTATCTACAAGTATCGCAACCTCATAGCCCAGCAGGCCGTCCACAAACTTGTGAACATCCACACTGGCGAGCCTCTCCGTGTAGTGGAGCACATCGGCTGCCACTACTCCAAGATGTTCCCTTCCAAGGGAGTCGGTGGTGCTGAATATCCCTACGTCCTCGTCGGCATGGCCGAAGCCTGGGGTGGGGAGATCGTGGACTATCCTGAGAGGCGTCATTGCTGCGGCTTCGGCTTCAGGCAGTATTTCGTTAAGGGGAACAGGGGATATTCCCTGTCGAACACCCACAAGAAATTCGAAAGCATGGAGCCTTACAAGCCGGACCTCATCATCACCAATTGCCCCGGATGCCCGTATTTCCTGGACAGGTGGCAGTATGTGATTGCCGAATCCACAGGCAAGACCTACGGAGAGAATGGTCATGGGATCCCGGTGCTCACGTACGAGGAGCTCGCCGGTCTGGTGATGGGTTACGACCCTTGGGACCTTGGCCTCCAGACCCACCAGGTGGGAGTGGAGCCTCTCCTGGACAAGATGGGAATAGAATACGATCCAAGCAAGAAATACCTCGGCAAGGGAGGGAAGGACATTGGCCAGCCTCTTCCTTGCACATGTTTGAAGTGATATGAAGAATAACGTACTTATAGTAGGCGCAGGACCTGCCGGCCTGGAAGCCTCGGCTCAACTCCAGCGACTGGGTTACAATGTGATAATGATCGAGAGGGCTTCCGTCCTCGGTGGCCATCTGGCCAGGTGGGACCGCCTTTTTCCGACAGGAGTATCCGCCCAGGACACCCTCCGTTCCATGACCGACCGGATCAAGGGCGTGAAGTACTTCCTGGACACCGAAATCCAGTCCATCAACCGCTTGGACAAATCCTATAACGTGATCCTTTCCAACGGAATCACCGTACTGGCCGATGCAGTGCTCATGACCACCGGCTTCGACCTGTTCGAGGCTTCCAAGAAGGAGGAATATGGCTACGGAATATACGATCGGGTGATCACGAATGCCGACCTTGAAGCATATTTCAGGAACAAGTTCGACAGCAGGATCGAGAATCCGAAGAAGATCGGCTTCGTCCATTGCGTAGGCTCCCGTGACGAGAAGTCCGGATGCCGTTCCTGCTCGAAGGTTTGCTGCGCGACTGCCGTCAAGCAGGCCATCGAGATGAAGCAAGCCTTCCCGGATGCCGACGTCTTCTGTTTCTACATGGACCTGAGGCTCTTCGGCCGCCACTATGAAGACATGTACCTGAGGGCCCAGAAGGATTATGGAATCCGCTTCATCCGCGGACGTGTGGCGGAAGTCGCAGAAAATCTGGACGGATCCCTCCAGGTCAAGGCGGAGGACACCGTTGCCAGCAAGCCTTTGAAGGTGAACCTGGACCTGCTGGTCCTGATGGCCGGGATGCGTCCTTCGCAAGCAGGCCGCAGGGTAGGGGACCTGCTTGAAATGCCTGTTGAGGATGATGGCTATTTCGCCGTCAGGGAGGGTATCGTCTCCGGTCAGAGAAGCCCTCATCCGGGAATATTCCTTGCCGGAGCTGCCACCGGCCCCAAGACTCTTCCGGACACCTTGGCCGATGCGCGTGCCGCTGCCGTCCTGATCGACCAGTACCTCTCCGAGATATTCCCTGAAGCGAAGCATTACAAGAATCTGGTAAGGGAGATATGGTAGATTTCGGTTTCGGGCTTGTGCCCAGTTCAAGGATAAACCTCGACCTCTTCGACAAGGCCAAGTACGAGGAACTCGCAGCCGTCGAGCCGGATGTCCGCAAATGCATGGCTTGCGGCAGTTGCACGGCTGTCTGCACTGCCGGCAAGTACGCTGCGACCAGCCTGCGTGAAGCGATAGAGTCAATCCACAACGGTCAGCCGGACAAGGCTCTGTCCATGTTGAAGTCCTGCCAGTTCTGCGGAAAATGCACTATGGTCTGCCCGCGGGGAATCAACACCAGGCACCTCATCCTCTCAATCAATAAAACCTACGGAAAGATATGATACCTCTGTCCTATATCCTTGCAGCCCAGGAAGTGCCGGAGGTTATCGACAGGATCCCTTCCGGATACAATCACTTCGTCATACCTTTCTGCGTCGGCATCGTTTTCTTCCTTTGCTGGATCACGGTAGGTTGCATCAGGCTCCTGGCAAAGATCCCACATACGGACAGGGTCAGGCTCTGGAAGTCGCTTGTAACCCCGACGACCGCCCTCAAGAACATCAGAGACTTGTTCTGCGACTGCCTCTTCCACGTGAAGATCTGGAAGCGCAAACCGCTTCTGGGGTACATGCACAGTGCGATCGCCTTCGGATGGTTCATGCTTATAGTGCTCGGACACATCGAAGTGGCCTTATTCGTACCGAAACGGCTAGGGATGTCGAAGACAGCCCTTTTCTATCCGATATTCTACCGTTTCTTCGTCTGGATCAATCCTGGCCATACGACCTTGAAGGGAGGACTGTTCTTCTTCCTGATGGACTTCTTCCTCCTGTATGTCCTCTCCGGAATCGCACTTGCGGTCTTCAAGAGATTCAGGTCCATAGCCCTTGGAATGAAGCACACGACTAAGCCTTCGTTCGCAGACCGTGTGGCTCTTTACAGCCTCTGGCTGATATTCCCGATGAGGCTTCTTGCCGAGAGTTTCACTGCCGACCTCAGCGGAGGCAGTTTCCTCACGATCCCTGTAAACCACCTTTGGCATCTGATATTCGGAGACAAGCTTTGGATAATGCCTAGCTGGTGGTTGTATTCCATCTGCCTCGGGCTTTTCTTCGCTGCGATGCCTTTCAGCCGGTACATGCACATCCTTACGGAGGTGCTCTGGATCTTGCTCCGCAACGCCGGGATCAAGCCGAACCATCCGCGCAAGGGTGTGGCTGAGGCTGAGATATATGCCTGCTCAAGTTGCGGATTGTGCCTGGATGCCTGTCCGATGAATGTGCAGAAGAAGAACCTGAAATATTCTTCGGTGTATTTCATAAGGTTCTTGAGACGGCATAATGAGAAGAAGATCAATGCGATTGCAGACAAGTGCCTGATGTGCGACAAGTGTCATGCGCTTTGTCCTGTCGAAGTGGATGCTCCGGCTCTGCGCCGTGCCCAGCGCGCGACCGTCAACAATTCGCTCCCGTTTGATTATGCATACCTTGATGGTGTCGCCGGACAGCAGTCCGAGCCCGGCGAAGTCCATCCTCGCTTTGCTGCGGCTGCTCCTGAAGTAATGTATTTCGCAGGTTGCATGACCCATCTGACCCCACGCATAATCAAGTCCGTGGAAAGAGTCTTCAAGGCCGCCGGAGTCAGCTATGTCTTCGCTGACAGGGATGGCGGAATATGCTGCGGAAGGCCCCTGATGCTTGCAGGGAGGAATGACGCAGCAGCAAAGACCATTGCCGCCAACAAGAAGATGATCGAAGAATCCGGCTGCAAGACCCTTGTCCTCTCCTGCCCTATCTGCTTCAAGATATTCAAGGAAGAATACCACTTGGAAGGAATAAAGGTCATGCATTACACTCAGTTCTTCAACGAACTGATCGCTTCCGGAAAGCTGGTCCCTTCAAAGACAGAAGAAAAGATGGTCTATCACGACCCTTGTGAACTTGGCCGCGGCTGCAAGGTCTATTATGAGCCAAGGGCAGCCATCAGCCAGGTAGGAACCCTTGTGAAAGCCTCCAAGGAATATGACGAAAGCCTTTGCTGCGGCGGAAGCCTGGGAAGCCTGACATTGGATGCAAGGGATAGGGCGAAGATTTCGGAATCAGCTCTTTCCAGCCTTGTGGCAAACGATCCTGACACGATTGTGACAGCCTGCCCGCTCTGCCTCAAGACATTCTCCGAAGCCGTCTCCAATGCGACCGGGGAGAATATCCGCAAGGTGAAAGTCAAGGATTTCGCCGAGATCCTTCAGACCTGCCGGTCAGGCCGGCCCTGAGAGGGACGGTCGACTGGTATCTGGCCGTGAGATAGAGTGACCTGAATATCAGGTGGGCGTAATATGCCGCAAACAGGAGGTGCACAAGGCCGTTACCTTCCGGCTTGAAAAGAAGGAAGCCAAGGCACCATATTGCAAAGAATGAGACTACGCAGCCCAGGGTGGAATCCCTCAGTTCGCGTGTCGCCGTTGCTCCTATGAATATTCCGTCCCAGGTGAAGGCGGGGCAGCCGATGAGCGGCATCAGAACGAGCCAAGGCAGGAAGGCTTTTGCTGCATCGACGACTGTAGTGTCGGAAGTCATCAGGCGGAACATCCCCATCCCGCCCAGCCAATAGATCAGGACGAACAGCATCCCTATCCCGAGGCTCCAGGCGAATGTCCGTCGGACTTCTTCGCGCAGCAGGTCCTCCCGCTTCATCCCGATGAACCTTCCTGTCAGGGCTTCTCCGGCAAAAGCGAAGCCGTCGGTGAAGAAGGAAAAGATCATCATCAGTTTCATCATGACGGAGCACATGGCCAGCAGGACGTCCCCGAAGCGTGCTGAGATGGCCGTAAAAGCCAGATAGACCGCCATAAGGCAAAGCGACCTTACGAACAGGTCGCCGTTCACCGAGAAGAACTGCCTCATGGAATCCTTTCCGTGGGTTGAAGGTCGCACCGGCTCTGCCGGGAGTCTCACCTTCTGCCTGTATTTCACGGCGATGACCCCGGCCGCGAACATCAGGCCCGTATACTGAGCCAGGATCGTCCCCCACGCAATTCCGACATAACCGACGCCCCTGAAGCCTGTTCCAGGAATTCCCAGGGCCAGGAATATGCTGGCAAGGATGTTTACACCATTCACAATGACATCGGTCAGCATCGAACTGAAAGTGTCCTGCATCCCAATGAACCAACCCCTTACCGCCATCAGGCTCAAAGTGGCCGGAGCAGCCCACACCCTTATGTAGAAATACTTGAGGGCCAAAGACTTGACCTCCTCCGAGCAGTTGACGAATACGAACATCAATTTTTGGAACGGCCACTGGATGGCAAGGATCAGCAAGGAGGCCAGCAGGGCCATGCCCACCCCTCGGAACAGAAGAGACTTGCACTCAGCCCAATCCTCCCGGCCGAAAGCCTGGGCAGTCATCCCGCCCGTTCCGGCCCTAAGGAAGCCGAAGTTCCAGTAGAGCATGTCGAACATCAGCGAGCCGACCGAGATGCCGCCTATCAATGCCGCGGCAGAAGCGTCCAGATGCCCTGCTACGGCGATGTCCACCATCCCCACCAGCGGAACCGTGATGTTAGCCAGGATGCTCGGCAGCGCCAGCCGCAATATTTCCTTGTTCAATGATGTCAATTACCTTTCTTGAAATATTTTCCTACGACGGGGAGGGAAGAAAGCGGAAGGTCGCGCTTGACGATGAGGGCGCAGAACAGCAGTACCAGGACCGTATTCACTCCAAGTGCCGCCCAGCCGCCAAGATACTTGTTGGAAAGCACCATGCCGGCGTACAGTACAGCTGCGGCAAGAGTGTAGATGGCAATATCCTTGAGCGGATAATCTATCTTGTACTTCTTCTGTCCGACGAAATACGACAGCAGCATAGCAGTTCCGTAGCCTCCCACGCCTGCCCAGGCGCAAGCCATGTAGCCGTGTTCGGGAATGAATATGAAATTGATTGCGAAAAGCACCAGGCAGCCTATTCCCGAGAACAATGCTCCCCAGAGAGTCTGGTCGATGAGCTTGTACCAGAAGGAGAGGTTGAAATAAATTCCCATCATTATCTCCGCGACCATCACGATCGGAACCACTTTAAGGCCCACGCGGTAATCCGCTCCGATGATGTACTGAAGGATGCCCATATACCCAACTACGCAGAGGAATGCCAGCAGGGTGAATATTATGAAATACTTCATGGCCTTGGCATAGGTCTCCTTGCTGTCTTTCTCGGAAGAACTACCGAACACGAAAGGCTCGTAGGCATAGCGGAACGCCTGGGTGATCATGGCCATGATCATCGCAATCTTGATGCAGGCTCCGTAGATTCCCAGCTGGGCAGCCCCGTCATCCCCCTTGTAGACATAAGGGAAGACGATCTGCGAAGCAGTCTGGTTCAGCACACCGGCGATTCCGAGCACCAGGATCGGCCAGCTGTAGGACAGCATCCTCTTCATCAGGCTCCAGTCGAATCCATGCTTGAAGCCCTTCAGCTCATCGAAGAAGAACAACGTCATGAACGCCGTGCAGAACAGGTTGATGTAGAACACCCATCCCACCTGTATGCCGTTGTCGTAGATTCCCCAAGGATTCAGCCCCAGTTTCGGCAGGAAGACGAAATACGTCAGGTTCAGCAGTATGTTGAGGAATATGAATCCGAGCTTCAGGGCGGCGAACTTCAGAGGACGCTTCTTATACCTCAAGTAGGAATACGGGATGCATTGGAAAGCGTCGATCGCCACTGTCAATGCCATAGTCCAAATGTAATCCGGATGGTCGGCATATCCCATCGCCGAAGATACCGGCCGGATGAATGCCACCACCAGCAGGACGAACAATGCTGAAGTCGTCAGGACGGAAGTCAGGATGGTGGAATAGACCTTGTCCGGATCCTCACCCTCCTTGTTCGCGAACCTGAAGAAAGTCGTCTCCATCCCGTATGTCAGGATGACCAGCAGCAGGGCGGTGTACGCGTAAAGGTTGGTCACCACTCCGTAGCCGCCGCTGGAAGCATTTATGACATAAGTATATAACGGAACCAGGAGGTAGTTCAGGAACCTCCCGATGATGCTGCTCAGACCGTAGATCGCGGTGTCTTTGGCAAGCGACTTCAGATTGGCCATATTCCCTTGAGAAAGTTTACTTTATCCCGTACTTCTTGAGGATCCTGCAGGCCTTTTTCTCTATGGACTTGGCCCAGAGCTGGTAGCCGTAGTTCGAAGGATGTATCCCGTCGATCTGGGCCTCGTGGTCCTTGGCCGTGGCGTCAGGATGGATGTAATAGACATCCTTGTACTTCTTGCAGGCTATAGCCATCAGGCTGTCCACCAGTTCTATCCTGGTTGACTCGTCATAGGCAACCTTGGTGTTGAAATTACGGTTCTCCCGGTAGATCGTGCGCTGGAAGATCAGCGGAGCCCCCGGATGCGAAGCCTGCATCTTCTCGATGAAAGGGAACAGCCTCTCCCTGATCTGTGCCGGAGAAGGATTCGAGAAAGTATCGAATATGAAAGCCTCCACGTCGGCATCCATCAGAGCATCCGCGGCATAAGGCTCCATCTTGCACTGCCCGCTCATTCCGAGACTCAGCAGCTGGATGCCGGTGTCCCTGGTGAATATGGCAGGGTAAGTCATCCCGGCGCGTCCGCATGAAACGCCCTGGGTGTAGCTCGATCCATAGATTCCTACCCTGTGGCGGAAAGGAGCCGGACTGGCCTCCAGGACGGAGCCTTCATCGACTCCTATCTCCAAGCCCCTCAGTTCGCTGTACAGCGGCAGGTACATCAGGCACTCGTGCATCCGTCCGTCCAGGTTCGCCGCCAGGATGAACTGCTGGTCCTCCTTGCCCTCTGCCGGACTGGCCGCGGCAGCCCACAGCCACTCGCCGCCATCCTTGATGTAGAGGTCGAAACCCCTGTGCGCCAGTACGTTGGTGGTCACCCCGTGATAAAGCTGGCCGTATTCTGGCTTCAGGACTATCGACGAACTGTTGGTCCTGAAAGCTATCGCTATCCCCGATCCGCAGCGGACCTGGAAGTTCTGGCTCTTGTTCCAGCCCTTGTGCCGGGCGGTGTCCACCCTTGCGTACGGCACCGGAGTGTCAAACAATTTGCCGATGACCGTCAGTTCGGAAGCCTCCCGGAAAGAATGCTTCTGGTTTGACGGAGTTATGTTCTGGGCGGCCGCTGAAATCATCGCCAGCGACAATGCCAATGTGAGTGCTAAAGATTTCATACCGCTAATTTAACAATTAATCCTATATTTGCATCGCAGTATGAGTCTATATTCATTCTACAGGATTTCCAAGCCTTCGGAGACGAAGGTGGCTCCGGAAAAAGTCCGTGGGGAATACAAGCGCCTCAGGGACAGCACTTTCTGGGGAGTTACCGGCGCATATGCCCTGTTCTACGTCTGCCGCATGGCGATGAGCGTGGTCAAGCAGCCTCTCATCGACGGCAACATCCTGTCGGCGGCACAGCTCGGACTCATAGGCTCCGCCTTCTATTTCGTCTATGCCTTCGGCAAGTTCGCCAACGGCTTCATAGCTGACTACTGCAACATAAAGCGCTTCATGGCCACCGGACTGCTGGTGTCCACGGTGGTGAACCTGCTGATGGGCGTCCTCGGCTTGCTAAGAGGCTGGTGGGGGATGTCCTCCACTGTCCTTTTCATCGTCTTTGCCGTCGTCTGGGGAATCAACGGATTCTGCCAGTCCATGGGAGCCCCCCCGGGAGTCATAAGCCTTTCCAGATGGTTTCCTCTCAGCCGGCGCGGAACCTTCTACAGCATCCTCAGCGCCACCCCGTACCTCGGGAAGTCCCTTTCAGTGTTCTTCCTCGGCCTCGTCGTCGGCTGGATAGGATGGGAATATGGCTTCATATTCTCCGCCATAGCGGGCGTCATAGGATCCGCCATGATCCTCCTGATGGTCTCCGACACCCCTGAAAGCTGCGGCCTGCCGTCAGTCCAGGAACTCTCCGGCGAGCAGCCGCGGAAGACCGATTCGATGCCGACCAGGGAACTTCAGAAAATGGTCGTCAGGCATCCGGGAATATGGATCATCGCCCT
Source organism: Candidatus Cryptobacteroides sp. (assembly GCA_045224215.1). Classification (GTDB taxonomy): domain Bacteria; phylum Bacteroidota; class Bacteroidia; order Bacteroidales; family UBA932; genus Cryptobacteroides. Next base: position 3,019 of record JBGVAE010000093.1, on the reverse strand, counting down.
TTCGAGCGCATTCGTGTACATTACCCAGCACGCAGTGAGCGAGTGGGGAGTGCTCTTCCTTCAGAAGGGAAAAGACTATTCCCTGGCTTCCGCCACCCAGATCATCGCTTTCTCGGAAGCATTCGGTATAGCCGGGACCGTACTTGCCGGCTGGCTCTCAGACAGGGTGTTCAAAGGCAACCGTTTCATCCCGGTCCTGGTCTCGGGAATCGTCTGCCTTGCCTCCCTGGCAGCCTTCCTACTGACTCCGGGAAACTATGTGCTCAACATAGTTTACGTGGCGGTGTTCAGCCTTTCGATCGGTGTAGTGTACTGCACCGTGGCCGGTCTGATGGCACTTGACATAGTCCCGAGGAAGGCTACCGGCGCAGCCCTCGGAATGGTTGGCCTTGCCAGTTACGCCGCCGCCGGCATCCAGAATGCAGTCAGCGGATTCATGATCGGAGGCAACGGCTTCGACTTCACCCCTGTCTCCATCTTCTGGCTGGCATCCTGCCTGCTGTCCTTCCTGATTCCTGTACTTTCCTGGAAACTCCTTGGAGTCAAAGCTTGACGTATGCCAGATGCGGGCCGAAGCGTTCGAATGCCGCCCGCTCGAGGCTTTCCCTGTCGTTCGGGTGGGCGATGGAAACCAGCAGCTTTGCCCGCTCCTGGAGGGAACGTCCCCAAAGATCCACGGCCCCATATTCTGTGACAATCCAATGGACATCCGCCCTCGGGGTGACCACTCCGGCTCCTGTGTGAAGCACCGGTACTATCTTGGCTGCACCCTTGGCCGTCCTTGAAGAAAGGGCGATCATCGAGACTCCGCCCTCCGACATCACCGCCCCGCGCACGAAGTCCAGCTGTCCTCCGGTTCCCGAGAAGATCCTCGTCCCGATCGAATCGGCGCAGACCTGTCCTGTAAGGTCCACCTCCACCGCCGAATTGACTGATGTCATCTTCGGGTTCCTGCAGATGTTCCATGGATCGTTGACGTACCCGATCTCCCTCATCCTGACATCCTGGTTGCGGTCTATGAATGAATATACATCCTGCGACCCGAGGAGGAATGAAGCCACGACCTTCCCGCAGTCGATCTTCTTGTTCCGGCCCGTGACGACCCCCTTGCGTATGAGCCCGAGAACCCCGTCCGAGAACATCTCGGTGTGTATTCCAAGGTCCTTGTGCCCGGCAAGCTGGGCGCAAATGGCATTCGGAAGCCCTCCGATGCCCATCTGCAGGCAGGCTCCGTCCTGCACCAGCTCTGCGCAATTCTTTCCGATCGCTTCATCTGTCGGCGACGGCGCCGCCGGTTCCTTGCTGAAGAGCGGACTGTCATCCTTGACAAAACAATCGAAAGATTCCAGCGGAATCAATTCCCCGTAGGCGAAAGGCACGTTCGGATTGACCACGGCGACCTTGAGCCTGGCTGTCTCGATGGCTGCCGGCGAGCAGTCCACGGATGCCCCGAGCGAAACCATCCCGTTTTCGTCCGGCAGGGAAACCTGAACCAAGGCTGCCCCCAGCTTGATTGCACCGCTTCGGTAGAGTTTCTGAGTGTCGATCAGGTGGACGGGAATATAATCGGCGTACCCGGCATTGACATTCGCCCTGACGTTCTGCCCGACGAAGAAACCCTGCTCGAAGAACTTTCCTGAATAGTCAGGAGAGGAATACGGTGCCGGCCCCTCGGTGTGGAAGTGATGGAAATGCAGGTCTTCGACTTCGCCCCTTTCCGCCCTCCTGACAAGGGCATCGACGAGGACATGCGGGACGCTGGCACAACTTCCGAGATGTATATGGTCTCCGGATTCGATTGAGCTGACAGCTTCGTCGGGGGTGACGAAATGGATTTCTTTCATATTGCCGTTCGTTTTATTTGGGGACTATAAAGATAGGCTTTTTTTGTATTTTTGCACCTATGTTGAACAAGGAAAAGAAACTCGAAGCGTTCGAAAGGGCGCTTGACGTGATGGACAGGCTGAGGGCTGAATGCCCTTGGAACCGCGCCCAGACCATCGATACACTAAGACCGATGACCCTCGAAGAGGTCTATGAACTCAGCGATGCAGTGCTCAAGAAAGACGAAGCCGCCCTTGAGAAGGAGCTCGGCGACGTATTCCTGCACGTGATCTTCTATGCCAAGATAGCAGAAGAGGAAGGCCGGTACGACATCGCTGACGTCATGAACAAGCTCTGCGAAAAGATGATCTACCGCCATCCGCACGTCTTCTCTACGACCAAGGTCGCTGATGCCGAGGAGGTTTCGACCAACTGGGAGATGCTCAAGGCCAAGGAGAAAGGCGGCAACAAGCGCATCCTTTCCGGAATACCTGACTCCATGCCGTCCGTGCTGAAGGCATATTCGATGCAGGACAAGGCGAGGGGAGTGGGCTTCGACTGGGAGGAAAAAGAGCAAGTTTGGGACAAGGTCAAGGAGGAGCTTGGGGAATATGAAGCCGAGCTGAAGGCCATGGCCGAGGCTCCGGGTCCGGAGGAGAAGGAGGCGGCATATTCAAGGGCGGAGGAAGAACTCGGAGACTTCCTGTTCGCCACCATCAACGCTGCCCGCCTCTATGGAATCAATCCCGACACAGCACTCAACCGCGCCTGTGACAAGTTCCGCCGCCGCTTCACCTATCTCGAAGAACACACCATCCGCGAAGGCCGCGACCTTCACGACATGACCCTAGCCGAGATGGACGCCATCTGGGACGAAGGCAAAGCCAAAGGCTTGTAGATGCCAAAGGGACTATAGACAAAGTTGTTGTTGCCACCTTGCAACCACTGCCACCCTCGGCACGTTAAGAGGGGGGACCGGAGCGAAGCGAACGGTGGGGCCGCGAAGCGGCGGTTGAAAAGTGGCAACAATAACTTTGTCTGAAAGGCAAGTTGACGATTAGACAAATTGGCGGTACAGTCTATTGATATTTGGTGAGTTATTTCTATCTTTGCAAGATGTCTGATTATAGAGTAGTTGAGGTTACGGGTAAAAGGGACTTGATGAAGTTCATCAAGTTTCCGGACCGGTTGTACA
>JBGVAE010000092.1:0-34121 GCA_045224215.1 Candidatus Cryptobacteroides sp. | reverse complement strand
CCGTAAAGGTCGGACAACTCTCACTGGCTCCGTCGCTGATGGTTGACCTTGAAAAGATCGACGCTCCTGCTGAAGGTGGAGAATTCGAACTGAATATCACCTCCAATACGGATTGGACCGTGAGCGTTCCTTCCAACGACTGGGTTACTGTTGACAAGACTAATGGGAAAGGCAGCGACAAGGTGAAGGTCACCGTCAAGCCTACCACTCTCTTTGATGCCAGAAGCCTTGATCTCAAGGTTGCGGCCATGAATCTTTCCCAGACAATCACAGTGAACCAGGTTGCACTTGTTCCTTCACTCGAGGTCAATCCTGAAAGCATCAGCGTAGCTGCTGCTGGTGGCACAAGCGAGGTCGAGGTAAAGTCCAACGTGGCTTGGAAGGTCGAAATTCCTGAAGATGCAAGCTGGATCAAGGCAGATCCTGCAAACGGTACAGAAGACGGGAAGGTCGTCTTCACCGTCGAGCGCAACATTGCCAGGAAAGCCCGCACGGCAAAGGTAGCCATCATGGGAGACAAGGATCTCAAGAAGGAAATCGAATTCACACAGGCAGAAGCCGTACCATCACGTCAGACCGACTCCCTGGCCCTCGTAGCGATCTACAATGCCGGCAAGGGCGAAACCTGGAAAGAAGATAGGCGCTGGGATCTGACCAAACCTATCGATAAATGGGACGGGGTCACCGTCACCGACGGAAGAGTAACAAAACTCCAAATCACCGCCTCAGGAGTCATCCCGGCCGAATGGACATTGCCTCACGAGATTGGGGACCTGACAGAACTCACAGTCCTCAAGATCAACCAAAACAAAGTGTCCGGAGAGCTTCCTGAAGAAGTGTATGGCCTTAGCAAACTGACTGACCTATGGTTCCAGAACAGCAACCTTACCGGCACCTTCTCTGAGAAAATCGGGCAGCTGACCAACCTGAAGAATCTGTACATCGACCGCAACAAGAACCTTGGAGGCTCTATTCCTGCCTCAATCGGCAACCTCACAAAACTTGAAAGCATCAACATCGCCCAGACTTCGATAGGTGGCCAAATCCCGCAGGAACTCACAAAGTGCGTGTCCCTCAAGAATTTCATGGCATACAGCAACAAGCTGAGCGGACAGATTCCAGACTTCTGGGACAAGCTTCCAAACATCGGTGTATTACAGTTATATGGTAACCCTGACATCACCGGGCCGATTCCTGCATCAATCGGAACTCTTGCCAATGCTACCGGAATACAGCTGAAAGATTGCAACCTCACCGGAAACATCCCTGAATCATTCGGAAACCTCAGCACCAAATGCGCAAACCTTATGCTCAGCGGAAACAGATTGTCCGGTATCGTCCCAGCAGCAGTACAGAACCACGCCAACTGGGTCAACAACAAATGGAAACCGGCTACCAACATCCTTCCTCAGCAGGAAGGCTACGGCCTCTCAACTGAATAATGGATCGATAACACAAAATAAAGAATAAAGAAGAGGCTGACCAAAAAGTCAAATTGACTTGGGTCAGCCTCTTTCAATTCATATATACAAGTTCCTAGGCTTCAGCCTCGACGATGAACTTGAGGGCAGCCTTTACAGCCTTGTAGCACTTAACGGTCGCTTCATATTCACCAAGCTGCTTGACTTCCTCAGGCATGGTGATATTCTTCTTCTCAACCTCGATACCGAGAGCCTTGAGAGCCTCCTCGAGATGAGCTGAAGTAACTGAACCGTAAATCTTTCCAGCCTCGCTGACCTTGACGGCCACCTTTACAGGAGCTGCCTCGATCTTTGCGGCGAGAGCCTCGGCATCTGCGATGAGTTTAGCCTCCTTGTGAGCCCTCTGGCGCTTGGTCTCCTCAAGCTGCTTGAGAGCCGAAGGAGTGGCGACTGTCGCATATCCCTGAGGAATGAGATAGTTCTGAGCGTAACCGGCCTTTACTTCTACCACATCACCGGCCTCGCCGAGATTGGCATATTCTTTCTTCAAAATGATCTTCATAATCTTGCTCTCCTATTACTTGAGAAGGTCGGTAACATATGGAAGCAGTGCGAGGGAACGAGCCCTCTTGACAGCCTGGGCAACCTTCCTCTGGAACTTGAGGGAAGTACCGGTGATACGGCGAGGCAGGATCTTGCCCTGCTCGTTGAGGAACTTCTTAAGGAACTCAGGGTCCTTGTAATCGACATACTTGATGCCTGCCTTCTTGAAGCGGCAGTATTTCTTCTTCCTGACCTCGACTGTAGGAGGGTTCAGATAGCGGATTCCAGCGTTTGTTGAATCGTTCTGTGCCATGATAATATCCTCCTTTGATTAAGCGTTTTCTTCGTTGGTCTGCTCAGCTGCCGGCTCCTCAACTGGAGTTTCGACTACTGGTTCTTCTTCAACTGGCTCAGCTACAGGGGCAGCAACTACAGGTTCAGTTGAAGGAGCTGCCTTGGCCTTACCACGGTTCTCCCTGCGATGCTCTGCGTAAGCAACGGCATCCTTGTCAAGGGCTACGGTAAGGAACCTGATGATTCTTTCATCACGGAAGTACTGGGTCTCCAGGATTTCCACGAAAGAAGGCTCAGCCTTGAATTGAATGAGATAATAAAAACCTGAGGTCTTGTGCTGGATAGGATAAGCCAGCTGGCGGAGGCCCCAGTCCTCTTCGTACACTACTTCACCACCATTGTCGGTGATAAGCTTGGTGTACTTGGCAACCGCTTCCTTCATCTGCTGTTCAGACAAAACGGGAGTTGCAATGAAAACGGTCTCGTACTGTTTTAACATTTTGTGTAAATAATTAATAATAAATAAAATACAGTCCTTTTTGGTACGTATGCCAACCAAAAAGGACTGCAAATATAGACAAATAATTTGTAATGAGCAAATTATTATTTCTCAGGAATATTCTCAAGCACAGCCACGACGAACTTCCATGCCTTCTCGACAGTGTCGATCTTGACCCTCTCGTCAGGTGAATGTGGATGTACGATGGTAGGTCCGATTGAGACCATCTCCCAGTTAGGATACTTGGCACCCATGATGGCGCACTCTAGCCCTCCGTGGGTAGCGGTGATCTTCAGATCCTTGCCGAAGAGTTTGCGGTAAGTGTCCTCAAGGACCTTGATCATCGGAGTACCCAGTTTTGGTGTCCACCCGCTGTAGCCTCCGGAAAGTGAATATTCAGCACCGGCAAGTTCGAAGGTATACCTGATAGAGTCGGCAAGAGCCATCTTGGCGGCATCGATAGAACTCCTCGTGAGGGAATGGACCTTGAGATGGTTCTTTTCGGTACGGATGATGGCCATGTTGGTTGACGTCTCAGTCAAGCCAGGAAGGGTATCACTCATCCTCTGGACTCCGTGAGGGCAGGCCAGGATGGCCTTTACAGCCTTGGCGATAACCTTAGGGCTGATATAACGGGCTGCCGGCTTGTTCTGCTTGTCATAGAGAAGGATCATGTCAGGATCGGAATACTGGTACTCGAACCTGGACTCCTCGAACTTGCGAAGCACAATCTCCTTCACCTTGCGTGATGCAGTGGAAGGGATCACGATGTCAGCCTCAGCCTCGAACGGGATCGCATTGCGGAGGGAACCGCCCTTGATGTTGGCGACCTTCACGTCAGGACACTCAGAAAGGACTGCATCCAGGATGCGGCACAGGATCTTGTTGGCATTACCCCTGAACAGGGAGATGTCCATACCTGAATGTCCGCCCTTAAGTCCCTTGACAGTAACCTTATAGCCCACGAAACCATCCTCAGGAGTCTTGTATGTCCTGTAACGGAAATCAGCGCTTCCGTCGATACCGCCCGCGCACCCGGTGCAGAGCTCGCCTTCTTCCTCAGAGTCGAGATTGAGAAGGATGTCCCCCTTGAGGATGCCTGGCTTCAGGGCGTTTGCGCCGGTCATTCCGGTCTCTTCATCATAAGTGATGAGAGCCTCGAGAGGGCCGTGCTTCAAGGTCTTGTCTGCAATGGCTGCCATAGCGATGGCCACACCGATGCCATCGTCGGCACCGAGAGTGGTCCCCTTGGCGCCCACCCACTCGCCTTTTATCTCGGTCTGGATAGGATCGGTGAGGAAATCATGAACCGTATCCGCAGTCTTCTGAGGGACCATGTCCATGTGAGCCTGCATGATGACTCCCTTGCGGTTTTCGTAACCTGGAGTGGCAGGAGCAGAGAATATGATGTTGCCTGTGTCATCACGACGGACGTCGACGCCATGCTCCTCTCCCCATTTGAGAAGATATTCCTGAACCTTTCCTTCATGCTTCGAAGGACGAGGTACCTGTGTGAGACCGTAGAAATTCTCCCACACGGCTTTTGGTTGCAAATCTTTGATAGTCATAGTGCTATAAATAATGAAATTGAATAATCTACAAAGGATAGTAACTTACTGTGCCAAGTTGGTAGACGGCAACCCTGTCCTGGAGAATCGGATTCTCACCATCAGTGAGGACAACCTTGCAGATGGCAGGGATCCGGTATGCGGCAGTGTTGCCCTTGGCAGAGGAAGCCTTGCCCTCCGGGTTGGAGATCTCCTGAGGGGTGAGTTCGAGCAGGTAAGGCCTGCCGGACATGTTGTCGGCTGCCACTATGCCGTCAGTGTCCGAAAGACGGAAAGCGACATATGTCTGCTTCTTCTGGTCCTTGACCGGAACCACGTCGCATTTGAGGGTCTGGGTCTGGTAATCACTGTAACCGATGAACAGGGACATGTATTCCTTTTCCAGGGAAGCGATTTCAGCCAAGGCGGCCCCCATGGCCTCTCCGCTGTAGGTGGCATCCGTGTCGCCGATTACGATCTGGACCCTCTTCCGGCGAAGCTCGAAAAGCATGTCGGCAGCTTCCTTGGCCCTCTGTTCCAGGGATTTCTGGACGACCATGCTCTGCTGGACACCGATTCGGTTCCCATCTACTCCCTTGAAAAGAGTGGTTGCCTCAGATGTCAGGTTCGAACTCACTCCCTTGTCAGAGAAATCACCACCTGACTGGGAGGCGAAACGGAACCTGGAAGCATTGCCGAAATTGCCGTCGCTGACAGCGATAAGTCCCTGGGAAGTAAGTGTCATGAAAGAAGGCATGCCGTTCTTTCCCGGAGTCAGGTAATATCTGCAGTTCTGGTCTGCCTCGATGCAAGGAGTCATCTTGACCGAGGCCAGGGTGCAGGTGGAACGATCCTCCTGACCGGCCTCGACGCCGAGGTACTTCTGCGCATAACGGGCATAAGGACCGGCGTGGAAATATTCACGGACGGCCTCTACTTCAAGTGAAATGGTTGTCTGGGGCAGGGCATAGGACACCACGCCTGCCGGATCCTGGGCGGAAAGCCTGCCCACCGGAAAAACAACTGCTGCAGCCAACATAGCTGCCATGATTCTTAGCTTGTCCATATCTGATATTCTTTGGATTATCTTTTCCATCTTTTGTGACTCCACAGGTAAGCGCAAGGATTCTTCACGATGTCCGCCTGAAGGAGTCTGTAGTACTCTTGCATTATGTCATGGGGACTCATCCCGGAAGCGTCACGGCAGATCTCAGTGAAAGACCATTCGTAGCGCCCGTTCGAAACCGGAGCTATAGACATATACAACACTGAATACCCGAACTTGTGGGCGATCGAGGCGCCTCCCAGCATAGTTTTCGTAGGCTGATGCAAGAATTCAACGGCATCGTTGTCGATGGATCCCTTGTATGGGCACTGGTCGGACAGGAATATATACAACATCTTCCTGTCACGCTTCTCCACAGCAAACCTAAGGACCTTCTCTGCAGGGACATATCCGTTGAAACCCCTGCGGAATATCGGGGCACACCGGTTTTCCCGTATTATTTCGTCCCAAGCCTTACTCTTGAGAGGCTTGTACACCACGGCCACGTCATCCGGATGCAGGAGATTCTTTAGCGGAGAATCTGGACGATAGTCATACTCCAGGAGGCCCCCCGTCAGTTCCCAATTTCCGAAATGTGAGTTCAGAAGGACAACTCCCGGACTTCCTTCATATGCCGCTTCGAACGTCTCTATATTCCCGAACTCTACAAGATGCTGTCTGTGAAGACGTTCAGGATCACGGCATCCTCCAAGCCACACGCTCTCGGCGAAGACACGACCGAAATGAGCATAGAAATCGTGGGTAATCTCCGCAATCTCATCATACTTCTTCTCAGGGAATGACCGCGAAAGATTGGTGACGATGACGTCCCGACGATAGTGCAGGACACTCCTGAGAATCCATGCGAGGAATCGTGAAAACGCATAATGGAATCCCAGGGGAAGTGCTCCAAGCGCCCTGAACAACCATTTCATCAAAGATATACCAACCTTCATAAATACTGATACGCGGCTTCGACAATTTACAAATATAGCAAAAGTGCCGGATAATCACAATCAGCGCAGCCTCTCCACAGGGAACTTGAAATATGTATCGGGGAACGGCTCTTCAGCAAGGGTGAAATGCCACCATTCTGAATCCAGTGGCTTGAAACCGTGGTTGAGCATAGCCCGGCGAAGGATCATCCTGTTCGAGAACTGCTCAGCCGTGATCGAGCGTGGGTTCCCGGGTACAGGTCCCAGGTATTCGCCTGTCTCCGGATTGCCGCAGAAGTCCGGATGGCTTTCTATTCCGAACCAATCGAAGGTTCCTCCCATGTCGACTTCTTTCTCCGTAGCCATGTCGAATAGCGTAAGGTCTACCGTACTTCCGCGAGTGTGGCCGCTCTTTTCCATGATATAATCCTGTTCGAAAAGGACTCCCTTGTCCAGGTCCGGATAGAAATACCTCTTCATCGAAGTGTCCCTGACATCGGCAGCCCACCTCACGAAATGGTCCACAGCCCTCTGAGGACGGTAAGCATCGAAGATCTTCAGCCTGTAACCCATTCCTTTGAGTTCGTCGCTCACGGCCTTGAGGCTGTCTGCTGCCCTTTTCGTCAGAAGGGCCGTAGGTTCAGTGTAGCCGTCGACCCTGTCCCCTACGAAATTGTAGGTGGAATGATACCTGATTTCAAGGATGGCGTCCGGAACCACATCAGTAATGTTCACGAAATGCCTTGAGGAACAAGAAGCAAGGGCGATGCAACAAATTGCAGCTGTTGCTCCGGTTAACACTTTGAACGATAGTTTCATTTCGAAAACAAAGAATTAATAATCATTGAACTTTCAAAGATAATCGTTTGGAACGAGAAATAAAAGTAAAGCGGAATACGCCTCCAAAATTTGGAATGATAAGTACAATTTCGTATTTTAGTCGGATAGATTGGGAAAATTATTCGTTAATATCATTCTATATGTTTAAAGGACAACCTAAAGGTCTATTTGCACTCGCCCTTGCAAATACCGGCGAGCGCTTCGGTTACTACACCATGCTGGCCATCTTCATGCTTTTCCTCCAAGCCAAGTTCGGATGGGATCAGGCAGTGTCCAGCCAGGTCTATTCAATCTTCCTTGCTGCTGTTTACTTCATGCCGGTAGTCGGCGGTATCCTCGCTGACAAGATCGGTTTCGGAAAGTGCGTCGTCACCGGTATCTGCGTGATGTTCCTGGGCTATCTTGCCCTCGCAATCCCGACAGCACCGAACGCGGCCGGAGTGGCCCTGATGATAGGAGCCCTCGCGCTGATCGCTGTCGGAACAGGTCTCTTCAAAGGTAACCTCCAGGTCCTCGTAGGAAACCTCTACGACGATCCAAAGTACGCCGCAAAGCGAGACAGCGCATTCAGCCTCTTCTACATGGCCATCAACATCGGCGCCATGTTCGCTCCTTCAGCTGCAACCGCCATCACCAACAGGTTCCTCGGAAAGGCAGGTCTCATCTACAAGGCTGACATCCCTGCCCTCGCACACCAGTTCATGAACGGCACCATCACCCCGGAGAACACTGAAAAGCTCACCGGTCTCATGGGCCAGATGCCTGACGCAGCCATCCAGGGCATGGGTCTCGACCAGTTCTGCCCTTACTACATCGAAAATCTCGCTTCATCCTACAACATGGGATTTGCAGTCGCTTGCATTTCGCTGATCCTTTCAATGGCGATCTACTTCGGATGCAAGTCCTGGTTCAAGCACGCTGACGTCAACGCCAAGCAGGCCAAGGCCAGCGAGAATTATGTCGAACTCACCCCGAAGCAGACCAAGGAACGCATCGTCGCCCTTTGCCTTGTATTCGCTGTCGTGATCTTCTTCTGGATGGCATTCCACCAGAACGGACAGGCTCTCACCTGGTTCGCACGTGACTACACCCAGAGCTATGCAACCGGCTGGAGCAGGATAGGATTCAACATCTGGGCTCTTGCTCTCATCGCTGTCTCCGTCTATACGCTCTTCGGGATCTTCCAGTCCGAGAAGAAGTCCAGCAAGCTCATCTGCGGAGTCGTTACGGCCGTCCTCTGGCTTGGTGCTTTCGGCATCTATAAAGGACTCGCAAACCCTCTCGACATCTATCCTCAACTCTTCCAGCAATTCAATCCATTCTTCGTGGTTGCCCTGACACCTGTCTCCATGGCACTGTTCAGCGCCCTTGCCAGCAAGAAGGATGAAAAGCATCCTGATGGACGCGAGCCTTCAGCTCCGAAGAAGATCGGTATCGGAATGTTCGTGGCAGCCCTCGGCTATCTCGTGATGATCTTCGCTTCCAGAGGACAGGCTTCTCCTGCTGCCCTGGACGGAACTGTTTCGCCTGATCCGGTGGTTCCTACCTACTTGATGGCCACTTACCTCGTCCTGACATTCGCAGAACTCCTCCTCAGTCCGATGGGCATCTCCTTCGTCTCGAAGGTAGCCCCACCTAAGGTCAAGGGTCTCATGATGGGTCTCTGGTTCGCAGCTACGGCTGTTGGTAACTACCTCAGCTCCATCCCTGGCCTGCTTTGGAAGAAAGTATCCCTCACTGCCAACTGGGGCATCCTCATGGGACTTTGCATCGCTGCCGGTCTGGTGATGTTCGCAATGCTGAAGAAACTCGAGGCAGCCACGAAAGACTAAAGCTGCTTTTCGTACTCGAAATTCATTTCCTTGATTATAGCGAAGGTTTCGGAGTTGCGCACAATGGTGCCGCCTTCGGAACCTTCTGCTATTATTTCCAGTTCATCCCTGGAATTGTCCGCCAGGATCCAGCGGTTGCAGACGGGCATATATTCCCTGAAAAGATAGTGCAACCCGAGGCTGTAGCGTCTCCTGATCGTGTCCTCAGGAATATTGTGTCCTCCCGCCGCCACCCTTGCCTTCACACGGGCGACCGCAAGGTCGGGAGAGTTCAGCCACAGATAAAGGATAGTCACGTAATAGCCTTGTTCCTGAGCCAGCCTCGCCATTTTAAGCATAGACCTCGTGGCGAGGGTTGTTTCTATGCAAAAATCCTCGTTCCTATCCAACAAATGCCTCATCTTCATCAGCATGTACCTACTGGCAGCAACAGACGCCCTCTCCGGATTGAAGGGCGCAAGGCTTTTAGCAAACTCATCTGAATTGACGAACTCACGGCAGCCGAACAGCTCCGGAAGCAAGGCATAGGAAGCGGTGGTCTTGCCGGACCCGTTGCAACCTGATATTATGAACAACCTCGGCATTTGAAGATCATTTTGGATGGGTCACACCATAGCCGAAAAGGGCGAAGTCGCCCTTGCAGGGATCGCCTGGGAATATGTCGGCGAAAGAAGATGTGATTTCCTCGACAGTACGGATGTCTTTCTGGCTTCTCTGTGTCAGACCGAGGGCCAGTGCTACATCATGCACATGGACATCCAAAGGGATGAGGAGAGATGCGGGATCAGTGTCCTTCCAAACACCAAGGTCAACCTTTCCGTCGTCACGGACCATCCACCTCCGCATCATGTTGATCTTCTTGTCAGGAGCCTTGCCATCCGGCTTCTGGCCGAAGACCCGGACCCGGAAATCTTCCCGACTCAGAGATTCCAGCGACGGCATGGACTCATACAGGCACTTCAGGCGGGAACATATCGCAGCCACTTCGGACCATTTCACGGTACGGTGGATACTGCATTCGTCACACCTGCAGTTTCCTCTCATCACGTAATCATAAGGCTTCCATGACATTTCATCGAAGAGCCTGGAACAGTCACGCACGATCATGGCACGCCTGCCCCAAGCGAAATGGGCGGCGAAAACCGCCGCTATCTCAACATCGGCAAGGGAACATGCTCCGGACTTGTAAACATCCATGAAACGCCTCGGAAAGGCAATCGGATCCTCCCTGAAATACTTCACGTCATTATATTCCTCAGCCCACTCGATGAGCTTCAAACGAACTTCAGTTTCCATATTCCTTTAGTTTCTCAATTGCCCAAGGTATCACCTTGGCAGGTGCCTTTTTCATTATCAACAGATCACGCATCTTCTCGAAATATGGTTGTGTGAACCTGAAATAGTTCTTCAAACCAATGCATAGGGAATTCCTGGCCTCCCCCTTTGAGTTGCGTTCGAATCGGTGTTTCGGACATTCTCCCCGGCAAGCGAAGTAGAAGCGGCATTTCATGCATTCTTTCGGAAGCGTAGTACGCTTTGCCACTCCGAAACGGAAACGCTTGGGATCCGAATAGATAGCAGAAAGAGGAGTCTGCCGGATATTGCCCAGAAGATAGTCAGGATACACGAAATGGTCGCAGTTGTACACGTCCCCGTTATGTTCCACCACCAGGCAGTCTCCGCAGGTTTCACACATCGAACAGACCCCTGGCTGGACGTGGCAGTACTGCGCGAGGGTCGCATCGAACATCTGGACGTAATACTCCCCTACGTCGCTCACGACCCAATCCTTGAAGATATCGATAAGGAATTCACCGTAAGCTTGGGGGGCGATGCTCCATGGAGCCAGCCGCGCCCCTTCGGTCTGAGGCGAAACGATGAGCGGCCGATGGTAACCCGGAGCGTCGACCACATGCTCCACTGCCGGGAGGAACTGCATGTAATGGCTTCCAATCGACTTGAAGAATGAATAGATCTCACTTCCCCTCCCTTCGCACATTGAATTGACAACGCTCAGGGTATTGAACTCCACCCCATGATCCTGGAGCATCTTCACCGACTCCATCACCCTGGCCCATGTAGGGTGTCCCTGCTTGTCCCTTCGGAAAGCATCGTGGATGTCTTCCGGTCCATCCAGTGAGACCCCGACAAGGAAACCGTTCTCCCTGAAGAACTTGCACCACTCCGGATCGATCAGGGTCGCATTCGTCTGGATGGTGTTCATTATCCTTTTCCCGGCGGCATATTCCTTTTGGAAGTCTATGGCCTTGCGGTAGAAATCGATACCTATGAGAAGCGGTTCTCCACCGTGCCAGCAGAATGTCACCTCATCCACAGCATTTGCAGTGATGTACTGGCGGACATACTCCTTGAGAAGACCTTCATCCATCAGGGACTCCTTGCCACCGTACTGGACTGCCTTGTCAAGGTAGTAGCAATAAGTGCAGTCGAGGTTGCACGCCGATCCGGCAGGCTTCAGCATGGAGGAGAATGCGACAGGGCGCATCTCCTTCTGGGCATCCTGCAGGGTTATGGTCTTGGAATTGTCCATTTCGGTTCCTCAAATGAATGAATAAAAATAGACAAAATATCCCGGATGACAAAGTTATTGTTAACTTTGCGTACATCAATCCGTATATTATCCCATACGATGAACTGCAAGAACAAGATTATGACCGGCCTGGCAGCCGGTGGTGCCCTTTTCGCGGCCTCTCCTGCGATGGCACAGTACAGCCCGAATCCCGAATTCAAGGGAAAGATCGGCCGCACGGTAGATGAGACGCAAACGGATTATCCGCTTCACAACCCCGTAGCCCTTCCGGGATCCCCGAATGTGATCTGGATCATCCTGGACGACACCGGTTTCGGGACCAGTTCGGCATTCGGAGGCCTCATAGAGATGCCGATAATGGATTACCTTGCAAGCAACGGACTGAGATTCAATAATTTCCATACCGCATCCATCAGTGCTGCAACCAGAGCCTGCCTCATCACCGGAAGGAACCATCATGCCAATCATATGGGCAGGTTCAACGATGACAAATACGGTGCTCCCGGCTATGACACCTATCTTCCGATGGAGAACGGAACAATGGCAGAGATATTGAGGGAAAACGGATACGCGACTTTCTGCGTAGGCAAATACAACAGCGCACCTTTCGAGAACAGCACCAACGCCGGGCCGTTCAACCGCTGGCCGACCGGACGCGGCTTCGACCACTACTACGGTTACAACCCATCCTCGGGTGCCGGAGACCAGTGGCACCCGCTCATGTACCGAGACACACACAGGGAGCCGGAGGACCCGCAAGGCAGGCCTGCAGTAATCAGGATGGTTGATGAAGCCATCAACTATATCGCTGACCAGAAGAGCGCCGCACCGGAGCAGCCGTTCTTCCTTTACTTCGCGCCCGGGACCTCGCATACTCCTTTCCACGCATCCAAGGAATGGATTGACAAATACCACGGAAAGTTTGACGGCGGATGGGAAGAATATGCCCGGGAAACCCTCAGGAGGCAGATCGAGATGGGCGTGGTTCCGAAGGGAACCGAGCTTCCGGTCACGAATGCCGATGTCGAAGACTGGGATTCCCTTCCGGCCGATGAAAGAAAGCTCTATGCACGGCAGATGGAAACATTCGCAGGATACCTGAGCGAGACGGACCACGAGATCGGCAGGCTGGTCGATTTCCTCCGCAGGATAGACCAGCTGGACAATTCCTTGATAATCCTTGCAATGGGTGACAACGGGGCTTCAGGTGAAGGAGGAAGGACAGGTGGACGGGAGCTTTCCAAGAAAGACGAACAAAGATTCATCGCTGAAGAACTGGCGAAATACGACCACTACGGCGATGAACGCACCCAGCCTTTTTACTCTACCGGCTGGGCTCAGGCCTGCAACACTCCTTTTCGTTATTACAAGAAATGGGCTGATTATGAAGGAGGTACGCATGACGGTTTGATTGTATTCTACCCCGCAGGAATCAAGGAAACAGGTGGCATAAGGACCCAGTACACACATGTGATCGACATCCTCCCGACGACGGTGGAACTTACCGGCAGCTCTGTCCCTGAAGTTATCAACGGATATCCCCAGACACCGATAGACGGCGTAAGTTTCGCTTATGCCATAACCTCAAAGGACAATCACCTCAAGGAGCCGAAGAGAGTCCAGTACTATGAGCTGAACACCTCCTACGCCCTTTACAAAGATGGTTGGAAGGTAGAAGTCCCCAACGGAGACTTGAACGGGCTCCGCAAAGGGATATATCCCGATACGGAAGTCCACCTCTACAACCTGAAGGAAGATTTCAACGAAAGCCGAGACCTGGCCGGGAAACACCCGAAGAAAGTCAAGGAACTTCTGGCCGAATTCGAGAAAGAAGCAGCTAGGAACCAGGTATTTCCACTGAAAGATGGTAAAGTGGCCGATCCATCGTATCCGAATACCCAGCGTCCTCACTACGACATCTACACGGGAGCGAGAGGCTGGGGAGAATATCCTTTCTTCGATGGCACCCAGGGGAAGCCGTACACTCTTTCTGTCCATATCGACGAAGCCGGAGAGGATGCCAGCGGAATACTTGTCTCCCAGAGTCATTTCGCACTTTACGCAATGGAAGGCAAACTGATTTATGCAACCGCAAACGGGGACAGGCTCGTAGCCGACAAACCATTGCCATCCGGAGCCTCGGTCATAAAGGTTCAAGCCGAACACAAGGGAAAGAAGTCTGTAATACACTTATCAATAGACGATGAGCCGGCCGGCAGCTTGGAAATGTCATCCAAGATCAATATACAAGGAAAACTGAATGCCATCCAAGTCGGCCGGCAGTGGGGCGTACCGGTAAATGACGACTACGTCTCGCCTTTCCTGTTCAGCGGGAAAATATTCAAGGCAAGCATAGACATAGTGCAATAACATGATGCTCAACGTGAAAGGCTACTATCTCGACCTTTTCAAGGTAGATGAAGGCCAGCTCTCCAAGCTGGTACGTGAAGGGATCCGGGGAGGCGGCAGCTATTGCGACCTATTCTTCGAATACTCGACTTACAATGAACTGCTTCTCAGGGATGGAATCGTTTCCTCCGGAGGGTTCCACGAAGATTTTGGTGTAGGTATCAGGGTACTCAAGGGAGAGCGTACAGGATACGCGTATTCCGAAAGTACGGACATGCGCTCTATGCTGGAAGCGGTTGATGCAGCTGCAAAGATCGCAGTTTCAAATACCTCAGATGACAAGATGTGGGAGCAAAAGCCTCTGGGCATCAAAGGGACCGAGCCGAACATCTACCCTGTCCGCACAAGATGGAAGGACTCGGAAGCAAAAGACTTGGTGCCTTTTATGGAAAGCCTGCAGCAGAAAATAGCCGCTAAAGATTCAAGGGCGACCAAAATCATCGTTTCCCTCTCGGGACAGACCAGCGACATCTTGATGTACAACTCGTTGGAAGAGCTGACTTGCGACTCCCGGCCGATGGGCACACTGGCAGCCACGGTAGTGTTCATCCAGGATGGCCGGATTGAGAATAAAACCGCTTCACGAAGCTTCAGGGCAGGTGCCGAGATGTTAACGGACGCCTTGGTAGAAGAACTGGCGGCAGAAGCCGTCGCCGGAATTGACGACCGCTTCGAAGCAAAGCGTCCCAAGGGAGGCAGCATGCCGGTTGTGATGGGCGCAGGAGCATCGGGGATCCTTCTCCACGAAGCAATGGGACATTCCTTCGAAGCGGATTTCAACCGCAAAGGACAGTCGATATTCAGCGACAAGATGGGAAAGAAAATCTGCAATGAAGACATTTCCATCGTGGACGACGGCACGATCCCGGCTAACAGGGGGGCTGTCAATTTCGATGATGAAGGCGTTCCCGGCCAGAAAACCTACATGGTAAAAGACGGAGTCCTGACGTCTTACCTGCATGACCGGATCAGCGCAGCTTTCTACGGCGTCAGCCCTACCGGGAACGGGCGGAGAGAGTCCTTCCGTTATCCTCCGATCCCACGCATGAGGGCGACCTATATGGAAAGCGGCTCCGCAGACAAGGATGACATCATCGCATCCGTGAAGAAAGGAATATACGTCGATCAGTTCAGCAACGGTCAAGTCCAGATCGGGGAAGGTGACTTTACATTCTTCGTAAAGAGCGGATTCCTGATTGAAAACGGCCGTCTGACCGCCCCGGTCAAGGATATCAACATCATCGGTAACGGTCCGCAGGCCCTGGCGGACATAGTGGCAGTAGGGAACGATCTCAAGGTGGACCAGGGAGCATGGACTTGCGGCAAAGGTCAGAGCTGCCCTGTCTCTTGCGGGATTCCCACTGTCCTTATCAGTAACCTAACGGTAGGAGGAGTATAAGATGGATCAAGTGACAGGAATGCTGAGCCGGCAGGAAATAGCATTTGCTGAAAAATGCCTTGAAATGGCTCTCGGCAAGGGTGCCGGGGAAGTACGTATCACCCTCAACAAAAGTCTCATGGAGTTGTTCGGCACACTGAACGGAAATCTGGACAAGGTCTCACATTGCCTGGACCGTTCCATGAACATCAGCCTATTCGTTGATGGACGTTACGGAAGTTTTTCCACGAACAGGCTGGCTGAGGATGAGTTGGATGGTTTCCTTGACAAATCCATTTCCACAGTCCGGATGCTGGCGGAAGACCGGTTCAGGGCTCTGCCCGACCCCGGAAGGACGGCAGATGATGCTTCGGCAGGAACCGAACTGGGGCTTCTGGACAAGTCATATGCTGCTCTTACGGCTGACGAAAGACTCAGGAAAGCCATGGATGCCGCAATATTCAAGAAACACGAAGGAGAGGATCTCATTTCAGAAGAAGGAGAGTACTCTGACTCCATCTTCGACTCTCTGATATTGGATTCAAACGGGACCAGGTGCCGTCACACCGAAACCTCCTTCGAATATGGAGTTGAAGCCACCATATTAGACAAGGAAGGCAACCGGTACTCGGGTTACTGGTGGGACTCCTCGCCGATGCTGGAAAGGCTGGACAGCGGAGCCTGCGGCGAGAACGCATTGGCCAGGGCACGGGCGCAGGCCGGGCCGGTGAAGATTCCCGGAGGCAATTATACGATGGTTGTGGACAGTGAAAAAGCTTCCAGGCTGGTCAATCCCCTGCTGAATGCCTTGAATGCATATTCCCTGCAACAGAATAATTCCTTCCTGCTTGACTCGCTTGGCAAGCAGGTTTTCCCAGAGTGGCTCTCGATCATGGACCAACCAAGGGAAGCCGGGAGAATCGGTTCCAGGCTATTCGACTCCGAGGGGGTCGCGACGAAGGAAGCTCCTATCATCGAAAATGGTGTCGTGATGGAGTATTTCGTCAATACCTATATGTCAAACAAGATGGGAATAGCCCCAACCATTGAAGATGCCACCAGGCCAGTACTCCTCCCATGCTCAGACGGAAGGGTGGCCGATCCCGGATCGCTCGACAGGAAGGGAATCATGGAACTGGTAGGAGACGGAATCCTCGTGACCGGATTCAATGGAGGCAACAGCAATTCGGCCACCGGTGACTTCTCCTTCGGCATCGAAGGTTTCCTCTTCAAGGACGGCGAGGTCGTCCATCCGGTCCGCGAGATGCTGATAACCGGCAATCTGCAGGAACTTTGGAACAATCTCATCGTGGCAGGAAACGATTCAAGACTGTGTATGTCAAAACTTATTCCTACCTTAGCATTTTCAAACGTAAGTTTTAGTTCATAAGATGAAAGTAGAAAAGAACAAAGTGGTCGTGCTGACCTACGAACTCACAGTGGACGGCAAACTGGCCGACAAGGCAGATGAATCCCGTCCGCTGGACTATATCCACGGAACCAACATGCTCCTTCCGAAATTCGAAAGCGAAGTCGCGGGCAAAGAGCCGGGTGATACTTTCGCCTTTACCCTGACCCCGGAAGAGGGCTACGGCACCTATGACGAGAAGAATCTGGTTGTCCTGCCGAAGGAAGCCTTCAGCATCGACGGGGTTGTCCGCGAGGATCTCCTTGTGGTAGGTCAGGTCATCCCGATGATGAGCGATACCGGACATGTCGTCCAGGGAACTGTGTACAAGGTCGAAGACGGAATAGTCACGATGGATTTCAACCATCCGATGGCAGGAAAGACTCTCAATTTCACAGGGAAGGTCCTTGAAGTCAGGGAGGCTACAGAGAAAGAGTTGACCGAGGGTCTGCATGGTGAATATCTGCCTCACGAGGGGCATCGCTGCCACAAGCACCATGGCGACGGCGAGTGCTGCCACAAGGGAGAAGGCCACGGTGACGGCGAATGCTGCCACAAGGGAGAAGGCCACGGTGACGGCGAATGCTGCTGCCACGAAAAGGAGTAAACAACTGTGAGGACCGCGGTCGTAATACTGAACTGGAACACGAAGGAATACCTGGAAAGATTCCTTCCAGTCTTGATCGCATCCATGCCTGAAGACGCAGAAGTCGTTGTGGCTGACAGCGCCTCGACGGACGGGTCGATGGAAATGCTCTCGGCGAAGTTCCCTTCAGTCATGCAGATCAGGCTGGATCGGAACTATGGCTTCACAGGAGGTTATAACAGGGCATTCAAGGCACTTTGTGAAAAGGAAGAGGCCGTCGCGATGGATTATTTCGTGCTGATCAATTCCGACATAGAGGTCACCGAAGGGTGGCTGGAGCCTCTCGTGGGATGGATGGACCATCATCCCGAATGCGCAGCATGCGGACCGAAGATCCGCTCATATTACGAAAAAGACAAGTTCGAGTATGCCGGGGCCGCCGGAGGTTTCCTCGACAAATTCGGCTACCCATTCTGCCGGGGAAGGGTCCTGAAGAGGGTGGAGAAGGACCTGGGGCAATATGATACAAAATCGGACGCCTTCTGGGCCAGCGGAGCCTGCCTCCTTGTGCGCAAGGATGATTTCCGGCGGACGGGAGGATTCGACGACAGGTTCTTCGCCCACATGGAGGAGATAGACCTCTGCTGGAGGCTCCAGCTCGAAGGAAAGCGTATATGCATCGTGCCTGAATCGGTGGTCTACCATATCGGCGGCGGGACTCTTCCGGAGGATTCCCCGTGGAAACTGAAACTCAATTACCGCAACGATCTCCTGATGCTGGAGAACAACCTCGCAAAGACATATGTCCTCTCGGAGATTCGGGAGTTCACTCCCGAGAAAGCTGCCCCTAGGGCAATCCGCCATGCAAGGCGGACAATATTCATGAGAAGATGCCTTGACCTTTGTTCCGCCCTGGTTTACCGGTTGCAGAATAACAAGGCTGCCTACAGTGCGGTATTGGATGCCCACAAGGAATACAAGAATCTTCGCAAAGTAGCCAAAGTTTCTGATATTCAGGAATATGCTTCCACGCACAGGAATATTTCCGTGCCTGCTCTGTTCCAGCAATGGATAGTACCTTTGGCATTTCTAAAGGGAAATAGTATATTTGACTACTTAAGGAATAGGATATGAAAATCGTAATTCAAGGCGCCGGAGAGATCGGATCCCATCTGGCTAAGATGCTGAGTCGGGAGGCAAATGAGATAACCGTCATAGATGACAACTCGCAAAGGCTGGCCGGCATCAGTTCGATAGCCGATGTCTTTACCGTCCAGGGTCCTCCTTCCTCCCTGAAGCATATGCGCGAGGCTGATGTACAGAATGCCGACCTGTTCATATCCGTGGTTCCTAACGTTCCGCAGGATGTCAACATCGTAAGCGCCTTGCTCGCAAAGAACCTGGGAGCAGCCAAAGTGACTGCCAGGATTGACGACAATGAGTTCCTGACAGCCGAGAATAAATTGCTTTTCAAGCAGATGGGCATTGAACTCATGTTCTATCCAGAAAAGTTGGCCGCCGATGAAATATTCGAACTGCTGAAGCACTCCACCTCCGAATCCATGGATTTCGCCAGGGGGAAGCTCCAGGTTGAAGTCTTCAAGCTGGAAGAGGACTCCCCTCTCCTCGACATGAAGATAGCGGAATTCGCCGCAATCACCACGAAGGACGAGCTGCAGTTCAGAGTCATCGCGATATCAAGGGGCGGACTGACCATAATGCCGAAATACGACACCAAGTTCAAGTTCCACGACCTGGTGTACATAATAGCCACACGGGAAGGTATCCTTTTCCTCAAGAAATTCCTGGGCAAGAACAATGTCGAAATCGATAAAGTGATGATTCTGGGAGGTTCCAGGATAGCCGAACTGGCTGCAGCCCAGTTGAGCAAGAAGATCAGTTCCGTAAAGATCCTGGAAAAAGACAGGGAAAGGGCGATGCTGCTCTCGGAAAAGCTGGACGACAACGTCGTGGTGGTAGTCGGAGACGGCAGGAATTCTGACCTACTGTTAGAAGAAGGGATCAAGGACTACGACGCCTTCCTCGCCCTTACAGGGAAGGATGAGGCAAATGTGCTTGCCTGCGTTGTGGCCAAGAAGTTCGGAGTCGAAAGGACATTGGCTGAAGTGGAGAACATCGAATACATCCACCTGGCAGAAGAAATGGGTGTAGATTCTGTCATCAACAAGAAACTTATCACTGCCGGACGCCTGTTCAAATACACCCTGAGCGGTAAGGCAAGGCTGGTAAAGTACATGAGCGGTACGGACACTGAAGTCCTGGAATATACGGTGCCGCCGGGAAGCGGCATAACGAAAGGTACGCTCAAGGAGTTGACATTCCCTAAGGACGCCGTAATCGGAGGAGTGATAAGGGGAAGCGAATCATTCATCGCCATCGGCTCCAGCAAGATTGAACCCTATGACAGGGTGGTCGTGTTCGCACTCCCTGACGCCGTGAAGGAAATAGACAGGTTCTTCAAATAAGAATCAGAGGGACAATTCCAGCCAACGGGTTTCTTTTTCGTCCAGCAAGGCTGAAACCTCCGAGAAACGGGAGGATACTTTCTGCAATTCATCTACGTCCGTCAGTCCGCCGTTCAACTTGGATTCAAGTTCAGCTTTTTCTTCAGTAAGGGATGCTATGTCCTTTTCGAGTTGT
This sequence comes from Candidatus Cryptobacteroides sp., assembly GCA_045224215.1. GTDB lineage: Bacteria > Bacteroidota > Bacteroidia > Bacteroidales > UBA932 > Cryptobacteroides. Next base: position 14,172 of record JBGVAE010000092.1, on the reverse strand, counting down.
TCTAATTCGCGAGTCTCCTTATACGATAACTTGCGAGGAGCGTCATTTTTGGAAGCGCCTGTATTTAAGCCGGTTGCAGAAGCCGATTTAATCTCCCGGGCAGCTTCCCTCGCAGCGGAGCGCTGTTGTGATTCATATTCCTTGAGATAATCCCTGTACTGGCTGTAACTTCCGATGAAGTCCTTGATGACTCCATCACCGCAGAACACGAAGAGATGGTCCACCAGGCGATCCAGGAAATGCCTGTCGTGAGAAACCAGGATCAACGTTCCCTTGAATTCCTTCAGATACTCTTCCAGGATGTTGATGGTGACGATATCCAGGTCGTTGGTAGGTTCATCCATCACCAGGAGGTTAGGCTGCTGCATCAGGATGGTCAGCAGGTAAAGCCGGCGCTTCTCACCTCCGGAAAGCTTGGATATCCTGTTGTTGAGCATGTCGTGAGGGAACATGAACTGTCCCAGCAAATGAGTATCATTCACTGTTTCCAGCACGGTCTGGTTCTCGTCGAAATGCATCCCCGACTGCTTATAGTAGCCTATCTTCAAGGACTCTCCCCTCTCTATTACCCCACTCATCTCGCCAGGATCAGACGGATCCATATTCCCAAGCAGGAGGTTGATGAAAGTCGTCTTTCCGACCCCGTTCCTTCCCACGATACCCACTTTTTCATAGCGCTGGAAATTGTAGGTGAAATGGCTCAGGTAAGGGACCCCTCCGTAGCTGAAACACAGATCCTTGCAATCGACTATCTTGGTCCCGAGCCTGGTCGCCGGTCCCATCTCGTCAAGGCTGACCGTCCCGATCTTATAGACCTGGCTCGCCCTGTCACGCAGCTCATAGAAGGCGTTCTTCCTCGACTTGGCCTTTCCTGTACGGGCACACGGACTGGCATGCATCCATTCAAGCTCACGACGGAATAGGTTCCTGACCCGGTCGGTCTCAGCATTGTAATTGTCTATCCTTTCCTGACGCTTTTCGAGGTAATTCTGGTAATTTCCCTTGTAGACATAGACAGATCCGTGGTCCAGTTCCATGACGGTATTGGCCACGCTGTCGAGAAAATACCTGTCATGCGTCACCATAAGTAAGGTGCATCTCTTATGGGATAGGTAATTCTCCAGATATTCGATCGCGTCGATGTCCAGATGGTTCGTCGGCTCGTCCATGATGAAAAAATCGGCGTCCGAAGCCAGCATCACGATAATCGCGACCCGCTTCACCTCTCCTCCAGAAAGATCCTTCATCTTCCTGTCGCCAGTCCCAAGGTCAAGGGAAGTCAGCAGCTGTCTTATTCTCAGTTCATATTCAGCAAGGTGATCGGGATCGAGACCTTCCGTCCAGCGAGTGCTGTCCGAAAGAATCTGTTCCATCACGGTTGATTCCGGGTCGTAGGAATATTCCTGTTCCAGAAAAGCGATGCGTATATCCTTGAGGAACAGAACCTTGCCGCCTGAATCAGAGCTATCCTCTCCTGCCAGGATCCTGAGCAGGCTGGTCTTTCCCGTTCCGTTGGGAGCGATCAGCGCTATCTTGTCCCCTTCATTGATATTGAATCCTATATTCTCGAAGAGGACCTTCGGGCCGTAGGACTTGGAAATATTCTCTATCTGCAGGTAACTCGGCATTATCTCAGAGACTAGAAGAGCCCTTCCAGGTCGGAAGGATTGTAATCCTTGAACCACGTTCCTAACTTATCCTGGGCCTGGATCTTGATTTCCGGAGTGATATTCTTAGCAACTGAATATATGGCCCACGTAAGGGCTGCCAGGTCATCCGCATAACCAGCCATCGGGATCCAGTCAGGGATAAGGTCCGTAGGAAGTATCAGATAGCCAAGGGCACCGAGGATCTTCAACCTGTCCTTCTGAGGGGTACCGGGGCTCTTAAGCACATAGTACAGCAGCAGGGCAGCATATACAAGCCTGGCCCCTGCCTTGGATGCTATCTTCTTGAGTTTCTCCCAAAACTGGTTGTCGGAATAATTCTTCCGGAATCCATCGTAGTTCTGAATATATCCCATCAATTCAAGTAATTAATTATTAGAATCAGACAAATTTAATAAATTTGCGATATATACCCAATCGCAAAAATGAAACCCCTCCTGCTCCTTGCCGCACCGGCAGCTCTAGGCCTCGCATCATGCTCACAGCAAAAGCCGGTCCAGAAACCGAATGTTGTCCTCATCGTAGCCGATGATCTCGGTATCGGGGACGTTAGTTGCTACGGAAGCCAAACCATAAAGACACCGAATATCGATTCCCTGGCCCAAGGAGGACTGTTGCTGCGGAACGGTTACGCGACTTCAGCCACATCAACTCCAAGCCGCCTGGCCCTGTTCACCGGGATGTATCCATGGAAGAACCCGGATGCAAGGATCCTGTCAGGCGACGCTCCCCTGCTCATCGGGCCGGACACACCTACCTGGCCGAAGATGATGCAGTCCCTGGGATACTCCACGGCGGCCATCGGCAAATGGCACCTTGGAATGGGAAACGGGAACATCGACTGGAACAAGCACATCGAACCCTCGGGGAATGCGGTGGGATTCGACTACACCAACCTGATTCCTGCCACGGTGGACAGGGTTCCGTGCGTTTATGTGGAGAACGGAGACGTGGTAGGTCTGGATCCGGATGACCCGATAGAAGTCAACTATGATGCAAATTTCCCCGGGGAACCGGATGCCATGTCAAACCCTGAGAGCGTGCTGCTGGGATGGCACCACAGCCACAACAACACCGTGATAAACGGAATTCCGCGAATCGGCTGGATGAAGGGTGGCAGGAAGGCATTGTGGAAGGATGACGGAATGGCAGACTATTTCCTGGGCAAGGTCAGGGATTTCCTGAGCAGCAGCAAGGGCAAGCCTTTCTTCCTGTATTACGGCCTACACGAGCCTCACGTCCCGAGAGTCCCGGCAAAACGCTTCTCCTGCGCCACGAATCTGGGAGCAAGGGGGGACGTGATCGTAGAGGCGGACTGGTGCGTAGGACAAGTCATGCACCAGCTGGATTCCCTTGGTCTGCTCGAAAATACCATGGTCATATTCACTTCAGACAACGGCGCTGTCCTGCAAGACGGCTATCTAGACGAAGCCATGGAACTTGCAACCGAACATGGACACGACCCGAACGGAGGGCTTCGGGGCGGCAAATACAGCCTCTTCGATGGCGGGACGCATATTCCTTTCATAGTTTACTGGAAAGGGCATATAGAACCGGCTGTTTCGGACGCTTCCCTCTGCCAGATGGATCTCTACCCTACATTAGGTGAGTTCCTTGGGGGTGAAGTCCCGGACAGCCTGGATGGAAAGGCATTCCAGGATGTTCTGTTCGGCAAGGATCTCGAAGGAGGAAGGAAATCCCAGATAATTGAAGCAAAGGGCAAACTGGCCCTTAAGGAAGGGGATTTCGTGATGATTCCCCCTTATCTTGGAAAGGAATTCCACAAATCAGGGAACGAATTGGGGAATATGGATCACTACACACTGTACAACCTTAAGGAAGACAGGGGGCAGCGCCACGACCTGGCAAATGAGAAACCGGAACTCCTGGAAGAGATGAAGTCCCGGTTCGAAAGTATTGCCGGCAGCCATTACCGCTCCGGATTCGAAGACGGAAAAGACACCGAGCGCAAGGAAAGGAAGCGCTAGAAAGGATTCTGAGGAGGAGCGAAATCGTAGAATGTCTTGTAATCCCCTCTCCTCGGAGCTCCAGGTTTGTCCGGATAGAAATCCTTCATCTCATCGACCCTTTCCTTGAGGGCTGCGACGGAATACTTGAGTTCCTGTGAAGCATCCTCATACATCACCGGATCCTTGAATTCAGGATCTTCACGGTAATTGTAGATCCTTCCGTCCCAGAAATATGCATAAGTATCGTTCATCGCATAGCGGGAGGCCTTCGGGGAAGGTGTCGTAGGCCATAGCGGATTGAAGTGTACCAGGACGAGATCTTTGCTGACTTCCCCGGTGCCGCAGATCTCCGGATACAGGCTGACTCCGTCAAGAGGACCCCAGTCTTCAGGAATATCCACGCCGACGATGTCAGCTATCGTAGGAAGGATGTCGGTCAGGTCGGCAAGGTGGTCGGCCTTCTTCCCTGCAAGACGGTCACCCCACGTGATGATCATCGGAACGTGCGTTCCGATGTACGTAGGCTCTCCCTTGCCTCCGTGGTAGCAGTGTCCGTCCTGAGTCTTGGAGATTATCCTCGTGGATGTACCGTTGTCAGAAGCGAATATCAAGATGGTATTGTCCCATACTCCCTTATCCTTCAGGTATTTCACGAATTCTCCGAGCTGCTTGTCCATGTACTTCACCATATCCCGGAAATAGCTGGTGTCAGCCCCGGCGGCGAAACGGCTCTCATAGACATTGTCCCAGTCCAGGTCGTCCGGAGTAGATGTGTGAGGCGTATGGACAAGAGGCTCTGTGTAATAGAGCAAGAACGGTTTGCCGGCCTCGATCTGGCGGTCCATGTAGTCGAAGGCATAGTCCTTCATCGCATCGGGGCCGTAGATCGCGAAATCGTAGCGTTCGCCGTTATTGTCCCACATGCTGTTCGCGTAACGGTCAGTCTGGCGTTCCCCCCTGCTTTCCAGGTACATCTCTATCTGGCTGCAGAAGAATTCGTCGAATCCGCATTTCGGGAGCATTGCACGGCTGCGGCCGAGCTGCCACTTACCTACGATGGCCGTGGAATATCCTGCCTGCTGCGCGAGCTGGGGGAAATAATGCTCGTCATCGTTCATGTAGCCGAACGCCACGTAATTCCTGTCGTTGTACATTCCGGTCATCACCTGGACGCGGCTCGGCGAACTCAGCGGCTGGGCGTTCATATTGGTGTACATGATTCCCTGACGGGAGAGTTCATCGACGTTAGGGGTTTCATAGTCAGCTCCGCCGTAGCAGGTGAAACACTCCGCCCCTATGTCATCGGCGAAGAAGAACACGATGTTCGGCTTCTCCTGCTTCTGCTGGGAGCCGGAGCATCCCGACAGGGCCGCTGCAGCCGATCCTGCACCAAGTGCCAGTTTGAATATCCTTTTCATTCAGATTGAATATGCGTCTTTAATCAATAATGGAGGCGCCTGGACCGGCGCCTCCATGAAATGAATACGGCTAAAGTTTATTTGACAACTTCGAATACAGGGCTGGTGCCATCATCGGCTCCGGCTATACGGTTTGTACCGCCGTTCGGAGCAGTCACAATCTTGGACTGACCTGTGAAATTGGCAACGCACCTGTAACGGAACTGCATATCCTTGCAAGGAGCCGCAAGAGTATAGGTGCAATCCACGATACTGTTCTGCTTCGAATTGGTGGACACGTCAATGTTATATGTAACGGTGCCATCTCCGACAGTTGCCGTCTTTGTCTCGACAGCAGGCTGCCATCCGTTGCCATCGTAATACTCAAGCATCCAGTACCTCATTCCGGTAGCGGAAATCCTGGTCTGGAAATAGATATGGAGCTTGGTACCGGCAGGATACTCAGTGCCGTCGGTAGCGGTGAAGAGCCAATAGTCACCAGGCCACTGACCGGTTACATACGGATGTCCGGAGCTACCAGTAATCCTGGTGGCCTTGCCATCCTTGTCGATCTCGGTCTTGTCAACCTGGACATACTTGATGGTTCCGGTACCGGCTTCATTTGCCTGGACGTACATCCCGCCATCTCCGGCAGTCTTGTCGGCAACTCCGGCAGTACCACCAAAATGATCGGCATAAGCGGACATCCTGTCAGCGGAGAACGCCCACTTGACGCACAAAACGGCAGGCGTTCCGGCCTGGACTACGGTAAGGACGGAAACAAGCTTCCCGGAAACGTCGGTCACGGTGACATGGGCCGTCCTGGCCTCGACGGCCGTGTTCTCGGTGACGTCGAAGGTCATCTCGTTGACGGATACCAGAGCCCTTGTCTTGGTAATCGTAAGCCAGTCGGCATCGGATGTGGCGGTGTAGTCGACATTGGCCTGCACGTTGACAGAGTGGGATGCAGCATCTTTCTTGATGTTCATTGTATTGCCGCCTACGATGCTTATGAACGGCTCGATGGACTGGCCCGCGGCACCCTGGACCACAGGGATGCGGAGTTCGGTCTCACCGGAAAGGATGACGATTTCACCTTCACGGAGATTGGAGAGTTCGCTAGGATCGCAGGTGACTGTAACCGTCTGTTCCTGGTTTGCGGTTCCGGAAGTCACGTCGAGGCTGAACCAGCTTGCGGTAGTACTGAGGGTGTAATCCTGGTCGGAAGTGATCGTAAAGGTCTTAGGACCGGCAGGAGTACCGTCGAATGCAAGATGGTTGACCGAAGTGACAATGTTTGCAGGAAGGAGGTCCGGAGCGGATCCGTCACCCTCGGAGACTATCATGATGATAGGCTGCGGAGCGGTGTGCATCGCGCTTGCAACAGCCAGACGAGCGGATCCACCGTTCCTGGCTGCAAGTGCTCCCGCACCGCTGGCCTGCCAGTTGGCGACGCAGCGGAAGCGGAACTGTCCATGCTCGACGTTGCGGCTGAAAGTCACGGTTTCGTTGACGGTGACGTTGGTGGCTCCGTCGGCGTTCATGGCAGCGGTGTATTCCACCTGGTCGCCAGGGAGGTCGGTGGAAACCTTAGGGGTACCGGCCACCTTCCAGGTCTTTCCGTCAAGGTATTCAAGGATCCAGTACTTGTGTCCGGTAGCGGAAGTACGTGCGCCGAACTGGATCTGGACAACGGAACCGGACTTGATTGGAGCGTCTCCGTAGAAGAGCCAGTAATCCTCAGGCCAAGGGCCGGTGCAACGAGGGTCGTTTCCGGAAATATCCATCTTGAACTTACTGTTGCCATCGGTTCCGGCAAGGTCATAAGGAACATATTTGATGTAGCCGCTGCCCTTGACAGCATCGAACTGGTAGGTTGTTCCGAAGTTCGGATTGCTGCTCTTGAAATTAGCGGTCTCGATCTCGAACTGGAGATATATCTGGGCTGCCAGACCTCCGTCGCTCACTTCGGTAACTACGAAATCGTGGACACCATCAGCAGTTCCGATATAATAACCGGTCACGGTGACGTTGTGAAGGTCGAGGGCTGCCAGTCCAAGGCTTGCCAGAGGAGCTTCAGCCTTTCCTCCTTCCACATTGTCGACGACGAACTTGCTTGAAGAATAAGATCCGTCGAAAGTCACGAAGGTGACAGCGCCGGGAGCATAAGCCTTGAAACCGTCCGTAATGTTCTCTGGTGTAGGGTAAGAAGGAGTAGCATTCCCGACGACGAAAGCGTCGTAGAGGCTCAGGGCGTTGAATCCGTTGAGCTTGACGACATCTCCCGAAAGGGTGACGCTGTCTCCGGTCTTCACGTTTGCGGTGGAACCAATAACATACATGTTGCTGGAGCCGTCGCTTACGATGAAACCGCTGGTAGTCAGAGCCATAACCTGGCTCGCGCTGATCTTTGCTCCGGCACCTTCATCGAGGCCCATGAACTCGGAGATAGAATACGTGGCGGCACTCTTGTACCTGTCACCCTTCTGGGTTACGTTGATGGTGAGGTTGTCGACCGTTGAACCACCCTTGACCACGATGGATGCACTTCTTGGGGATTCAGATGCATTCTGGTCCACATGATAGGTCACATCCACCGTTCCGGTGCCGGACTTAGGCGAGATGGAAATCCAGGTGTCCGTGACATCGGCCTCCCAATATCCGTCGGCAAAGACGGTCACGATGCCTTCTGCTTCCGGATAAGGTACGGTGATGTCTGTTTCGCTCGAAAGCAGAGCCTTGGAATCTTCGAACCCGACCTCATCCTTGCAACCGGTGATGGTGAACGCCAGGACCGACAGCGCAGCAAGTAGGTATATTCTTATATGTTTCATGATTTCAATGTTTTAAAGACTAGAATGAAAGTCCGTCGTTCCAACCTGGATTCTGCGTCAGATTGTGGTTGAGGGAACGCTCGTTGATAGGAATCGGGTACAGGTAGTCGCGTCCTTCATCGAAGCTGAAGGTGATGTTATGATGTGGCTCGATATATCCGCTGGTACCATTGCTCAGGAATATGTCGGTTCCGAGTTTGGCGATAACGGTAGCTGTAGTGGCGGATGGCTTGGTCTGACCGTCGGCATAGATGGCGAGATCGTTCTTGCCATCACCGTCAATATCATAGACACCGACACCAGGGAGATAGATTCCATAGTAAGGACGTGCGAGCAGCGGACCCCTCTTCCACCTCATAAGGTCGTCATAGCGGAAGCCTTCCTGTGCAAGCTCGACCGCCCTTTCACGGCGGACTTCGAGGATCATACCGTCGGTGACACCTGGATAGAAGTCCTCGGTCTGGAGATATGGATCAGGATTTGCCAGTGCGGCAGCAACGTTGAGGTGAGGCATGTTAACCCTGTCGCGGAGCAGGTTGATGGACCTGTCCACATCGTCCTGGGTGATGTTGCCGAGTTCCGCCTTTGCCTCAGCATAGTTCAGGAGGACTTCTCCGTAGCGGAAGACAGGAAGGTCGTTGTAAGACCTGTCGAACTTGTCATTTGCCATGTTGTTCTCAGGCATGACGAACTTGGCCATCTGGTAACCGGTAAGGGTGATGTCTGCCTGGACTCCTTCAAGAACCGGGGAATAGGAATATGTTCCGCCGTTCTCGGTGATCCTGCTGTATCCAGGAAGACGGACGGTCTGTCCCAGACGAGGGTCGCGGTCTACGACTTCCTCGGCAAACTGCATGGTCTCCCAGCCAGCCTTGTCGGTAAAGCGGGAACCATCGGTCATGAGGTAGCAGTTGACGAACTTCTTGGTGAGGCTGTTACGGCCCTGGCTGTTCATCAGGGCGGCAGCGGTGGCATTATGCATCAGCTCGGTTCCGAAGTCGAAGTTGATGGAAAGGATATATTCGTCAGTGATCTCGTCGTAAGAAGAGAACAGGACTGCATAATCGAGATTAGGCTTCCCGGTGGAATACAGCTTGAAAGGTCCTTCTTTCATGATCCGGTCCGCAGCTTGCGCAGCCTGCTCGAGATAGTAGGTATATCCGTGTTCAGGATAGGAAATGTCGTGATATTTCCTGTAGGTTCCTTCGTAGAGGCAGAAACGGGCCTTGAGGGCGAGTGCGGCCCACTTCGTAGCACGGTAGTTATGTCCCGAACTGTAGCTCTCAGGAAGATTCTCGATGGCATAGTCTATGTCCTCGATCATATGGGTCATGATTACTTCACGTGAATCGCGTGGGGCCTGGAGGACGTCGTCGCTGGTACCAGGCTCATGGTCTACCCACGGAACGTCACCGTACATCTTGACCTTGTCGAAATAGAAATAAGCCCTGAAGAAACGGCAGAGGCCGGAATAGATGGCATAAGCCTCGGGATCCTTGCAATTCCTCTCCATATATTCAAGGCAGGTGTTCAGCTTCCTCAGGTCGGTCCAGCTCCAGCCGCTGCTGGTGTTAGGCACAATCCTGTTGGTACCTCCCCTGACGAGATCGGAAGGAGTGGCCTTGATGTACTGGTCGCTCTGGACGTTGTAAGGGGCTTTCGGAAGCAGGTTGTTATAGAACGAGTTCGTGAAGAGCTGGAGCTCAGTCATGTTCGTGAAATAAGTCTCGGGACTGAGCTTGGACTGAGGTTCCTTGTCCAGGATGTCATCACAGGCGGTAAAGGCAAGCAGCGCGACCGCCAATATCATAAAATATCTTTTCATAACAAGTTTCATTCAGGAATTAGAACGTGATGTCAACACCGAACATGTAAGACTTCTGCCAAGGATAGAAGGCCCTGTTGTAGGATTCGCTCCTGTCGAGGGCACCCTCCGGATCGATATATGCAGAATGCTTCTTGATAGGAGAGAAGTACTCGAGGTTTTCCCCGGTGAAATAGACTCTCATGTTACTGAGGCCGATGTGCTTGATGGCCTTCTTTGGAAGAGAATAGCCGATCGAGACATTCTTGATACGCAAATACCTCAGATTCTGAAGGTAACGTGTGTTGTTCTGACGAAGCTGACCCTTTCCGTTGTAAGCGAGGTAAGCCACGCCACGAGGGAAGTAAGCGTCAGTGTTGTTGTAGTCCCACACATCATCGATGAAGTTCTTTGGAAGGAACGAAGTCATCGGCTGGGAGAATGGTCCCCAGAAAGCGAATGAATATGGGCTAGGATACCAGTAGTGGTTACCTGTACCCTGGAGGAACACGGACACATCGAAACCGGCGTAATCGACTCCGAAGGTGAAACCGTACTGCAGGCGAGGCAGGCTGTTTCCGATGATCTTGCGGTCGCCCGGGTCATTGACGGTATTGGCACCGATGCCGATTATTCCATCTCCATCGAGGTCAATGTATTTCAGGTCGCCGGCCTTCCAGATGCCCCCAGGAATCTTTCCCGCGACATACGCGAGATTGACCTGCGAGGAATATTCAGCAGCCTCTTCATCTGTCTGGAAGAGGTCATCTGCGACAAAGCCCCAGATCTCACCTATCTTCTGGCCTACATAATAGCTCTTTGCGAATGTCTTTTCCTCATTCTCGAACTTGGTGATCTCGGAATCGTAGTCACTCAATGTAGCACGGAAATTATAACCGAACGGCCTTCCGCCGAGCATCACCTGGTCCTTCCAGGCCAGGGAGAGCTCGAATCCCTTGGTACGGAGGTCTGCGGTGTTCTGCTTAGGAGCGGCTGCACCATAGACTGAAGGAAGCTCGACACCGTCGGTAAGCATGTTCTTGGTGTCACGGATATAGGCCTCACCTGTGAACTGCAGGCGGCTGTTGAACATGTCCACGTCGAGACCGAGGTTGTACTGGACTGATGTCTCCCAGGTAAGGTCGGTGGAGTTAGGTGCGGAGATGTTTGAATACTTCGCCACCGTGGATCCTTCTCCGAAACTGTAGTGGGCGAAGTCGTTGACATTGATCGAACGGATGTAGAGGTAGTTGCTCACGTTCTGGTTACCGAGGGTTCCAAGAGAAGCCCTGAGCTTGAGGTTGTTGATTGTACCGCGGACATTGTCGAAGAACGGTTCCTCGGAAATACGCCAGCCCACTGAAACCGAAGGGAAGAAGCCCCAGCGGTGTCCACGCGCGAAACGGGAAGTTCCGTCATAACGTCCGGAAGTCTCGAAGAGGTAGCGTCCCTTGTAGTCATAGTTCAGACGGCCGAAGAAACCAAGCATGGCGTACTCTGACTGACCTCCGGAAACCGTCATCACGGTAGATCCGTCAGAACTGGCTCCGACGAGGTCGAGGTCGCTCAGTTCCTCGGAGAGGAGGTAATCTCCGACGGCTCCTATCTGCTTGAGATGCTGGGTCTCGTAGTTCGCTCCTCCCATCACTGTAAGATGGTGAGCGTCTGCGAAGGTATTCTCATACGTCGCATAAAGGTTCGCAGAGTAATAATTGTAAGTATCTACAGTTTCAGAAAGCTCATCCAAACCGGCACCGGAGACATAATACTGGATCTCCTGCCCTGGATACTGCCTGTACGGTATATTCGTAGTACGGTTGGTATTCCTGTTCTGGTGGAACCTGTAAGTGAAATTACCGATGACCGTCAATCCGTTGAAAGGCTTGATGGTAAGTTCGGAGGTGTTGGCGAAATCTGTCTTACGGTCAACGTTGACATTCTTCCCTTCCGCGAAAACGATGTGGCGTCCGTTACCAACTGCATAAGATCCGTTCAGGATGCCGTTTGCAGGAAGATAAAGCCAGGAACCGTCAGGGTTCTGAGGAGTGAAGATAGGAATCGCATGAGCAGCTGCATATGCGATACCGTTCTGGACGTTTCCGACACCGATATACTTGTAGGTCGATCCGTAGAATGAGGTATTGTTGCTGAACCTCATGTACTTGTTGATGTCGAAATCAACCTTTGAACGGAGGTTGTACTTCCTGAAAACATCAGGATTGGCCTTGATGATACCGGTTTCACGGTCGAATCCTCCGGACACGAAGTAACGCATGCTCTTGTTGCCTCCGGACATGGAGACGTTGTGCTGCTGAACCGGATGCTGGTCGTTGAACATATAGTGCCACCAGTCGAAGTTACCGTAGTACAGCCACTGGTTGACGCCGTTGCGGACCTCCTCGATTACCCAAGGACGCTCGGGATTCTCGACCTTGTCGTTCACACGTGCAAGAAGCCTCTGCATGTCGGTGTCGTTGTAAAGGACGTAGTTCGATCCTTCGGAAGCCATACGGAACTTGTTGATCGTATAGACCGACCAGTAACCTCTGGTCTCATAGTCAGTGGAGGTTGTCGGCTCCTCCCAGCCCCAGCGGCCGCTGTAACGGACGACGGACTTGCCTTGGGAGTCGGCACCGCTCTTCGTGGTCACGAGGATCACACCGAATGCAGCACGGGCACCGTAAACGGCAGCCGCAGCAGCATCCTTGATGACGGAAATCGACTCTACATCGTTGGGATTGACACGGTTGATGTCACCCACCGCCCCGTCGATGAGGACGAGAGGGGAAGCACCGTTGATGGATGTAAATCCTCGGATGTTCAAGGAACCGGTGGAACCAGGGTTTCCCGATGAGGTGGTGATGTTGAGTCCCGGGACCGAACCCTGAAGCATGGTTGAAAGGGAGTGAGCGGAACGGTTTTCGAGTTCCTTAGACTCGACGGAAGTGATCGCACCGGTGAGGTTGACCTTCTTCTGTGTACCGTAACCGACGACGATCGTCTCGTTCAGCAGCATCGAGTCCTCCTTGAGGACGACCTGGACCCTGCCGGTAGCAGCCGGTACGAAAACCTTTTGGATTTCATAGCCCATGCAGTTGACCTCGAGGGTCACGTCTCCTGCTGGGACGTTGAGAGTGAAACCGCCGTCCGGACCTGTCATCGTTCCGTTTGTAGCGGAAGTCATGACCGCGGCCCCTACGACTGGCTGTTGCTGGGCATCGAGTACTGTACCCGAAACCTGCCTGGTCTGGGCTGAAAGCGAGAAGGCTCCCGCAATCGTCAGCGCCAGGGCTGCAGCAAATGCTTTGATTAGTTTCATAAAAGGGTTTGATTAAATAGGGTTTGATTAAATGATTGAATATTAAGTGTTACTTCTTGTACTTGTAGTTGGCGGTACCGAAAACCTTAGGACGGGTCATGGTCTCGGAATAGACGTTCCCGAACCTGTCGGTAACCTTGATATCAAGGGTGGAAGTCTCTGAAGTAGTCTGGACAAGGAAGAAATGAGACCAATTCGATGTAACGAAAGTCGTGGAACCGGCTCTGTAACGAGGAGCCGACATCGCCAGCATATGAAGCGGGTCATAAGCCGTAACAGGAGTTACATCCAGTTCCTTCCCATTCTCGGTCACGGATATCTTCCATGACTTGTCATATGCCCAAACGTTGAGGAGTACCGTATTGTTGGCGAAAGAGTTCGTTGAGGCTACCATGGTCTTCCAACCGGCGGCATCGTTGCCGAGACCGTCGGTAAGTACTTTCTTCACCTCGTTCATGTCATAGGAGCGGAACTGATAGGATGGATTAGCACCAGCGGTCCTGTACTGCCATCTGATGTCATTGCCATTGACGGTGCACACGGTATAGCCGCCGGGAGTACCATCCTGGGAGAGATTGAATCCTGTCGTATAGTAACCTGACCACCACCAAGTACCACAGACGGCGCCGCCATTGGTCTCGTAGAAACCATTCGCCGTGTCATCATAGGCAAAATGATTGTGGGTATGGCCTGAGAAGAAATGGACGTTGTATCCTGCGATCACAGCACGGAAAGCGGCTGTACCATAATCTCCGGTGCCATCGGCGTGTGCCGTGAGACCAGCCTTGCTGCCTGTAGCTCCGTTCGGCCTGTATGCCGGAGCGTGGGAAGACATTATGATAGGTGTGGACTTGTCCACGAAAGCCAGATCCTTCTTGAGCCATTCCATCTGCTCAGCAGTGAAATCGGTCACGTACTCGGAGCGATGGTCGGTAGTGATGGTGCCGCTGGCGTTGTCGATGGAAGCCGGTGCATTCTTGTAGTCGATATTGTCCAGGACAATGAAGTGGAACTTACCCAGATTGAAGGAATAGAATGTCGGGCAGATAGCATCGCGGTAAGGATCCTCCTTGAGGAAATCACCGACCTGGCGGTAGTCGTTGTCATGGTTGCCCATCGTATGCCACAGGCAGATCCTGCCAAGGTCCCTGTTGATCTCTTCCTTGTATTCAGTGAAACCG
>JBGVAE010000091.1:0-6516 GCA_045224215.1 Candidatus Cryptobacteroides sp. | reverse complement strand
GGTAAAACAGCCTCAAGCTTGCTTTCCCGATCATATGGGTAAGTCGCATAGACCCCGGATCGGTAGTCTTCATACATCTGGTGGAACCATTGCAGGTTGGATCGTCCTTGCGTGAAATAGTACTGATAGTATTCCCTTCTGGAAAGCATATTGGTGACGGTCTCTTTGTGGAACCGGAGATCTGCCTTTATCTCAATCGGCCTGAAGACTGGCTTATAGTCGCTGATTATCTTTGTCGCCTTTCTCATGAAGTAATCTTCGCTGTCCTGAGGCTGAGCTTTCAGCCCCTTCAGATAGCATTCGCGTATCTTCACCATCATCCTGTATTTGTTGTCCAGGAGAAGGAAATGCCCTGGATCCTTAAAGAACCAATAGGCTGCCCACACGGCAAGGACCGCCAGGAGTGAATAGGCAATAATGAGAAGTATATTCATAGCACGCTCTATTTAAGAAAGTTGGCAAACTTCACCATTGCATCATCCTTGGTTCTCTCCGCGACCTCGATGTAGGGTTTCATTGCTTTGTAGTCAGAATGGCCGGTCATTTTCATGATGACCTGGGGAGGGATTCCTGCTGCCAGGGCGGTACAAATGAATGTCCGCCTTGCGGCGTGAGTCGCCATCAGTTTCCATTTCGGCTGACAGATATCCTTTCTCTTTCCATCAATGTACTGGACAATGGTTACAGGTGTTGTGAATTCGCACAGCTCGCAGATATCTTTGAGATACTGGTTCATTTTCTGGTTACTGATAACAGGAAGGGCCAGTCCGTCGAAGTCAAAGGCCGCGTACTTGTTCAGGATTGCCTGGGCTTGTTCATTGAGGGGGATATTGACCGTGTCATCGGTCTTGATCGTGGTCAATTGGATATAGCCGTCCTGAATGTTTGTCCTTTGCAACTGGGCAAGGTCTGAGTAGCGTAACGAAGTGAAGCAGCAAAAGCAGAACAAATCCCGGACTTTGTCCATGGACGCTTTCTCCGTAACAACTTTCCTGTATTCCTCTCCATCCATTTCATGGAGAACCACCTCTGTCCCGTTCTTTGGAATCTTGAAACCATACAACTTCAGGAGCTCATCTTTCTCAAGGAATATGACAGGCTTTTTCGTATCCTTCAATCTTGCCCGGTACTTGGAGAAGGTCTGATTCGTAGTGTATCCCTTGTCAACGCACCAGCCGAGATACCAGCGAAGAAGGCTCAATTCCTTCCTGATCGAGACATCCAGCATATGGATTTCCGTCGCGCCGAAACGGACATAGGCATCGAGGGTCTCCTTATCAAAGTCATCCAGCGTAATGTCCGGGTTGAATTTCTTCATATGAGCACGGAGTGTCCCCCACTTCTTGACCGTATTAAGCGCCCACTTATGATTCAACTTACCATCAAGGATGAAAGCATCGAAATAGTGGAAGAAATTGACAGGGCCATACTTCTCTGGTGTGTCCGACTCTTTTGCTGCACGACCGACCACTTCTGCAAGCTGCCTCTTGATCTGTTCCTTGGATAACTTGGCGTTATTCGCTTCAAGGGTGTCGAACCTGGACGAAATAGCTGCGATCCTGGAATTGATGGTATTGAAAGGCACTTTGCGGGCATTGCTCGCGCCATGCTTCACTTTCATCTTTTCGTCATCCCACTTTTCCGGGCTGATGCTATACCCGATGCTGGAGCAGAACCTGCTCCCGTTCAGATAAATGGAAGTGTAGATCGGATGGTCGCCTTTCTTGTCCGGTCTCGTGAAGAGATAGAAGGTTACAGCCATAGCTTGTAAATTTTTCTTACAAGACAAAAATACAAGCTATTTTCCGAAATAGCAAGCACCAACTAAAAAAGTCTAACAACAGCAACTAGCTAATTGTTAGACTTTTCCAATCTTAAGAAATGCTTGAAAAACCTCAAAAACATCTCTAGGTGCCCCGGGCGGGAATCGAACCCGCACGGCCTTTTCGGGCCAAGGGATTTTAAGTCCCTCGTGTCTACCATTCCACCACCAAGGCCTGTCCTCCACCGGTACGCGCCGGCGGCGACAGTGCAAAGGTAGCAAAATTTAGACTATTGTCAAATCCTGACCAGTTCCTCCAGAACGCCTCCTATGTGGCTCGGGAATATGATGTGGTGGTTGCCGATAGGGTTCGTGAGGAAATAGCGGACGGCCTCGGAAGGCACCCGGAGAAGGACCTGCGTGCGGCAAAGGTCCGTCCTGGAGCCGTTGGAAATGAGCTCACCTTCGCAGACGAAATGCCGCGAAAGGTCACCGGCGACTTTGAACACTGTAACCGGCCCTTCAGGGTAATGGCCCTTGATCCCGACACCGATCCCGGACTCGAAATGCGTGTCCAAGCCGAACGTAGAAACCATATTCAGAGGAATTGTGCAGTGAGAGAAAACGATCTCCCCGGCCTCCGGATCGATGCTCGAAGGATTCGACTGGAAGCCGCTGACCCCGCAGGCAGCACGCCCTATCGCCATCGAAAGCATGGCAGGGATATCCCCTTCGCAACCCGCCACCAGACCTTCCGAATTCAGCCTTGCGAGAGCCAGGCAACCGGTGTTCTTCACGGCAGTAAGGAGGTCGAAGCACCTGATAGTGAACCCACTCAGCCCATAATCCGAAACAAGCTTCTTCAAGGCCTTGTAGATCCTGTACGCCCCCGGAATCGCCTGCTTCACATTAGACGGCAAGCCTGCTCCATTCACAGACGGATTCCTCATCACGGCATCCCAGGACTCGGAAACCTCATCCTTCAAGGAGGAATATTCATCCATCAGCTCTTCCATAGGAATGTATTGGAGCGATATTCCCAACTTCTCGAACACCAAGTCCCTGTCCACCTTGCTGGAAATCAGCCAGTCTGAAGGAGCACCGACCACACCCAAAGTGGTATATTCAAGTTTCCTGCGCGCAGATTCCACCTTTTCAAGAGCTTGCAGACGGGAGCGGATGTAGGAAGGCTTGCCATGCAGGATCTCACCCCTTATGCCCTTCTGACGCAGATATGAAAGGATCTCGACGGAAGCCGCGAGGGAGTTGCTGTGGTCAGAGGCCAGAAGCAATACCGTCTGCCTTGTCATACCCTGAATCTGAGGCAGGAGGTCCCTGAATATTCCTTCGGTGCCTCCTGTCATCACGTAGATCAGCGACAAGCCGTCACCATAGTCAGAGAAATCCGATCCTTTGAATGAATATTCAATCCCGAGACTCTCGATGAATGAATCCGGAGAATCCACGTCAGTCCCCTGATGAAGGGAAGAACTGATAGCGAAGATGGAAACCATGGGTCTAGTAATATTTCTTTTCCTGCCTGTACAGGGCAACGAATATGAAAATCAGTATCGTGAACGCCCAAAGGGACGAACCTCCGTAGCTGAGCAGCGGCAGAGGGATGCCTATCACAGGCATAAGCCCGATGGTCATTCCGATATTGATGAAAAGATGCATGAATATACAAGCGGCCACGCAGTAGCCGTATATCCGCGTGAACGACTCCCGGCTCTTCTCCGCGTCCACTATGATCCTCCATATCAAGAAGACATACAGCACGATCACCAAAAGGCATCCGAGGAATCCCCATTCCTCACCCACGGTGCAGAAGATGAAGTCGGTACTCTGCTCCGGGACGAAACCGAAAGTGGTCTGTGTCCCGTTCAGGAACCCCTTGCCCACCAATCCGCCGGAACCGATGGCAATCATCGACTGGTTGACGTTGTAGCCCACTCCGGCCGGGTCGTCCTTCATCCCCAGGAGCACCTCGATTCTCTTTCTCTGGTGGTCCTGGAGGACATTGTTGAAGATGAAATCCGTCGAGAAAATGAGTGCTATGCCTGCAATCAGGCCCAGTGAAGAAAGCGACAGGAACCTGTTCCTGGACTTATACCCCTTGACAATGAAGAATAGAGCAGCGCAGACAGCCAGAACCGTCAGGACATACATCGGCTTGATCTTGCCCAGGAAAGATTCCGGCTTTGCCAGCCCCATGAGCCATGGAACCATGCAGAGGATGATGAATATTCCCAGGTTGATCCAAGTGGTGGTCTCCAGCCTTCCGGAAGAAATTACAGCACAGGCCATTATAATGCCTATGAGCACAAGGAGCGAAGCCACCGGGGACGCGGTCAGGGTCAGGATAAACAGGAGGATGGCCATGCCGATGCAGAACAGCCACCATCCCGAAAAGCCTTCCCTGTACATCACGAAGATGAAGCCGATATAGACAAGGGCGGAGCCCGTCTCGCTTTCCGCCAGGATGACCAGCATCGGAACTCCGATCACGAGGGCTACGAGCATCAAGTCCTTCAGCCTGGTGATCTTGAAGGATGTCTGGCTCATCACGTAAGCCAGCAGGAGCGATGTGGTAATCTTCGACACTTCCGCCGGCTGGAAACGCACAGGGCCGAATTCGAACCAGGACCTGGAGCCCTTCACCTCAACTCCCAGGAATATGACCGCCACCAAGAGTCCGAGGACAGCCAGGTACAACGGCAGGGACGCACTTTGCCAGAACTGAGGGTTCAGTGCGAACAGTATCAAGGCTGCCAAGCCCAACGAAGTGAGAATCCATCCGAACTGCTTGCCGCACCTGTAATTGAAGTCGAAGATGCTGGACGGCCCGTCAGAGTGGATGGAGGCATAGATATTCACCCAGCCGATGATGATGAGAAGCAGGTAAGTTATAACCAGCTTCCAGTCAATAGACTGTTTTACGCCTCTGTCTGAAAAATTGCCGCTCATCTTCTCTTTACTTGTAAGCCTTTACCCTTGACATCAGGTTGCCGTGCATCACCCTTTCCTCAAGGTCAGGACGTGAAGTCTCGCCTTTCAGATATTTCTCGATCAGGAGCGAAGCGATAGGAGCAGCCCATGTGGCTCCGAATCCTGCATTCTCCACATAAGCCGCCACAGCGATCTTCGGATCGTTCATCGGAGCAAAGCAGATGAACACCGAATTGTCCGCTCCGCGCGGATTCTGGGCAGTTCCGGTCTTTCCGCAGATATCCAGCCCCTTCACTTCAGCGATCGCAGCGGTACACCCGGTGCCCTTTCCGTTGTTGACAGCCCTCCACATGCCCTTGATCACCTTCTTGAAGTTCGTCGTGTCAACCATGGTGTACTGCTTCTCGTAATATTTCGGATCGATCTCGACTCCCTCGGAAGCCTTTACGATGTGCGGAATCCTGTACCAACCCCTGTTGGCCACGGTTGCTGAGAGGTTGGCAATCTGCAAAGGAGTCACACCGACTTCTCCCTGACCGATCGAAATGGAAATGATCGTCGTGAATTTCCATCCTCCCTTCCCATAGCGCTTGTTGTACATTTTGGACGTAGGAAGAGTACCTCCGAGTTCAGCTGGGAAGTCGCTCCCAAGCTTGTGGCCGAAGCCGAAACTCTGGACATATTCATTCCACTTGTCCAGGGCATCGTCGATGGAGCTGTATTTCTTGTTTTCCAGAATATTCCTAAGGACATAGCAGAAATAACCGTTGCAGGACATCATGATGGCCTCCTCCAGCTGCAGCGGAGAACGGTGGCCGTGGCAGCCCAGCTTGTGGTTGCCGAAATGGTAGCCGTGATTGCAAGGATAAGCCATGCTGGTGGTCAGGGTGCCTTCCTGCAGACCGATAAGACCGTTCACGAGCTTGAACACCGAACCAGGAGGATATGGAGCCTGCACTGCACGGTTGAACATAGGCTTGTGCGGATCCTTCAGGATCTCGTTGTAATGCTGGCTTATGTCAGCAAGCATGCTCACATCCACACCCGGACTCGATACGAGGGTCAGGATCTCTCCGGTCTTCGGCTCTATGGCTACGAGGCTGCCGACCTTGTTGCGCATCAGTTGCTGGCCATATTGCTGCAGGTCAGCATCGATGGTGGTCACGATATCGTGACCTGGGACCGCCTCCTTGTCCATTTCACCGTCCTTGTAGCGCTGCTCGATCTGGTTGCGGGAGTTGCGCAGGTAGATATGATAGCCTTTCTCTCCTCGTAGGTCCTTTTCACGAGCCGCTTCAATGCCTGTCTTTCCGGCATAGTCGCCCGGACGGTATTCCCCCGGATGCTTGTCGATATAATTCTGGTCCACTTCCGAGACGTAGCCAAGGAGGTTGCCTCCGGCATTGACAGGATAGTCGCGGATGCTGCGGACCTGTCCCCTGAATCCCGGAAAGTTATACTGCAGTTCGGCGAATTTCATGTAGGTCTCCGGCTTTATCTGCTTGAGCATGACAATGCTCTGGTAACCGATCTTGCGCCGGTTCTTGGCGTATTCAGCCATCTTCTCCCTGATGAAATCCGGTTCCACTTCCAAGGCGGACGCCAGCATCAGGGTGTCGAAAGGCTGTACCTCACGAGGAGTGACCAAAATGTCGTAAGTGACTTTGTTAGAGACAATTATCTTCCCGTTTCGGTCGTAGATTATCCCTCTGGTCGGGTAGATGATATCATAGACCATCGAGTTGTTGGATGCATTGATCTTGTACTTGTTGTCTATGATCTGGATATAGAACAACTTGCCAAGG
>JBGVAE010000090.1:0-10470 GCA_045224215.1 Candidatus Cryptobacteroides sp. | reverse complement strand
CTTATGACCAGGGGGATACTTTGCATCGGAACAGGGGGTCCCACTTACAAGAGAACGAGGGGACTACTTTGCGTCGGAATTTCCACTCAGCACCTAATCCGAATTGCTGTGGGACTTGGTTTCCGTAGAGCTAGAATGAAATACGCATATATGCTTCTCCGTGGGCGAGATCTAGATACTGGAGTAACCTCTCCTGAAATACGCGAAAAGCATATGGAAAAGTTCCGGTCAGCGCTTGATACTGCTTTGGATCTTAACAATTGGCATTCGTTCTTAAATCTCTTTGGTGAAGCTGGCTATTTGAATAGGAATTACGTGGCCTCAACTTATGTCGTTATCTATGGGTATGTTCTTTATCTCATCGGCAAGAATGACTTCAAAATTTCTCCGATGGTTCTAAGGAAGCTAATCACCCAATGGATCTTCATGTCATCAATAACATCCTACTATTCTTTCTCTCCGGAAAGTACCGTCGAAAAACAGTTTGCTGATTTAAGAGATGTCAACACGTCGAGCGAGTTTGAGGAGTATCTCACAAAAACTATTGAGACCAAGTTCACGGATGATTATTTCAATGTTACTCTTCCCGCCAGTCTCAACAGTTCATCCTCTCTGTCACCTTCGTGGTTTGGATACATTGCGGCCTTAATTGTTCTAGGGACATCTATGTGGTTGTCGTCATCACCTCTTTCAAAATACCTCACCCCAGGAGCTAGCGGAACCAAGAATGCTATTGATAAGCATCATATATTCCCTAAACAGTATCTTGCTTCAATTGGCATCAAGGAGGATCGCGACCGGAACCAGATAGCTAACTTCACATTCCTGGATTATTCAACGAATATCGATATTTCAGATAATCCACCAGTAGATTACGTGGATCGTTACAAGGATAAGCTCGGAGAAGAAGTATTTAATCTATCATGTCAACACAATGCGATCCCCGATGGCTTTGAGGTGATGGATTATTTTGAATTCCTCGAGAAAAGACGTATTCTTATGTCAGGTATTATTCGAAAGGCTTACAACAATCTCAAAGGGGAGTAATTTGAGCGGTGGAGTTTTTACTGAACAATCTGATAATAAGCGTCAACACCCTTTGAGACAACAAGCCCAGTTTACCTAATTAACGATAATTGATATGAAGACTTGGTTATTTACATGGAATCCGAATCGCTGGGCATGGGATGACAAGTATAACGGTTATGAGGAAATGATTAATCAGATCGCTCAAGCCGGAAAAGCTTTTTCGACATGGTCTTGCGGTGTAAACAAGAGCATCCAAGAGAGTTTGAAGAGTGTTTTGAATCAGTCCTACATAGAGAGGGATTAGTACTTCCAACAAAGGAAGAGATCCATAAGATGGCAAATAAAAGAAGAAAGGTTAAAGAGCGAGAACGATCAAGGGCTGAAATGAAAAAGCATAAAGAACATAATCTTAATGCTAATCCAGATCGTGCAAAGGGAGATTTCTTCCGTTTGATTTATACTCCAATGGGTAATAAATAATAGAGTTTTATGGTCGATAAGTTTCCTGTTATTACACTTTGCGGGAGCACTCGCTTCAAAAAAGAATTCCTTGAAACGCAAAAACGTCTCACCCTCGAAGGCAACATCGTTATTAGTGTCGGATTATTCGGGCATTCCGGAGATAATGAGGTATGGACAGAGGGGACGAAGGAGATGCTCGACGAAATGCATAAGCGCAAAATCGATATGGCCGACAAAATCTTTGTCATCAATGTGGGTGGTTATGTAGGTGATAGTACTCGGTCTGAAATAGAATACGCAAAAAGGAATGGTAAGTGGGTTGATTATTTGGAGCCCCTATAGGAAAGCAGAACCGTAGTTAAGTATTTTGGCTTGGCTTTATGCTTTATTAAAGAGCTATCCATAATCTCTTTTATAGTAAGTCAGATCTTCGTCTGAGATACCGTGACCGAGTATAACCTATGAAATAGCCTAAAGCGATAGTATTTGATGTGTTCGTTCTCGAAACTCAACAACAGCTTTCCTTTCTCCTTTGGCATAAACCCTTCTCTCACTAGATCTTTGACCCTACGGACATAATTGACCTTCTGACTCTCCGGAAGGCTCCTTATGAACTCGTCAACTGGTGTCGCATCTTTCTTAACATTACAAGGAGGACATGCTATGACATAGTTGCTCAGTATTGATTTCCCACCAAGATGTCTGGGGACGATATGATCTATTGTAACGGCATTTGTCTGTAGTAGTGCCCCACAATAGATACATGTACCCTGGGTCTCGGCATTCAAGATGTTATAGTACTTGTAGAAATGCTTCCTTGTTACGTAATTCTTGAAACGCTTCATTAGGGTGAAATCACGCAGGAGCAATTTCTTCTTTCCCTGAGAGAGCTTTCTTCTCTTGGCCAACTTCTGTACTCGATACAGATAGTTCAGCCTGTCTTGGAAAGATCGTGAACTGGCATACTGTGAAACGGACATCCTGCCCCTGTTCCTGAAACACTCTGGGCATATGACTGTACGTCCTTCGAGACGTACTAGTTTAGAGTTGCTGTTGGGGACGATTTGTACCATCGGCCAAAGATCGGATTCTTCACTATGTTTGCCACAAACGATACAACATCCGTCTGTTTCCTTCATAAGCACGCTCCGCCTTTCCGACTTGCCGACATCATTTTTCGAATTCCACAGAGGCTGTCCTTCAGGAGTCAGGTTTATTTCTTCTTTCTTTTTAATCATCTGGTTAACAAGTATGGAGATAGGATTGAAAGATTGATACTAAAGGCTAATACACAAAGATACTCACCCTGTACCTGCCATGCAATACCTTGGCATACAGGGTGCTATTAATCTGATTCGCCAGTCATTTTTGCAGAGACGAATTCCAGTCCAAGTTCACGTATGAGAGCCTTTACGGCCTTCCTTCTCTTCGGGGAAAAGTACTTCAGGGCCCCCTTGTCCTTCTTTCATTTCTTCCTTGCCATAGCATAAACCTCCTTTCGTTATCTTGTTAAACCATGATGCAGCGGTTCCTCCTGGACAGTATCCTTTGCGACCTGTGTCTGTAGTTCCTGCGCAGGCTGTTGTAATGTCACTGATTTGCTGCGAAACTGCGAGTAGTCCGCATTCTCTCCCTTATCCATTTCCAGTTGGATGGCATCAAGCCTCTGGTTGATCATACCGGTACTGCGTCTGACATCTCCCATCACTGCCTTCAAGAACTCCGGGCCCTGCCTGAGCGAGCCGAGCCATGATTTGAGGTACTGGGCGCTGTCGCTCTTGATGTGCTTGCTCAACCCGTACTGGCTGGCAATAACGGCTGCGGAGAGCTCGGCGGTCAGTTCCTCCTTCGCATATCCGTCAGATCCGTATGGATGCTCCATGAGTTTGCGGTCCAGCCTGGATTCCGCACCGGTTGCATGGGCGCACTCATGGAGGGTGTTTGTAGCGAATGCCTCACCGTCGATGAACTGTTCTCTGGTCGGGACGACGATCCTGTCTTCGGAAGGGGAGTAGTACGCCTTGTCTCCCTTAATCTGGCTGATGGGGCAGAGGAAGAGGTTGTCGTCGATCATCTTGTCGATGGCGGGGTGACTCATGAGCTCTCCCTGTCCCTGGATTTTCTGCCCTGTCGCCTGCGCCTTGATCTTCTCATAGAGTTCCGGTCTGGCCAGCTGAAGGTTCGTCTGAGCCGCGATGTTGAACACGTTGAAGACCTGCAGTTTCGGGAAGACCTTGAACTTGGCCTGCTCCTCCCTTGACAGGTTCCTGTAATCGTCGTATGGTATCTTCTGCTTTGTCTCCGGGTTCACTACGGTGAACGTGGTGAGAAACACCGGAAAGGACTTCTCTCCCTTGTTGACGCTTACCTGGGGCAGCTTGTGGCCGTTCTTGTCCCTTGCCTGCAAAACATTGCCGTCCTTGTCCCTGATGTAGTTCATGCCCGTGATCCGGTCGAACGTGCCCCAGACAGGAATCTCGTAGCCCATCTTCTCTGCCTGCATCATGAGCATCAGCGAATTCCCTCCGTTGTATCGTCTGCCCGAGAGGTTCTGGGGAGGCTGAGTGGCGCCCGGCGTGAACCAGGGTTTCTCCCAGTTACCCTGAATCTTCTGGATCTTGTCGATCATCAGCTCCGTGAACCGTTCGATGGCCTTGTCGGCAGCCGACTGTCCGTCGCTTTGGTACTTCTTGTCCGTTGACATGGCAGGGTATTGTTAAGCGTTATCCCTTGTCCACTCCGAGAGAGACTCGACACGGCAGCTGATGCTGACCCTCCCGTCATATACCTGCAGCTCCAGCTTGCCTTCGGCATCGATGGCTGCACGCGGGACAAGCCAGTAAGGGCGCTCCTGGGAGAAGTCAATGAAATGCACCCAGACATAGGAGTACTGCTGCTCGCCGATCCTCTCGGAGCTGTAGGCTTCGAAGGTCCGGAAACTTCCTTTCTTTCCTTGACGCTCGGTGATCTCCTTGCTGCCGAGTTTTCCGCGGAACAGCATCTTTCCTGAAATGCCGTCCTCCTCCCTGGAATCGGCGTAAACCTTCTCTGCGGAGAGGTTGAAGTAGATAGTGTCGACTATCTTCCTGAGCGTCAGGGTACCCTTTACCTTGACGCGGTTGCCCACGGCGAGACCGAGGATGCCGTTGTCCTCTCCGTCGCTGGCTACACTGACGTCCAGTTCGTGTGAATCCGATCCGTCCTTCAACTTTACTTTGAGGCCGAATGTGACGAAAAGGTTGTCGTTCCGGCCGTTCTTGAGGTCAGCGGGACGGCATACTGTCCCGATGACGGTTACATTGCATTTTATCATGATCTTGTCCTTTTGATTGTGTTGTTGTTCATAGCGTTCATGGCATCCTCGAAGTTCCGGGAAGCCATGCCGTCAGCTTCTGATACTGAGACTGACCTGGTTGGCTCCTGCCGGGCCTGCTGGACGTTCCCCATGCTGTCGATCTGAATGGCCATTGCCATCAGTCCGGCGAAGAGAGTGCTGGCCAGCTCGACGAGTGGATCCATGGAAGGGCAGCCTCCGTTCCCTCCCAGCAGGCCGAAGAAGTTCTTCCATGAGTCGTTCTCCTGGTCCTGGGCATCGGGTGTGATGGTGTTGAAGAAATCCCCGTCCTTCGCTTCGGTTTTGGATTGTTCCGCACGGTCTGCCTCATTGATATCTTCTTTGTCCTGTCCCTGCTCTCCGTTCCCGGATTCCCTGGAGTTGGACGCGAGTTGCGCCGTGCTGGAGGATTCAGTCAGGGTGCTTTTCCAGCCTTTCTCCTGCATGACCATACTGTCATACTTGTCCAGCCCGTTTGCCCGGATGAGAGACTGCAGGCTCGAGGCGTACTGCTGGCTGGTGGCGTATCCGTCCTCCTGCAGGCCGCGTGTCCATCCGACGTAGTCGTCGGGGGAGAGTTCGAAGAGGTTCGAGTAGCGTTTGTTCCCCTTCAGGAACAGCGAATGGTGCTCGTAGCTGTCCGCCACCGATGCGTACTGGCAGAATTTCTCGTTCGGCCTGTCATCGGTGTAGACGAGGTACCTGCCCCCGTTCTCCAGCCAGTTCTTTGTGGCCTTGATGCCGAAATGGTTGTTTCCCTTGCGGGACAGCTCGCTCTGTCCGCTGGCGCTCTCGAGGATACCCTGCGCAAGGGTGACGGAAGCCGGGATGCCGTACTTTCGCATCTGATCCATTGCCGCTTCGGCGTATCTCTCCACATAATCGCTCGCTTTGCTCATCGTTCTTCGTGTTAGGGTGGTGTTAAGCTTTGGGGCCGGAGCGTCTCCTCCGGCAGTTACAGGACCCGCTGCTGTCAGTACAGCAGCAAGGATGGTGATAATCTGTCTAGCGATGGACCCCACGGCTCTGCTCCTCCTCATTGTCTTTCATTACTCCCGCCGCCACGATGCCCGCAACGGCCCCGGTCTCCTCGCGGGTGAGAGCCTCCCTGGCTTTCTCCTCGCGCTGCTCCTTCGCCTTCTGCTCAGGAGACTCCATACGCTTCTGCTCCTCCTGCTTGTCTGCCTGCATCTGCTGTTTTTCCCTGAGGATATCGGCGAAGAGCGTCGCCGCGAGGTTCTTCTTGTACTCCGCCTTGTCCTCGGCTAGCCAGAGGCGCACCCACTGGGCAGGGGAGACCTCACGCGCTTCCACCCCCTCGATTCCCTTGAACTGAGGGAAACAGAGGATCTTGTTCTGCTCCTTGCCGTCGGGACCGGCCTCGCCCTTGGTGCGGACGATGCTGACCCTCTGGATGACCGAAAGGTCCAGGTCCTTCTCTTTCGTGGAGAAGAGATCGACCTTCAGGTCGGGGTTCCGTGCAGCCAGGGTATAGTATTTCTGGGCCATCTCCTGCCGGAACCTCTCGTCCAGCTGGCCGCCGCCTTTCTTCACCATGCCAAAGAACCGCCCGACATCCGCCTTGTCCGGGTAAACCGAGAAGCCCTTCTCGTTCTCCGGCTTGATGTAAAAGGCCCATCTTCCCTCGTCGTCCTGGATCATCGATATCGTCGAAGAGATCTTGTCCGACTGATGCTGAGTATCTGCCGGAACTGGTTTGAGCACGATCTTCTGTCCTCTCCCGGCCTTCTCGATCATACGTACGGCAGAATCGACATCCGCCTCGAGCGCGTCGATGAAACGCGGATTGTCCTGGAGGGATTTCTTCCATCCATCCACCATACCGAGACTCTCTTCAGAGAGCCGCGCAGGCAGTCCAAGCTGTGTCATCTTCACTGCGGATGCAAGCTCAACGACAAGCCTTTCACGGCTCTTCTGGCTCTCGGTCGGGATGCGGCCGCCTTCCGTCTCGACGCCGCCGCGTCCGATACGCCGGGGATGGCCGGTAGCCGTCACGATCTGTCTCACCGCCTCCTGGGCGTACTCCGCATAGCCCGGGTAGTTCTTCTGGGCGGGGAGATGGACGATGTCCCTGGAGGAGTCGTAATGGGCTATCCCCGTACCGTCCTTGCGTATGGGAACGAGGTTCGCCGCGACGTTCTGCAGGAAGCGGTTGAACTCCATCCTCATGGTCTTGTCGTCACGCTGGGTGAGCCCTCTGTCGGCGGTGCTGCCGCCCTCCTTCAACGCCTTGTCGAAGGACTCTTTGTCTGAGAGCGGGAGCGTGGTCTGCTCGATGTTGAAAAGGACCCTCACAGCCCTGTCCCTGATAGGAGCGTAGTCTTTCTTCTGCTCTTCTCCCAGACGGTTGTACTCCTCCTTTGGGATACGTCTGTCCTTGTCCGAGCGGCTCTGGTACTCGTTCCACCTGTACCAGATGAACGGGACTCCCTTCTCACCTCCCTGGACGCTCTCGCTGCGTTTCTTAGATGCGGAGAAGGGCATGTAGAAGTTCGTCCTGTATCCCGCCTGGTCGCTGTGCAGCGCAAGGGTGAGCGCATTGAAGGCGGAGACGGCCGCCCCTCCGGGATAGAGCCTAGGGGCAGCCTTTCCCTCACTGTTCAGAAAGGATCCGCCGCTGGTGCGCGCCCTGTCCAAAGCCGCTGCCAGGAGGTCCCTCTGACGCTGCGCGGCATTCTGTTCTGCTTGGCTTTTCTGTGTCATATCATCGTTCATTTATTGGTTTTCCTATCTCTGTGACAGTACCCGTCCGGTCTCGCGGGACTCCTGCTCGAAACGGTCCCTGGCCTGGCTGAGTTCCTGCATTTGGTCGCACCTGTCAAGGACGGCGTTGGCGAGCGTGCCGAGCGGCAGAACCCCCTGTGCATATGCGTCCGCGACCTTTTCCGGCAGGGCTATCGTGACGGGGATGCCGTCGATGGTGGCGATGAGGGTCCTGCCATGGACCTGCGCATCCCTGATCCTGGGATCCATCTGCTGATCGTCATACTGGAGGTAACGCGTCCGGACGGGATTCTCCCGGAGTGACCCTTCGCGTCGCGCGAGCTCCTCGTGCCCGGCCTTGTTTATGAGGTTCGCACCGCCGAGGCCGATAAGGGTCATCTTCAGCAGGGGGTTCCTTACGAAAAGCCCCGCCATGATGCTCGCGATCGGGACCAGGTTGTCCTTCACCCCGAGCGAGGTGGTCCTTCCGGTGAACATGCCCACGAGGATGTCGGGGAGCATCGCGAGGATATAGCCGGCATTGCGTCCGATGTCGCTCAGCCCGTCAAGGCCTAGGCCAGTTAGGATGCCCTGCCAGCCGCCTGTGTTGCTCTTCTGCTGAGCCTGCCGGGGTTCGGACTGCAACGGCTCCTGCATGTCTTCCTGCTTCTGTTCGGGAGAGGGCTTACTTTCCTTGTCCTCTTTCTTTTCCCTTGCTTCCCCATCCTGCTTTTCCTTGACATTCTCCTTAAACTCATCCTCTTCCTTTGTTGCCGGGACAGGGGAGTGCACCTCTTCCTTGAACGGCTCCGTGGTTTCCTTTTTCCTTGCATTCATCTCCCTCCATTCCTTCTCATGGCCGGGGAGGATGACCTTGGGCACGTCCCTGTCATGGATTGATTCCACGGTGCCGGCGATGGCGTTCACGGCAAGGTCCGCCCCTACGAACCTGAGACCTCCGGCAATGCCGCCGTTAAGGCCTCCGAGGGTGGCGAAGTCCGCTGCGGCGCCGATTGCCAGCCCGATGCCCTTCTCCACTTTCGTGGGGTTGTGAAGGGCTTCGCTGCGCTTCTCCACCTCCCGCTGAAGATCCGTCTTCCGGGCTTCCACGGGAAGGCCGAAGAAGATGTTCCCTCCGGCCTTGCGGAGAACGTAGTCTATGGACGACCCGGGCATGCGGTCACGGGCCATCTTGTCTATCATCATCTCCTCCATCTCCCTGGTGACGGTGATGTTTTCCTTTTCGAGCTCGTCCTTCACCATCCCCACATAGTCTTCGACGGTCTTGGAGTTCCACTCTCCTGTCAAACTGAGGGAGTCAAGGGAGACGGCCTGGGCCCCCATCCCCCCGTCGGGACCCGTCCCTCCGGAGAGGATATAGGCAGGGGAGCGCATGAAACGGCGGGCCTCGTCTGCCTGCATGCGCTCAAGTTCCCCTCTTACCCTGTCCATGACGGGTACGACCCTGGTCTCGAAAAGTTCCCTGTCTGTCATATCTTTCTCTCTAAATGTTCATCTGCTGCTGCAGGAGCTGCTCGCGCGTCTGCCGGATGGCGCTGTGATAGACCTCCATCTGTTCGGGGAAATGCTCCTCCAGCCACTCGTCCTTCTCCACCTGGTTCCGGATGAAGAGAAGGGCGTCAGGCCTTGATATCTCCACGCTGGGCTCACCGTCCGGGGGATGTCGAAGTTCTGGACGACGATGTCCATATCCTCCAGCGGATCCACGAGAAGGCCGTCCGCTAGGGCCTCGTCACGGGCTTTTTTTTTAATCCGTCATCCCATGTCGAGAGGTATGTCCCGTGGACCAGCGAGAGGTAGTTCAGAAAGTCACCGATCAGCAGGTTCTGCACCTTCGCCGCCAGAGGGACGCTCCTTCGTCCCAGGCCTATCGGGTTCTCCATCGACGGGATCATCTCGAAGAAATAATTCCGGGCTGAAGCCATCATGAGCATGTTTCTCAGGCTCTGCTCCGTCCTGGGCGGCAGATGGTATGAACCGCTGCTTATATCCTTCAGGTACACGGGGAAGAAACGCAGCATCAGCTCCTCGAGCTCCTCCGCGTCCTTGTCGTAACGGGTGCGGAAGCCCTCTTCAAGCAGACCGGGATCCACCGCCCCGAAAGGCTTGCCCTGCCTCTCCAGGCTCTTGATGTTACCGTAGATCATCGTCAGGAACTCCACCGGGTCGATCTCCTCGCCCCTGTAGCGAGTCTCCATGTGAAGCTTCTCGCCGCTGACGCTGACCGTCTCCCCGGCACGGACACCCTCACCGTATCCCGCGAGAATGCTCGAGAGGTGGGCGTATTTCACCTCGTAATCCCCGTAACGGATGACCTGGTAGGTCCCGTGGGTGCTGTCCGTGCCGATGCCGGAGACGGTTCCGCTGGCTACGGCGGAAAGCAAGTAATGGGGTGCGGAGAAGTCGACCCCGTGGTGGAAGAACTCCACGCCTGTCTGTGGATGAATCTGGTTGCCGTAGCCAAGCGTCATCACCACTTCCTTGTCCCTCTCCTCGAACGGCATGCAGTAGCCGGAGGGAGAACGGAGAATCATTTCCTGAGTGTATTTCATATGGTTTGCGTTTATCGTCTTCTGTGTATCTGTTCCGCCTCCTGCGGCTCCTCCTGCTGCATTTCCCTCATCTTCTCCTGGGCAATTGTCTGTCCGGTCCGGTTAGAGACGGCGGGGGACTGGGCCCTCTTTGAGTTGTTGCCGATGGTCATCATCGCGAGCACGGCCCCGGCGAGCCTCGCCATCCATCCGAAACGACCGAAGACCAGGAACGACGAGAGCACGAGCCCCAGCACTCCCATACCCGAGACGTTGCCGCGGGTGAGGTTCCCGAGGAACCCACCGAGCATCTCGCCCCCGTTGCCGGACGACACGTCGGAGATGAAGCTGGATATGCCGTTGAGCTTC
>JBGVAE010000089.1:0-5148 GCA_045224215.1 Candidatus Cryptobacteroides sp. | reverse complement strand
GTCGCATAGGCAAGCGCGTTCGGAGGTGTCGAGATCGGCAGGATCATGGCACTGCTGGATGCGATCGCGACTCCGATAAGCACCGTGGATGTACCTCCAATGGCTGCGAGTTTGTCACCCATCGCCATACATACCACGACAAGGATAGGCATGAGAAGTGCCGCCGTGGCTGAATGGGAGATCAGGTTGGACAGGACGTAGCACAGGAGTCCGGAGAGGATCAGGATCAGCAGCGGCGAGAAATTGCCGAAAGGTATGGCCCTGACCACAAGGGCCGCCAGTCCGGATCCGTTCATAGCATATCCAAGGGCGAAGCCGCCTGCGACCATCCAGATGACCGACCAGTTGATCTCTTCGAGGTCGTATCTCGTGACTATGCCGGTCAGGGCGAAGGCCGCAAACGGAATGAGTGCCACCGTGTATGTATTGACGCCGGTGAACGTATCCAACATCCACATCAGTATGGTAATTGCCATCGTAATGATGACGAAAGTCGTCTGCCCGCCGCGTTTCATCTCTCCCTCTATCTTGAGTTCAATGGTCTTCTGGGAGAACGGGAACAACTTCTTGAGGAGCACCCAGGCGATAAGGATCAGGATTATGACCAGCGGAACCATGAAAAGCATCCATTGGCCGAATCCGATTCCCAGGTTCAGGCCCTCGGGATCGTTAAGGTATTTCAAGGCAATCGTATTCGGAGGTGTTCCTATCGGGGTGCCCAATCCTCCAAGGTTGGCCGCGACAGGAATACTGAGCGCCATGGCTATGCGTCCTTTGCCTCCCTCCGGCAACTGCTTGAAGACCGGGGTCAGGAAGGTTAGCATCATGGCGGTAGTGGCGGTGTTGCTGATAAACATCGAGAACAGGGCCGTCACAAGCATGAATCCCAGCAGGATGTTCTCACTCTTCTTGCCGAAAGGAGTCAGAAGCACACGAGCGAGGTGCACGTCCAGACCCGTCTTCGTGGTAGCTATCGCAAGAACAAAACCACCTATGAAGAGCATCACCACGGGATCGGCAAAGCTGGCCATGACTTGCTTGTAGCTCAGGAGCTGCCCGACCGATTCTGGATTGCATATCCATTTGAATCCCGAGTCAGAAGCGAACAGCAGCAACAATACCATGATGGATACCGAAGTGGCCCATGCAGGGACAAGTTCAAGCACCCACATGAGGGTTGCATAAACGAATATTGCAATGATCCTTTGCTGCACCTGAGTCAAGCCGTCCAGACCGAAAGTCTCGCTTGGCAGGAACCAGAGCAAAAGGGTAATGATGGCGACAAAGGTGAGACCTATGATTTTCTTCTGTTTCTTTTCGGGGTGGAACCTTTTGTTATGGCGCAGTTTGTACATCTGCTCCACGAGATGGAATCCAGTAAAATTCTTGAACATGGTATGGCGTAGGTTGCGATATTCAACTATTCATAATCAAAACGTATGTCCACAGGAATCCCGGCCCTTTCCAGGACGCGCTTGTCGGAAAGGCTGGCCGGACCTGCGACGCCGTACTTGGCAAGCGCTGCCTTTGCGGCTTCGATGTCGCCATGGGCCTGGATGCGCAGGATCTCGGCTCCCAGGGTCTCAAGGGTGTCCCATGTCTTGTCATAGTCGATGCTGTAGCGACCTGAAGGATTCCAAGTGATAGCCTTGCTTTCAAGAAGATAGTTATAAATGAATATGTTTGCGATTCCGGTAGGGTCCGCAGCCCCGAAACGGGTGGAACGGATAGTGTTCGTTACGAATGTAGTCAACACGTCCTCTTTCTGGAAAAGGGCTGAAATGTGATAATCAGCGGCTTCCCGGGCGCAAAGCAAAGTGCCGATGACATTGGATTTAGCTTTTTCCAAAGCCAAGGCTTCGGTGCCGAGAGCCTCGGTGACAGTCCCCTTTCCGTTGACAGTCTCCTTGACTCCTAGTCCCTTTGCGATCTCACGGAATACGATGAGCCAGTAGAATGCGCTCGCATCCACATGAGGCTGATACACCTCCTCCAGAAGGGCACTGCCTACAGGGTGGATGGTACGGTTGAATTTTTCGCGGATGACGTTGTCGAATATGATGGTTCGCGTACCCAACTCCTCCTGGACCTTTGCATCATACGGGAAGTTGATGCCGATCACCTTGTACCCCGCATTGGTATAACCGCTGCAGTAAAGTACGTTGCAGGAGAAGATATCGGATTCGGAACCCGGTACGAAATTATGGTTGGCCGGATCACCCGGAAGCATGTCCTGGAACTCCTGCATGCGCGCGGACAGAGCATCCAGCTCCTCGGTGCGCTGGAGATTCTTCAAGAGGACATAGGCTCCGTAGGAAGCTTTCGTTCCATACAGGGCGTCGTCCACAGCCTCGATAGGTCCTATTACAAGGTCCATCTTGCTGTCGTTCATTTCCAACCAGGCCTTCATGCTCTCATAGTAGTCGTCTGTCTTCAGGCCATCGATCATCTTGAGGAGATAGTTGCGGACACTTTCCTTGATTGTGACATCGGCTGCCCTATGCAAGTAACCCTCAATCTTGTCGATAGATTCCGCATATGCATCATGGAACCAGACCGAAGAGAGACTGCCGTCAGCGTTCCTGCGCACGAGGGTATAAGGGCTGCTCTTGTCCGGATCGTCCCATGAACTGAATTCTTCGGCAGTCATGTCAGACGGATAGAAACATGCTCCGGCTGGTTTGCTGCCAAAGCCCGGCAAGAATGCTTTCCCGTCAATCCGGTCCCACGGACCGTAGTTTATTCCGGCATAAAGTTTCTCTGCCGGGGAACCCAGAGAAGCAAGGAATGACTCACCGTCTCCGAAATTCTGCTGCCAGTAAATCCTATCAACTTCATCAGCTGCCTTGCGGTAAAGGGACAGCACCTCCTTGCCATTGTCCGTAATGCCCGTCAGATCCGGTGCAGGAATAGTCACCAATGCATAATTCTCCACCAGATTGTCGACATTGACCCTCTCCTCGGTACAGGAAATGGTTAACAGCGCGAGCAGCGCCAATGCTACATTCAGTTTTTTCATATTATCTAAAGAATTCGAGTCGCAAAGATAGTTAAAACTAGATTATTATCGGCAAAAAAAAGAAGACGGCTTCCATAGCCGTCTTCCACTATCAATCAAAATATTATGCTACTCGACTTTCGGGTGGAGTTTCTTGTAGAATTTGAGGCCGGAGAGGAGTGTACTGAACTCGGCCTTGTTGAGATAGGTAGCCCGGACGATTCCTTCATATTCCAAGCTGAACTCAAGGAGTCTTTCAGTCAACATCTGCCGCCTGGTCACCTTCACCGGTTCGAACTTGTCATTAGGATAGAGTGCACTGAAGCATCCTTCTATGACCTTGGTCTCCTTGCGCGACATCTTGTAGAACTCCTTCATGCCCTCCATGGTTTCTATGGCCTCGGAGAGGGTTTCGCCGAGAGGGATGAACAGTTCGAAAACAGGATCGAACTGGATCTGGACGAAGTCGGTGCCTACACCAAGATTTCCGACGGAAAGATAATATTTTCCGTTATCCTGCATCTGGAACACTTCGATATGGGTACCGTTTTCTTCCCGCTCGAATTCAGCGATTTCAAGACGCTGACGGAGGATGGGATTCTGTGCAAAAGCAGCCGTAGCCATAAGGATGGCGAAGGCAAAACTTAGAATTTTTCTCATAATAATAGTCTGATTTGAATAATATTAGAGTGTTGTCACAAGTTCCTCCAGAGATTTGCGCTCTGCATGCAGCTTCGTCGGCTTGCCCTCCGATGCGCTAGGATGGCCGATTGCCAGAAGTGCATAGACTCCGTGGTCCCTGGTTTCAGGGAGGACTTCCCTGACCTTGCTCGGGTCGAAGTCCCATATCCACATATTCGCAAGGCCCGCATCGGTAGCCGTAAGCATCAGATGAGTGAGCACGATGGCAGCATCGGTCTTTGCGGAATTGACACCGTCGCTCTCGCGTACCCAGGCTTCTTCGTTACGGCAGCCAACCACCAGGACGACCGGAGCGTTATAGCAATCATGCACAGTACGCAGACGGGCAAGGGCGTCTTCACTCTTTACGACCCAGATCTTCGTTGGCTGGAGATTCTTGGCCGAAGGAGCCCGGCGGCCGGCTTCCAGGATCATGTTCAACTTGGATTCCGAAACAGGATGATTGTTGAACGAGTGGCAGGAATAACGGCTCTCGAGGATACGCATGAACGCATCCGAACCATAATGGTACTTGGTGATTTTCTGGTCGATGTCGGAAAAGGATGCTCGATTCTTAATCTTGGTGATATCGCTGAAAATACGCCTCCTGGCCTTCTTAGGCTCTTGTGTCTCTTTCTGCTTCATGTCATTTGGTTTATATTAGTTCATAATTGTCATTCTTGCTAAAATAATGCAATTGGAGCAAGCTTCCAAGTTTTTTTGTATATTGGGGCAACAAAAATTTAATTTTACCATGGATTTCAGTTCAATTGAGAAACAAGCCGTCATCAGCCTGATGATAGGTATCATCGAGGCAGATGGCTGGATCGATGATGAAGAAGTAGAGTTCGCAGAAGACGTGCTCGATGCCATCGAGTGCGGCGAAGAGGATTTCGAACTGGGACAGGACATGCCGCTGCTTCCTGCCCTGGTTACCATAAAGAATATGACTCCTGAGCAGAAGGATGCCGTAGCCGACGTCATATTCGCAATAATGGTCGCCGACCGCACGATCGCCCCTGAGGAAGCCGAGATCTTCGAATATGTTTCCGAACTGACCGGCCTCGTCGATGTAGTCAGCCTCGATCCGGAGACGGTCCGCAAAGAGCTGAAGGACATCGCCTCGGAAGCAGACTGAGGAACGGTCATTCAGACTTGATTTCGCGGATATATTCCAATTCCGACTTGGCCCAATCGGCCTGGTCGGGATTTTTCATCAATTCTTCCAGCACCGCCTCCGCATCGTCATATCTGCGCATATCTATCAGATAATAAGCCTTCCTGCGCTTAAGGAACGACTGGAAGTTCTCTTCTGACATATTTCCATCCCGAGATTGATTCGAACCACTTCACATTCAATTTCCAGGCTTCATTGCTGGGAATTGAAGCCGGAAAGAAGTTCCGCGTCTTCGCAGAAGGTGGATGGGGAGAGCAGGGTATCCTGCTGGTCGGATTCCGCCAAAGATTCT
>JBGVAE010000088.1:0-15483 GCA_045224215.1 Candidatus Cryptobacteroides sp. | reverse complement strand
GCCAGGGAAAAGATCCGGCTTGCCTGCGCCAAGCCCGAAGCAGACGTTTTCTTCCTGATAGGCGGAACTCAGACCAACGCAACAGTCATCGACTCGCTCACTGTCGGATGCGAGGGAGTTCTCACGGCAGGTTCCGGACATATCAACGTCCACGAATCAGGAGCAGTGGAGGCTTCCGGACACAAGGTGCTGGTCGTGCCGGCAGAGGGGAGCAAGGTTTCTGCCGAAGGGATAGACGAGTATATGGAAGCCTTCCACGCAGATGAAACCTATCCTCACATGGTCCAGCCGCGCGTTGTCTACATGTCCTTCCCTTCGGAGTTGGGTGATATATATTCAGCGAAGGAACTTTCAGGAATATATGATGTCTGCAGGAAGCACGACCTGCTCCTCTTCGTGGACGGCGCCCGACTCGGCTACGGCTTGATGTCACCGAAATGCGATGTCACCCTTCCTTTCCTGGCCGACCACTGCGATGCCTTCTACATCGGAGGCACCAAGGTCGGAGCCATGTTCGGCGAAGCTGTGGTGTTCCCGAACGGGAATTCTCCGAAGTATTTCTTCACCACCGTCAAGCGTCACGGAGCCCTGCTTGCCAAGGGGAGGATGCTCGGCATCCAGTTCGACACCCTGTTCACCGACGGTCTCTACTTCAAGGCCGCCCGTCATGCCATCGACATGGCGGAGAGGATGAAAGGAATATTCACCCGTCACGGAATAGGATTCGGGGCGGATTCTCCGACCAACCAGCAGTTCGTGATACTCACCAGGGAGCAGAAGGAACGCCTCTTCAAGCAGATCGCCTTCGAAGTCTGGTCTCCGCTTCCGGACGACCGCCTTCTCTGCCGTTTCGTCACCAGCTGGGCCACTACCGACGCCGACCTCGAAGCCCTCGACCGCGCTCTGCGTGGGGCCGACGGAGATTCATGAAAAAGCCCGAGGTGCGGACCCCGGGCTGATATTCTTTGAAAAAGGAGATTTAGACCCTCTGGCCGTAGCTGCGGTCGGTGGTGTTGACGGTGATCTTCTCTCCCTGGTTGATGAAGAGAGGAACCATGATCTTCGCACCGGTCTCAAGGGTAACTTCCTTGAGTGCACTGGTGGAAGCAGTGTTACCCTTCACTGCAGGCTCTGCATAAGTAACCTCGAGAGTGACGTAGGTAGGAAGCTCGCAGGTAAGGCACTTTTCCTCCGGCTCCACGACGAACATCATCTCGACATGCTGGCCCTCCTTCATGAGGTCTGCATTCTCGACTACGTCGTGA
This sequence comes from Candidatus Cryptobacteroides sp., assembly GCA_045224215.1. Lineage (GTDB taxonomy): Bacteria > Bacteroidota > Bacteroidia > Bacteroidales > UBA932 > Cryptobacteroides. The sequence goes on along the minus strand of JBGVAE010000088.1, from coordinate 14,218 downwards.
GGAAGGTGGATCTGCTCGTATGTCTCTTCATGCATGAAGTTGAATCCGTCTTCATCGGCATAAAGGAACTGGTAAGGACGCCTCTCAACGTTGATGACGTCGATCTTCGCACCGGCGGTGAAGGTGTTCTCAAGGATCCTTCCGTTCTCGAGGTTGCGAAGCTTGGTCTTCACGAATGCCGGGCCCTTGCCTGGCTTCACATGCTGGAAATAAACTACCTGGCAAGGCTTGCCGTTGTAGCTGATGTAAAGACCGTTCTTGAAATCTGCTGTTGTTGCCATATTGTTGAATAGATTAATATTCTGAAAATCAATCGTGCAAATTTAACTAATTGCCGCTTTCCGTGCAAAAAATTCTCATAGAAGGGCTATTGATTCCGCAACCTGCTCGAGAAGCCATCGAGGAGTGGAAGTGGCCCCGCAGACCCCGACGGAATCGTTCGGGCCGAACCAGGAAGCCTCAAGTTCCGAAGGAGAAGAAATGTGGTACGTCCGCGGATTCCTGGACTTGCACAACTCGAAAAGCACCTTTCCGTTGGAGCTGGAAGCTCCTGAGACAAAGACTATTACGTCGTGCACCTTGGCGAATTCGGAAAGTTGTTCGTGCCTCGAAGCCACCTGGGAGCAGATGGTCTTATGCACGGTCAGCCCTGCCTTTGCACGCTGCGAGAGCACCTCGCATATTCCTGAATAATCAGAAGGGCTTTTGGTAGTTTGTGAGAATATTTCGAGGGGCAAGTCTGTCCTGATGCTGCCATCGGCGAGCGCGTCCTCCAGCATCTCCATATTCTCGACCACCACGGCATCGCCCCCGACCTGCCCGAGCAGCCCCAAAACCTCCGGATGACCGACCTTCCCGAATACGATGATGATAGGTCTGCTCCCTGAGTCGCCAAAAACAGGTCTGGCATATGCTTCGCGGATGCTCTGCTGCAGTTTCAGCACCACCGGACAAGTGCAGTCGATGACTTTGAATCCAGCCTCGGTCAGAAGCTCATAAGTCTTTGGGGGCTCCCCGTGAGCCCTGATGAAGATCGTGCTCGAAGCCGGGATGCGGCCGATATCTTCCAGACCGACAGTCACCAGACCTTTAGCGGAAAGCCTCTGCAACTCCGCCTCGTTATGCACAATCGCACCGAGGGAATAAAGCTGCCTCCCCGGACCCGAATCCAGGAACTCCTCGGCTTTGCCGATAGCCCTGATGACCCCGCCGCAAAAGCCCGACCGCTTGTCTATTTCAACCTTCAGAGGCATTATTCAAGGATCCCGAACTTGCCCTGGCAGAGACCCTGGAACCATACGGTCTCCTCGTGCAGGGTCATGTCGGAGTTGTCGAGGACATAGGCATCCTCAGCACGCGAAAGAGGAGAAACCTCCCTGTGCGAATCGATGTAATCCCTCTCCAGGAGATTCTTCATGACCTCCTCCATCACAGGCTCCTGCCCCTTCGAAACCATCTCGTCGAACCGCCTCTGCGCCCTTACTTCAGGAGTGGCAGTCATGAATATCTTGACTTCGGCGTCCGGGAACACGGTGGTCCCGATGTCGCGCCCGTCCATCACGACCCTCTTTCTCTTTCCGAAAGCGTGAAGCCTCTCGTCCACGAAATTACGCACGAACGGAATGGCCGACACCGGACTGACATGGCTCGAAACCTCGAGGGTACGGATCTCTTTTTCCACGCATCTTCCACCGATGAAGGTAGCGCTGCCGCTTTCGGTGGCCTTGAAATCAAGGTCAAGGTCCTTCAATGCTTCCTTCAGCTTCACCTCGTCGATTGACCCGTCATCTGCGATCATACCGTTCTCCATGGCATACAATGTGACCCCCCGGTACATTGCACCAGAATCCAGATAGAGGAAAGAATACTGCTCGGCAATGAGTTTGGCAAGGGTGCTCTTGCCTGTAGATGAATAGCCGTCGATGGCTATGATGATGTCTGGTATGTTCATAAACACAAAAATATCAAAAATTATGTAAAGATTGAATTTTGTCCGATATTTGCAAAACCGGAAACATTTGTTCAAGAGACCTGAAATGAAAATTCTAATAGTTGACGACGAAAGAGCCATCAGGAATTCCCTTAAGGAAATCCTTGGCGACGAAGGTTACGAAGTGGATACCGCCGAAAACGGGGCTGCAGCCCTGGCAATGGTGGACAAGGAAAAGTACAATGTCATCTTCTGCGACATCAAGATGCCGGAAATGGACGGTACCGAAGTGCTGGACAAACTCGTAGCAGACGGAGTGGACTCTGCGATAGTCATGATTTCGGGTCACGGAGACATCGAAACCGCCGTCGAGTGCATCAAGAAAGGAGCGTTCGACTTCATCCAGAAGCCGCTGGACCTGAACAGGATCCTCATCACCATCAAGAACGCGACCGACAAGGTGAGCATAATCAAGGAGAACAAGCAGCTCAAGAAGAAGATATACGGCCAGAAGATGATAGGGGAGTCCGAACCTATCCAGCACATCCGCGACATGATTTCAAAGGTCGCCCCAACGGATGCTAGGGTCCTTATCATTGGCCCGAACGGATCCGGAAAGGAACTTGTGGCAAGGAGCCTCTATGAACAGAGCTCCAGGAGCGCGATGCCTTACATAGAAGTCAACTGCGCTGCTATACCTTCGGAACTTATTGAAAGTGAGCTGTTCGGTCACGAGAAAGGATCTTTCACCTCGGCAATCAAGCAACACAAGGGTAAGTTCGAACAGGCCGACGGAGGCACCCTCTTCCTGGATGAGATCGGCGACATGAGCCTGGCCGCCCAGGCCAAGGTTCTCCGCGTACTCCAGGAGAAGAAACTTTCCAGGGTGGGAAGCGACAAGGACATCATGGTGGACGTCAGGGTGGTAGCAGCTACCAACAAGGACCTGATGAAAGAGATTGAAAAGGGTAATTTCAGAGAGGACCTTTATCACCGTCTCAGCGTGATAGTCATCAACGTCCCTTCCCTTGACGAAAGGAAGGACGACATCCCGCTTCTCGTGGACTATTTCATGAAGCAGACAAGTGCCGAATCCGGAATGCCGGAAAGGGAATTCACCCCGGGAGCCATCAAACTCCTTCAGGAAAAGTCATGGCCCGGCAACATCAGGGAACTCAACAATGTAGTCGAGCGCCTGATGATACTTGGCGGTAATCCTATCAGTGAACAGGATGTGACCGCCTATGTCAGTCCGATTCAATAGCTTTCTTCAGAGTGTCGTCCACCTTGAGGTAGAGCTTGTAGAAAGCATTCTCTCCTAATTTCGAGTATCGACCGACAAGTGCACGGAGTTGCGGGACGAGGTAGTCCTGCGTCTCCTCCCATTCCTTTTGGCTGCAGGTGATGCCGTCCTTGGAAGCGGCGAATTCCCTGAAACGGGACGGGAGGTCCAACCTGTCGAGAACCTTGTTCAGTTCATCGTAATCATCTATTCCTGAGATGGTTCCCTTGAATTTGTCGAACATCTCGGAAGCAAACCTCATCTGGGTGGCCTTCAGGTTGCAAGCTACGAAGAATTTGGATGCCTTGGTCGTGTCCAGAGGTACGAATATGTCAGGAATGATTCCACCGCCACCGAACACTGTCCTGCCTCCGACGGTCTTGTAGGCCAGGGTGGAATCAACCTTTATGCTATCTGCATCGTACATCTCGCCGTCGGTGTAGCGCTTGTAGATGTCGTACTGGTAGTCGTCCGAATAAGGCTTCTGGATGCATCTTCCCGAAGGGGTGTAGAACCTTGCCACGGTGAGCCTTACTCCAGAACCGTCGGAGAAATAGATCGGCTCCTGGACGAGACCCTTGCCGAACGAGCGGCGGCCCATTATGACGCCCCTGTCGTTGTCCTGGATCGCTCCGGCGAAAATCTCACTTGACGAAGCGGTGGACTCGTTGATGAGCACGGTGAGCTTCATCTTCCTCATTATTCCGCCACCGTCAGCCTTGTATTCCTCTCTCTTGCGGTGCAGGCCTTCCATATACACGATCTCATCCCCCTTATCCAGGAACATGTTGGTCAGGAGCAATGCCTGGTCGAAGTAACCGCCTGTGTTGTCCCTGAGGTCGAATATGAGCTTGCGCATCCCTTGGTCGTACAATGAGATGCAGGCGTCATAAACCTCGGAGAAAGTGGTCCTGCTGAATTTCGTGAGCTTTATGTAGCCGGTCGAGTCGCTCACCATGAAGGCGGCATCGACACAGTGTACAGGAATCTTGCCTCTGGTTATTTCAAACGGGATTTCTTCCTTGCCGCGACCTACGGTGATCAGGACCTTGGTCCCGGCCGGTCCCTTCATCCTGCGGACCATGCTGTCCTGCGGGAACTTGACTCCGGCAATGACTTTGTCATCAACCTTGAGAATCCTGTCTCCCTGCAGGAGACCAACCTTCTCGGAAGGTCCTCCGGGAATCACTTCCAGGACTATGGCGGTGTCGTTCGGAACGTTGAACTGGATCCCGATGCCGTCGAAGTTGCCTGCCAGGTCGGTCTCGGCCTGGTCCAGCTCCACAGGAGGCATATAGACGGAGTGAGGGTCCAGGGCGGCCAAGGCTGCCGTGATGGCGGCTTCAGTAAGGTCCTCCTTGTTGATGGTGTCGACGTAATTCTTGTCGATCTTGTCCAGGATGAGATTGAGCTTGCGCCACTGGTTGTTCTGCACGTTCATCAAGTGCCTGCGCTGAGTGCAGGTGCTGCAAGTCAGGGTCAGGAGGACTCCGACGACTATCCCAAGGACAGCGATCCAGGCCGATGATATCCTTTTCATCCTCTAATCAATCTTCTCGACTTCGATGCCAGCCCTCCTCAGGAGATCCACACCGTCCGTCAGGCGATATTCATCCTTGTAAACCACCCGCTTGATGCCGGCCTGGATGATGAGCTTGGAACATTCCATGCAAGGGGAAGCCGTTACGTACAGGGTGGCTCCCTGGCTGCTGTTGCCGGATTTGGCCACCTTGGTGATGGCATTGGCTTCGGCGTGGAGGACGTATGGCTTGGTCACTCCGCTCTCGTCTTCACAGATATTCTCGAATCCTGAAGGGGTGCCGTTGTAGCCGTCGGAGATTATCATCCTGTCCTTGACGATCAATGCTCCGACCTGACGTCTTTTGCAATAGGAGTTCCTGGCCCACACTTCGGCCATCTCCAGGTATCTCTGGTCGAATTTTTCCATTATTTGCTGCTTCTCTGGTAAAGGTATCTCTTGATGGAGCGCTTCGGAGTCCTTTCGAAGTCCTCAGGCATGAACTCGATCTTGCGTATCTGGGCATATGCAGGTAGCTCCTTATTGATCATAGGGAGCATTCCGGAAAGAGTCTTCTCAAGTTCCTGGCGGTTCATTCCGTCCAGTTCTCCCATGTGGTAGTCAGGATAGATCAGGGCTGTGAGTCCTCCGTTGTCCTCTATTACGAGGGATTCCACTACGTAGGCTATTGCGTTGATTACGGCCTCAAGCTCCTCAGGATAGATGTTCTGTCCGTTCGGCCCGAGGATCATGCACTTCGAGCGTCCCCTTATGAACAGATAGCCGTCATTGTCGATCACACCCATGTCTCCGGTCCTCAGCCAACCGTCCTCTGTAAAGAGATCCTTGGTGGCCTCGTCGTTCTTGTAATATCCAAGTGCGGTGTTAGGACCCTTGCACTGGATTTCTCCCTCGATATGCTCAGGATCTTCGGAATCTATCCTTATCTCCATGTTGAGGGCCGCCTTTCCGCAGGAATACAACTTCTTGTCGTTGAAATGGGCATATGTGATGATAGGGGCACATTCCGTCATTCCGTAGCCGACCGTATAAGGGAAGTCTATGTCGAAGAAGAATTTCTCAATGTCCTTGTTGAAGGCAGCTCCGCCCATGATGACCTCCACGAAGTTCCCGCCGAAAGCATTGACCAGCTCGGTACGGATCTTCTTGCGAACCATGTCGGAAAGTCCAGGAATCTTGAGCATCGTCTTGATGCTTCCCTTTTCCACCATCTTCTGGATCTTTGACTTATAGACTTTCTCGATGATAAGCGGCACGGCGATGATGATGTTCGGCCTGACTTCCTGCATGGCCTGGATGATGATTTTCGGACTTGGCACCCTGGTAAGGAAATGGACATGTGCGCCGATGGTCATCTCGAAGAGGAATTCGAACATCATCCCGTACATGTGGGCGGTCGGCAGCATAGAGACCACGTTGGACTTGCTGTTCAGTTCAGGCAGTACGTGCTTGGCAAACTGGATGTTGGAGCAGAGTGCCCTGTATGGGATCATCACACCCTTTGAGAAACCGGATGTTCCGGAGGTGTAGTTGATCATTGCCAGTTCGTTAGGGGAATCCTTGTAGTAGCGTAGATCCTCGGCCTCGAATGAATTCGGATGGCGTTTCCCAAAATATTCATTCATGTGCTCCCTTGCCTCGGTGATCCTGTCGTTGCGGGCATAGAGGAGCTGGAAGGTGTTTATCCTGACAACCGCGTAGATTCCCGGCATTTCTTCAGGGCTGAGGCCTTCCCAGATCACGTCGTCGACGAAGAGTACCTTTGCTTCAGAGTGATTGACCAGGTAGTGGATGTTCCCTGGCTTGAATTCATGGAGGATCGGGACTACTACTGCGCCGTAGGTAATCGTCGCCAGGTAGCTTACCGCCCAGTTCACCTGGTTGCGGGCGCAGATGGCAACTTTGTCTCCCTTGTGCAGGAAGCACTTCTCGAAAGCGATGTGGAGCTTCTCGATACGCCTTGCCACATCCCTGTAGCAAAGGCTTATGCCCTGGTAGTTGGAGAGCGCCTGCTTGTCCCAGTTCTCCCTGAAACTCTGCTCAAGGAGCTTGTTGACTGATTGGAATTGGAACTCACTCATATTAAATGTTTTTTTTATTGTCCTAGTTTGAAGGTCCTTTCTTTTCCGTCGTAGCAAAGCCCGACGAGAGAGCCCTTTTCATTTACGGTTATCTTGGTGTCCGGACGCAGCCTCTTGTCTCCCTCTCCCTTCACGATGGCTTCACCACCGTCGAAAGGATAGACAAGGGTGCTGGAAGCGGTCCTGACCACCCAGTATTTCCTTCCCCCTGCTTCCAGCAGCTCAGGAATCTCCTTGATGGTGTCCGGAGCGGATATGCCTTTCCAGGACGCCACGGTCCTTCCGTGGAGATCCACGTATCCGACGGTGTTGTCCTTGTACAGGACCATCGCGGTGTAGCCTTTTGCACCGGTGAAGTCGTAGAGTTTCGGCCCGAGCAGGACTTTCTTACCCAGCTCCACAGGAAAGCCGCTGACGAACCTGCCCAGACGGTCGATGAGGTAGAGCTTGGTGTCGGCGGCGAAGAGGAACTGGATCTTGCCGTTGTTGAAGTAGTCGGCCTCCTGTACGAAGCCGCAGATAGGATGCTTGAACGGGATTCCCCATAGGTCCTTTCCGTTCTCATCCTGCAGGCAGAGGGACAGGTGGCTGTTCTGGTAAAACTTGTTGACCTTGCCGGAACCGCTGTTGGTGACCTTGAACGGTCCGGAAGGAACCATGACCGCGGTGTCCCTGCTTGTCTCCGGAGAGGTGTTCTTCTTGAGAAGCATCCTGTCCATACGGAATTCAAGTCCCATCTTGTCCCCCTGGGCCATTGCGGCCAGGGTTGCCGGAACATAAGTAACTCCGGTGACCATGCGCCTGATTCCCTTCGCCATCGAAGGACTGAAATTGGAGTCGATGAGGGAAGGGTCTTCACTCAAGGAATGATATGCCCAGAATCCGCAGCCTTTTTGTGGCACCTTGTCTGCCGAAGCGTTTGCCGCCAGCCTGTCTGCAAGGGTCTCCTTCAGTGATTCCGGATATTCCTTGATGACCTCGCTCTCGCCGGCTACGATCCAGCCTTTCACGACAGCCGCGGAAGTTTCTCCTTCGCCGGTGAATATGCCTCCGAACAAGGTCTTGACGTAGCCTGCGATCAATTTACCTGCGGATTCTTCCGGATGCTTGATCCCCGGCTTGATGAGGATCACCTGCCTGAGCTTGTTGTCAAAATGGATGTCGGCAAGGGCTACTTCCTTGATGTCCAGCTCCTTGGCCCAGTCCTCGGCGGAAAACCCGTTCTCTTTCTTCTGCTTGGAGAGGGTATACTCATACTTGTCGAGCTTGGTCTTGGCGTCGAGGTAGTTCCTGTAGGACTTGAGATAGGAAGTTATGTTCCCCACCGGGATGTCGATGATGAAATCCGTCCAGGACGGTACTGCTTCCGTCACAGTCACAGGGCCTGTTCCGGCGTGCCTGAGGACATTCATGTAGTAGGAAGGATCGCTGCCATACAGCAATTCTCCGTGTGCGGAGATCCCTTCCGGAGAATACTTGTTTATGCTGAAAGACATCCAGTGTGCCAGTTCCTTGATGAAAGAGGCATTCCTGCGGTGCTTCTTCGAGAAATATGCGTCCAGGATGTTTTCAGTGTAAGCGTTCGAGAAGAAGAGGATGTCGTCTCCTGAAACATTCGCCGACAATTCCGTGAATCCGCTTGATTCAAGGACGGAGTGACCTTCGGAAATATGTCTTACTGAAGAGTTTACGATGGTTTCGGAAGGGGAGATGAGGATCATTCCTTCGCTTGTCCTGCAGAACAGTCCGGCTGAATCCGCCGTTGCGAGGAGCTTCGTGCAGTCTTCCAAGGTGTCAGCGATTGCACGGGCGGCATCGATGACCATGAGCGGTGGCATGTCCTTGGTGTAATGGACAGAGATGATGGCCGGATTCCTTTTAAGAGCAGGGAAATCCTCCGCTACGATCTTGTCGAATTTCCCGGAAGTCAGTTCCCTGAATACGGCCGTGGTGTCGGCGAGCATCTCGCAAGCCTTGCCGAAATCCTTGACACAAAGAACCAGGGCGGCATCTGATGGGATGGCCGTGATGAGGGAATGGTTCTCGATGAAGTGGCCGGTGTCAGCAACCGCCACGTTTCCGGAATCATCAGACTTGTAAAGATATGCAATACCTGCTGCAATGCCTCCGAGGAGAATCAAAGCGGCTGCAACCAGTATGACAATCGATTTTTTGCTCATATTACAAATATAACATTTATTATTGAGCAATGAACATATAGACAATGTTCCCGATCTGTCTTGCAGGAGCTGAGCTTGAAGCTGAGAATTTAGATGTACGAGCGGCGCGTATCGCAAAGTCCCTCAGGCACTTGTCATTCGAGGACACATCTTCCTGGATTTTTGCGTTGATCACGTTCCCGGAAGGATCGACCGTGATGATCACGGTCACGTGTCCCGCCCCGAAGCACCTGTATGCCGGAATCGCGAGCCGGCTGGCCTTCCTTCCTGCCAGGTCGTATGAAACCACGGAAGGGCCGCTGTACTGCTGCTTCTTCTGGGATTCGTTTTTCTGGGTGACTGGCTTGCTGATCGGGATGTAGTCGTCAGGTTCCTCGATTTCGTAGCCGTTCTGCAGCTCCCTGGCAAGCCTTTCGGCCTCCTTGTAGAGTTCCTCCGCATTGGTGTTCCGGTCGTCCTTGAGGGTGGAGCTCCTGTCTACAGCGATATTCCTTATCGGAACACCGGCATAGGAGTCGAGCATCCTGTCGAGTTTCTGCTTGACTTCTTCCTTGAGGTTCTCCTCCTTCTTTTTCTCCTCCATCACTTCCTGCTTGGAGAAATCGATAACGAAGGTTTCGCCCCTCTTCAGGGCTGAATTTATCTGACTGGCAAGCAGCACGATGACCACCAGGAGATGGAAGATCACCGTGATATAAAGTCCTGCCCTGTCTTCGCCAGTCATCGCCGTCTTTTATTTGTTTTCGTCGGATTCCTTGTCTCCCAGTGACTTCTCGATGGTCGCGGAGATGATGTCTATGGCCACCTTGTTGTGTCCGCCCTGAGGGATGATGATGTCCGCATACCTCTTGCTTGGCTCGATGAACTGGAGGTACATCGGCTTCACGGTCTTGGTGTATCTCTCGATCACGGTCTCGACCGTCTTGCCCCTTTCGAGGATATCCCTTGCCATCACTCGCATCAGGCGGTCGTCGTCATCGGCGTCAACGAATATCTTGATGTCCATCTGGTCCCTGAGTGGCTTGCATGTGAACACGAGGATGCCCTCGATGATGATGACCTCTGCCGGCTCCACGGTGACGGTCTCTGTCTTCGACCTTGAGCATGTGATGTAGGAATATACCGGCTGCTCGATGGTCTTCCCGGACTTGAGTTCCTTGAGCTGTTCGCAGAGCAGCTTGAAGTCGATCGCGTCGGGATGGTCGAAATTGATCTGCTGCCTCTCTTCCATCGGAAGATGGCTGGAATCCTTGTAGTAAGAATCCTGAGGGATGACCACCACCTTCTCCTTGAGCTTCTCGGTGATGGAGTTGACGACTGTGGTTTTTCCGGAACCGGAACCACCGGCTATTCCTATTACCAGCATATCCTTGTGTAGTTAATGGTTTTCAGATTAGAATTCTGCGTTCTTCGGGGTCCTCGGGAACGGAATGACGTCACGGATGTTGGACATTCCGGTGACGAAGAGGAGCAACCTTTCGAAACCAAGTCCGAAACCGCTGTGAGGGACGGTGCCGTAACGTCGGGTGTCGATGTACCACTCCAGGTTCTTGCGGCTCATGCCAAGTTCGCTGATCCTTCTTTCGAGCTTCTCAAGGGAAGCTTCCCTTTCCGAACCTCCGATGATCTCGCCGATCTTCGGGAAGAGGACGTCCATTCCGCGGACAGTCTCCCTTCCAGGGGCGCAACCGTCGTTCTGCTTCATGTAGAATGCCTTGATGGCCATAGGGAAGTCGGTGAGGATAACCGGCTTGCCGAAATGCTTCTCCACTAGGTAACGCTCGTGCTCGCTCTGCAGGTCGGAACCCCAGTGGACAGGGAACTCGAACTGGGTGCCATTCTTCACCGCCTCCTCGAGGATGTCGATAGCCTCGGTGTAAGTCACTCTCTGGAAATCTATTCCCAGGACGCTGCGGAGCCTTTCGATGAGGCCGTCGTCGTATTTGTCGTTAAGGAACTGCAGGTCGTCCATGCAATTGTCAAGGGCGTACTGCACCAGGTATTTTACGAACTCCTCTGCGAGGACCATATTGTCGTTGATGTCGTAGAAAGCCATCTCCGGCTCGATCATCCAGAACTCTGCAAGATGCCTTGGGGTGTTGGAGTTCTCAGCCCTGAAGGTAGGACCGAAGGTGTAGATTTCTCCGACTGCGGTAGCACCGAGTTCGCCTTCCAGCTGACCGCTTACGGTGAGGCTGGTCTTCTTTCCGAAGAAGTCCTTGCTGAAATCCACTTTGCCGTTCTCTTTCTTCGGAACGTTCTCGAGGTTCATCGTGGTGACCTGGAACATATCACCTGCACCCTCGGCATCCGATTCAGTGATCAGAGGTGTGTTGAGATAGACGAAGCCCTTGTCATTGAAGAACTTATGGATGGCGAAAGCCATTGCATGGCGAATCCTGAGCACAGCTCCGAAGGTATTCGTGCGCAGCCGCATGTGGGCCACTGTACGGAGATATTCCAGGGAAGTGTCCTTCTTCTGGAGAGGGAACCGCATAGGGTCGCATTCGCCCAGCACTTCAATCTCATTTGCCTGGATCTCAACCGCCTGGCCGCTTCCGACGGATTCGATCAGGTTGCCCTTTACGCTGATGCTTGCTCCTGTGGTAATCTTGGCAAGCAGCGAATCTTCGAATTTGGATGTGTCTGCAACGACCTGGATATTATTGACTGTGGATCCATCGTTGAGGGCGATGAACTTTATCTGTTTGTTGCCTCTCTTTGTTCTTACCCAGCCTTTGGCGAGAACTTCCCGGCCTGGATCGGTCCTAAGGAGTTCCTTCACTTTAGTCCTTGCGATAGTGCTCATTTGTGTAGATGTTTTTCAAAAAACTATAATCTCACAAATATAGCACAAAATCGCCGCTTGTCAAAGGGAAGATTCGGATATGTGGGTCAGGAACTCCCTCTTGAGCCCGAGTTTCTTCGAATCGCAACTTGAAACCGACACGAAGCCATAGCCTCCGTTAACGTTCATGACGATGGCCGCTGGTTCCATCATGCTGGACATATGGAATCCTGAGTCCTCAAATGTATTCAGGGTCCATAAGTAGTCATATTCCTGCTTGGAAATGCTGTGCAGGGAGACGATGGCCGTGTTGTCCTTGATGCCCTTGATGTAGTACTCGTAAATATCATCCTCATATAGCGACGTAGAATCGACATACACTTCCACTGTCGCCTCTCCTCCCGGAAAGTGCAGATTAGTAAAGGCGCAGTTCACATTTTCAACTCCGCTTCCGATAACGTCGTCTTCCCCGAATCCTCCGGCATGGCCACCGTTCAGGATAGGATCCTCTACATTTTTGAGCTTTAAGCATTTATTATCTCCCTCGACCACGAAATCAAATATTTTCCCTGTGACAGGATCGATATCTTTCAGAGTGGCTTTGTAGTGAGTATCAAGAGTCAGCATATAGTAATTCCGGCCCTTCCCGTTGTCTCGTATCTTGACACTTAAAAAGAATTTCCCTCCGGAGCTGGAAGTGTCTATCGAGACTATTTCTCCTGTAAGTTCCGGAACTGAGACTTCAGCACCGGCAGCCCGTTCATCGTCATCGCTTACCTCGACAGCTATTATGTCGCCTGGATTCAAGGCGGCTCCGAAGCGATATTCGACTTGGCGCCGACCTCCTACCATCACTTCTTCAGCCCTGATAGCTTCTCCTCCGTTGACTGAGCAAGTCACTACAGCTGAATGTAGTGGATAAACCCTCGAAGCCGTACTCCTTCCGACGAATATGGAATGGACTTCATCAGCCGCTGACATCTGGGCATTGACCAGAAGCCCCTCTTCGCCACCGGGGACCTCGAAAACTACGTCCCTGTAACAGGAAGTCACAAGGAGGATCATTATCAGCATTCCTATTCCTTTCCGCATATTAAAACTTGAATGAATAACCTATGCTCGGCATTACAGGGATCAAAGTGATGATTTTCGCCTTCGACTTTGCAGTGACGCTTGACGGACCAGCAGTTATCTCCACCCTGTTGTCATAGATCAGGTCCGGATTGAGGTGATTGTAAACATTATAGACATTGAAGGACCAGATGGCTTCCCCACGTCTTTTCTGGCGATGCCAGTTCAGCCCAAGGTTGAGACTGTGTGACGATGGAAGCCTGTAGTTCCCGCGTGATTTGACATATTCGGTGTCATGCATTGTCTCTCCGTCGGGTGATAGGACGACCGTCATCATGCTAGGGATGGTCGTTACCCCGCCAGTGCAAAGGGACCAGGATGCGGAGCAATCCAGCTTCTTGCTGAATGAATGCATTACCAGCAGGTTCAGGATGTGCCTGCGGTCGTATTTGTAAGGGAACCAGTCTCCTCCGCTGATTCCCGTACCCGGGAAGCGTCGCTCAGTCTTTGATAAAGTATATGAGAGCCATCCAGTGGTTTTCCCGTAATATTTGTTGACGAACAGTTCAACACCCTTGGAACGTCCCTGGCCCTGTTCCACCCTGTCCTCCCAGTCGGATGTATTCCCGATAACTGCCACTCCGTCCTTGTATTCGACTACATTGGAAACCGCCTTGTAGTAACCTTCGAGCGAGAACTCCCACCCTTTCTGATTTCGATATGAAATCCCGGCGACATATTGGTCGGAGACCATAGGCTTTATCCTTTCCGTGACAGGTACCCACAGGTCCATCGGCAGAGTCATCTGTGTGGATGAGAGCAGGTGGACGTTCTGGGTCATTCTGGCGTACGATCCTTTGACCGACAGTTGGTCGCTGATATCGAATGACATCGAGAGTCTAGGCTGCGGGCGGAAATATGTCTTCCCGTTCACTGAGAACAAGTTGATCCTAAGGCCCGGATTGAGCTGCAGCCGACCGAAATTGATCTCATCTTCTGCGAATATGGATCCTTCCAAACCCCTTGTTACGGCATTGAGGCCGTGATCCCTGGAGACGTGCAGAGTGTCGCTTAACTCTCCCAGGGTCTCTATAAAGCGGTATTCCTGGGCGAAGCTCTCAGGTTTGAATTCATGGGCGACCAACTCCAGACCGAACCTGACCATCTGGTTTGAAGATGCTGAATATTCCACCGAAGAACTCAGGTTGAGGTCCGTAATTCCTGAGCGATAGTCTACGTCTGATTCTTCTTCCGCAACTTCCAGTAGCTCATCTGTGATGGATTTCCTTCTGGTGGTGGTTCCGAAGGATGTTGTTTTCATCCTGTAATGGCTCATTCCCAGGACG
>JBGVAE010000087.1:0-2671 GCA_045224215.1 Candidatus Cryptobacteroides sp. | reverse complement strand
CATGATGATCTGGATGGAGATGTTCATCTTTGGCAGCCTTTGCAAGGCTTCTTCGCTGAGCGCCATCTGGCAGAAAGCAAGGCCCACGATGCACAGGATTGCAGCCAGGAAAATATAGACGGCGATCTTGGACTTCTTGTCGATGACCTTGTCTAGGGTGGTGGATTCCTTTCCGTAGATATATTTGTGGATCTTCGGATCCTTGATCTTCTCCTGGTATTCCGGATCGTCCTTCAGGTCTTTGCCTCTGTTGAAGGAAGCCATGGCGGCCAGGATGAGGCCGATGATGCAGGCAGGGATGGTGACCATCAGCACCTGTGGGATGGAGACCCCGTAGCCGTTGGCATTCGAGATGGTCACGAAAGCGACCACAGCGGCTGCGATAGGGGAGCAGGTGATTCCGACCTGGGAGGCAACCGAGGCCACAGCGCAAGGCCTTTCAGGACGGATGTCTTTCTTGATGGCGATATCGACGATGATTGGCATGAGGGTATAGACCACGTGTCCGGTTCCGACGAGGACCGTCAGGAAGAAGGTGCAGATCGGAGCGAGGAACGTAATGCGGTCCGGATGCCTGCGGAGCAACTTTTCGGCCAGTTGGATCAGCCAGTCCATACCGCCGGATGCTTGTAGTATACCGGCGCAGGTTACTGCTGCGATGATGATGTAGATGACGTCGGTTGGAGGATTGCCCGGCTTCATGCCGAATCCGAATACCAGGATGGCCAGGCCTATTCCTGAAATAGCACCGAGTGCGAGACTTCCATACCTTGAACCTACGTAGAGAGCTGCCAGCACGATCAGCAGCTGGATAATCATCAGAGCCATAATATAAAAACGTTCTAATTGCGCAAATATAGAAAAAAGATGTTACATTCAGGGTGTCGCAACGTTAGATAAGGTGAAAGTTTGATTGTCGATGGCAGAAGATTTCCTTACAGAAGCATTCATATCCCTGAAGGGTAGGTTGAGGGCGGAAGATGCCCTCCAGGATGCATTCTGCAGGCTTTGGGGCAGGAAATACAAGCCTGCCGACCTCAAGGCCGCGATAGGATTGCTATCTCGCACTGCCAAGAACATCGAGATAGACGAGTACAGGAAAGCCAAGGTCAGGAAGACAGTGGACATCGAAGGGCGGCAGCTTGCAGCAGAAGAAGATGGAGCATCGGAGAAAGAAGCCTTGTTCCGTAAGGTGGAAGCTTCGGTGGATGAGCAGCTTACCACACTCCAGAAGAAGATAGTCAGGATGCATGAATATGAAGGAACCTCCTACGACAGGATAGCTGAAGAACTCGGTATGCAGCCGGAGGCAGTCAGGATGCATGTCTCCAGGGCGAGGAAAATATTGAGAGAAAGATTCAGGAAAGACAATGAAGGATTATAAGGAATATATCGAGAGATACTTCGATGGAGATCTCTCCGAAGCAGAAGAGCAGGAATTCAAGCTGTTCCTGGCCTCCGGACAGGGCCAGGGGAGCGAATTCGACGAAGTCCGGGCCGTGATGGGTTTCTTCTCCGCCGGTTGCAGCCTGTATGAACCGGCCAGGGAGTCCGGGAAGCCGTACCGGGTCCGGAGGATAGTGGCGGTCGCTGCCAGCCTGGCCCTGCTGGTCACACTTGGAATCAACATCTACAACAGCGCAAATCTCTGCGTCAAGTTTGCCGGAAACCAAAGGATTACGGACAAGGAAGTCATAATGAACGACGTCGATGACATGCTTGCCGACCTGATGGGTGAAGCGACTGACGTGGAAGGTCAGCTCAATGAATTATTTGGACAATAGGATATGAAAAGATTTTTACTCATGGCTTCACTGGTCCTGCTGGCTATCCTGCCGGCGAGGGCGCAGACGGACCTCCGGATAGGGGCCCTGTTCGACAAGTCCGTGCCGATTCCCGGTTACGAAGAATCCCTGGTCAAGGGGGCCCGTCTGAAGGACTACAATCTCTCTGCTTTCAGGAGCATACGTTTCCCCTCTGACAGGACCTTGCAGGAAAGCATCGCATCTTGGATAAGGGAAGATGCGAAGGATGCGACTTATACCGATATCCAGGAGGGGAACGGCACTCTGACATATGCCCTTCTCCAATTCGACGGCGACAAATCCAAGAAGAGGTACGTTGGCTACCAGCTCCGGCATAAGGATGGAAAGGATTATATTACCGTAGTTTACATGGAAGGAAAGGCTTCGGTCAAGGACCTCCACTCGTTTTTCAAGAAAAGATAAGCATTATGAAGAGAATGATCATAACCGCCGCCCTGATGCTCGGAGCATTGGCCGCAGGCGCACAGAACCTCGACACCCTGGTTGTCGTGAAGACGACAGGTGCGAAAGATACAACCCAGACCACCATCCTGGCCAAGGTGGATACCCTCGGACCTTTCGACAACGGCCGGGTCCATCTGGATTTCGACATCCCGTTCTACAAGAAAATAAACCGGCATGACCGGAATGACCTGGTGGGGGCTTTTTATGTGGGTACGAACATCACCGATTCCAAGGCTCCATATGATTTCAATCCGCAGAACTCCATGGAATTCGCCGTTTACATGCTGAATTCCAAGACCTTTGGAAGGAGCACATTTTCGTATGGACCTGGTTTCACGTGGAGGAATTTCGCTCTCACCGGAGAGAATATGATGTTCAAGGATGTTCACGATGGTTCGATA
>JBGVAE010000086.1:0-18641 GCA_045224215.1 Candidatus Cryptobacteroides sp. | reverse complement strand
GGGGAAGAAGAGTATCGCGTATTCTATTTTTTACGATGCCATCGACATGGTAGGCGAGAAGATGAAAGATTCTGACAAGGCTCCTCTGGATATCTGGAGAAAGGCCCTCGAAAACGTGACCCCTCAGATCGAGGTCAAGTCGCGTCGTGTAGGTGGTGCAAACTTCCAGGTGCCTACCGAGTTGCGTCCGGAAAGGAAAGTCTCGCTTTCAATGAAGAACATGATCAACTATGCTCGCAAGCGTTCCGGCCACTCAATGGCAGAAAAACTTTGTGCAGAGATCGTAGCCGCCTACAACAACGAAGGTGGTGCATTCAAGAGAAAGGAGGATATGCACAAGATGGCAGAGGCCAACAAGGCATTTGCTCACTTCCGCTTCTAATCTATTTGGTGAATGGCAGCTCAAAGGGATCTTAACTTTACCAGGAATATCGGTATCATGGCTCACATCGATGCCGGTAAGACGACTACATCCGAGCGTATCCTGTACTACACCGGCAAGACTCACAAGATCGGTGAAGTGCACGACGGTGCCGCAACGATGGACTGGATGGTCCAGGAGCAGGAGAGAGGTATCACCATCACTTCCGCTGCCACCACAGCCTTCTGGCACTATAACGGAAAGGAATATCAGATCAACCTGATAGACACTCCGGGTCACGTCGATTTCACCGTTGAGGTGGAGCGTTCCCTCCGCGTCCTCGACGGAACCATCGCTACTTTCTGCGCAGTCGGCCGCGTACAGCCTCAGTCCGAGACCGTATGGCGCCAGGCAGACAAGTACCAGGTTCCGAAGATCGCGTATGTGAACAAGATGGACCGTGTCGGAGCTGATTTCCTCGCTTGCGTGGAAGAAATCCACACCAAGCTCGGAGCCAAAGCCGTTCCTGTTTGCCTCCCGATAGGAGCTGAAGACAAGTTCCAGGGAATCGTCGATCTGATCGGCCGCAAGGCCATATATTACGATTCGGGCGAAGAACTGGTAAACTACGAAATCAAGGACATTCCGGCTGAAATGGCCGAAGATGTCGAGATGTGGAGGGACAAACTCGTTGAGGCAGCAGCCGAATGCGACGAGGCCCTCATGGAGAAATATTTCGAGAATCCTGACTCCGTGACTGACGAAGAGATTATCGCAGCCCTGCGCAAGGGTACGATTTCAATGCAGATCGTTCCTGCCTGCTGCGGCTCATCGTTCAAGAACAAGGGAGTCCAGTTCCTTCTCGATGCGGTAATGCGCTATCTCCCGTCTCCATTGGACAAGGGAGTCGTCAAGGGTACCGACCCAAGGACAGGACGCGAGGAAGACCTCCTTCCGGAAGTTTCCCAACCGTTCTGCGCCCTCGTATTCAAGATTGCGACCGATCCGTTCGTCGGCAGGCTCGCATTCATGAGGGTCTATTCGGGTCGTATCGAATCCGGTTCCTATGCCTACAATGTCCGCACTGCAAAGAAAGAAAGGATCGCGCGTCTGTACCAGATGCACTCCAACCACCAGAATCCTATCGATTTCGTGGAGGCAGGGGACATCTGTGCGGCCGTGGGATTCAAGGATCTCCGTACCGGAGACACGATCTGCAACGAGAATCATCCGATCGTTCTCGAATCGATGATCTTCCCGGATCCTGTCATCGGTATAGCTGTCGAGCCAAAGACCCAGGCTGACCTGGACAAACTCGGCATCGCTCTTGGAAAGCTTGCTGAAGAGGACCCTACGTTCACCGTAAGGGCCGATCACGAGACCGGCCAGACCGTCATCAGCGGTATGGGCGAACTTCATTTGGACATCATCGTGGACCGTCTCCGCCGTGAATTCGGCGTAGAGATCAACCAGGGTGCTCCGCAGGTCAACTACAAGGAGGCCATTACAGGCAGCGTACAGCTGCGTGAGGTCTTCAAGAAGCAGACTGGCGGCCGCGGCAAGTTCGCTGACATCATCGTAGAGATCGGTCCTGCCGATGAAGGCGTGAACGGACTTCAGTTCGACAACCAGGTCAAGGGAGGAAATATTCCTAAGGAATTCATCCCTAGCATTGAGAAGGGCTTCAAGTCTGCAATGGCGAACGGCGTCCTTGCAGGTTATGAAGTCCAATCGATGAAGGTCACCGTCATTGACGGTTCCTACCATCCAGTCGATTCCGACCAGCTTTCCTTCGAGATGGCAGCCCGCATGGCTTTCCGTCACGCTTGTCCGAAAGCCAAGCCTGTCCTTCTCGAGCCTATCATGTCCCTCGAGGTCGTTACCCCGGAGGACTATATGGGTGACATAGTCGGTGACCTTAACCGCCGTCGCGGCCAGATCCAGGCAATGGATTCCACAGCCAACGGCGCGAGGATAGTCAAGGCATTCGTTCCGCTCGCCGAGCAGTTCGGTTATGTCACGGTCCTCAGGACCCTGTCTTCCGGACGTGCAACGAGCACGATGTCCTTCGACCACTATTCAGAGGTTCCGGCCAATCTTGCAAAGGAAATAATCGAGAAGAGCGGCTACAGCAGGCTCTCCCACGATGACGAGTAACAGAGTACTACACGAAGTTTTTTAAAAGAAATCAACAATTATTGATATGAGTCAGAAAATCAGAATCAAACTCAAATCATTCGATCACATGCTGGTTGACAAGTCAGCCGCTAAGATCGTGGACACCGTGAAATCTACTGGTGCAAAGGTAAACGGTCCTATTCCGCTTCCTACCAACAAGAAGATCTTCACAGTCAACCGCTCCACCTTCGTCAACAAGAAGTCCCGCGAGCAGTTTGAACTTGATGCCTACTGCAGGCTTCTGGACATCGACGACAGCAACGCCAAGACTGTCGATGCTCTGATGAAGCTCGAACTGCCTTCAGGTGTCGAGGTCGAGATCAAGGTGTGACGTCCATCTAACCCGATGTAATTTCGGGTCTTTGCTCCCGTAGCTCAGTTGGTTAGAGCAACTGACTCATAATCAGTGGGTCGCAGGTTCAAGTCTCTGCCGGGAGCACTAATTCCCAAACAGTAAGTCAACTGAAAGTCCATCAGACTTCCAGTTGACTTTATTCTATCTGTTCACCATTTATTTCTTACAACCAGCTTCAGGGAAGCAGGAGGGGTTGGAGTTGGGAGAAGGTGTCGAGACGGAAAAGGCGGTGGTGGTCGTATTCCTCGGTGTGCTCCAGTTTCCAGAGAGATTCAGCAGGAATATGTGCACCCCAGCCGCCGAGCTCCAGGACAGGAGCGATGTCGGACTTGAAGGAGTTGCCGACCATCATCATCCATGAGATTTCGACACCCAACTTCTCGCAGAGCGCAAGATACTCCCTCTGCGACTTGTTCGACACTATTTCAATGTGGCTGAAGTATTTCCCGAGACCGGAACGCTCGATCTTGTGCTCCTGGTCCAGCAACTCTCCCTTCGTCAGCAGCACCAGGCGGTACCGACCGGAAGCTACCAGCTTTTCCAAAGTCTCGACAACCCCAGGAAGCGGAGTCGCAGGATTGTGAAGGATGGCCCTGCCACTCTCGAGGATGGTCCGGACCTGGGATTCAGACAAACGTCCTCCGGAAATATTCAGGGCATTCTCAACCATCGAAAGCATGTAGGCCTTTGCACCAAAGCCATAATCGGGCATATTCTTGAACTCGACCTTATAGAGTTCGTCCGAGATGTATTCGAAGCTGCCGAATTCGGACAAGGCATCGGCGACCTGCCTCTCTGCCTGCCTGAACAGGGGTTCATTCATCCAGAGGGTGTCGTCGGCATCGAATGCCACTATCTTGATTCCGTCGATCATACTGCTGCAAATATACGAAAAACTCCTGCACGTTTCGGATGCGTACAGGGAGTCTTTCGAAGAGTATCTTTCCAGGAAATCCTTCAATGGATAGAAGCCCGTCAGGCTTCCTCCCACTGCTTGCGGAGGAGGTTCACTGCATTGGTGACGGCGGCAGCCCGGTCTTCACCGGCAAGGCCGCACTCGAAGCTGACGAACTTGTCGTAGCCCAGTTCCTTGAGGGCACGGAACCCGTCGGTATATACATCCAGCTCACCGTCTTCTCCCGGCATCTTGCGGTTGCCCCGGCTGGCGATGTGGACGTGCTGCAGGTAATCCTTCCCGGCAGACATGAATGCGCCGTAATCAGAAGTTTCCTCCTGCATGTGCCAGAAATCACCCATGGCCTTCACACCCTTGCTGCCTGAATCGCGGGCGATAGCAGCGGCATCGGCCACGAGACGCATGTAGAATGCTTCCTTCCTGTTGAGAGGCTCCAATATCACAGTAGTTCCGTGTTCCAGGGCGAAGTCTCCAAGCTTGCGGAGTTCCTCGCAGAGGTAATCCCTTGTCTGGAGAGTGTGCGGCATGCAAGGTTTCTGGCTGTTGAATGCCGGAACCATGATCACACCCGTGGAACCGAGTTCACCGGCGGCAACCACTATTTCACGCATAGTGGTGTCGAACAGTTCCTTAGTGGCAGGATCTTCGGCCAGGATGAAGCCCTGGAAGCCCGCACAGATGGCGGAAACCTTGATGTTCCTGCCCCTGAGAGCTTCCTTGATCTCATCCACCCGGTCGCCGAGTCCACGCCCTCCCGGTTCGAATCCGACCACACCGAGATTCTCCATGAAATCCAGTTTTTCGGCAAGGGTCTCACCCGGAGCTATCCCCTCCTGGAAGGAGAGGTTGAGTTCTACGTCACAGGTCTTCTTGCTGCGGGAAGCCTTGCCTGATGCATTGCATCCCGGAAGCACAGAGGCTGCAGCCAGGGCAGCAGTCCCTGCCGCGGAAGTCTTGAGGAATGATCTTCTGTCCATGACTCTATTTCTTGGATCCAGGAACCGGAACGGTGTACTTGCTCATGTCCATAGGCCCGATCTCGAGCTTCTCCGGAAGGTAATCCAGGTCTGCTGCGCTGATGGTGTCCCACTCGATGGTCTGTCCTGAATATGCAGCTTCGCGTCCCATCACTCCGCAGAGGGAGGAAAGACCGCACTCGCCGGCCTCAACGTGGGCCTCACCCTTGCGGATGTGGTTGACCCAGTCCACGTGTTCCAGGACATAAGGATTGTTCTGCTCGAATTTGGCCTCTGTTGCTTCCTTGTCGAACTGCCAGAGGATGTTGCCTGCGAGGTCGCGGATTGCAAAATCCTCGGAACTCCAGTAACCCTTCGTGCCGTGGACGGTCTCGCTCACATTGTTCGAGCAACCGTCGATCTGGCGGCTCATGCTGTGCAGATGGATGCCGTTCTCATATTCGAAATCCACGCTGAAGTTGTCGTACTGGTCACCCGTGATCCTGCGCTGGCGGCTGCCGAAAGCGGTAGCCTTGACAGGATGCTTGTATCCTATCATCCAGTTGAACACGTCGATGTTATGGACGTGCTGCTCCACGATATGGTCTCCGGAGAGCCATTTCCAGTTGACCCAGTCACGGATCATCCATTCCATGTCGCTCCAGCCCTTCTGACGCTCCTTGTACCAGAGCATGCCCTGGTTCCAGTAAACGTTGCCGCCGGTTATCTCACCGATCAGGCCTTCCTGGATCTTCTGGAAGGACTCCACGTACGGACGCTGGTGGTGGCGTTGAGTGCCGCAGACCACGCTCAGGCCCTTGGCCTCGGCCTGCTTGGCTGTGGCCATGATCTGGCGGTAACCCTTGGCGTCCACGGCGATAGGTTTCTCGAGGAAGGAATGAACCCCCTTCTCGGTAGCATATCTGAAATGCTCCGGACGGAATACCGGAGGAGTTGCCACGATCACCATGTCGACTCCGGAATCAATGACCTTCTTGTAGGCGTCGAAGCCCGTAAAGCAGTTGTCCTGAGGAACTTCCTGGCCACGTTCTTCCTTGAGTTTGTCCCTGAGGCTTTCCAGCCTGTCTGCGAATACGTCTCCGAGAGCGGTGACGGTGATTCCGTCGGCCGCGTCCAGGAGGTTGCCGATCGCGCCCGATCCGCGGCCACCGCAACCGATGACACCCACCTTCAGTTCCTTGCCTTCGACAGCCTTGTCAGGAAGGTCCGGGATGTAGTACTCTCCGGGTTTCTTGAGGGGAACCAGTTTCCCGTCTTTCTTTCCGCCGCAGGCAGACAGCAGGACACTGCCACCGACCACGGCCGCTCCAACCTTGGCGCTTGTGCCCAGGAAAGATCGCCTGTCCATTTTCTTACTCATTTCAATTATGTTTTAATATGTATGATTTCATTCCAAGCCTTCCGGCACCTCGCACACCACGCGGAAGCCTATTCCCTTGATGTCCGAGTACCACCAGATGCTCTTCGGGTTCTGCGGGTCGGTGCGGAGCCACTCGTCGTTGCGGGTGTGGTCGCGTGCGGCGCAGCGAACCTTCGAAGCGTCATCCGAATAGCAACCACCCCTTACCACATACTCCTCTCCCTCGGAAGGACCCTTCGGATCGAGGACGCCGTCGGAGAGACGGGAATATGCATCCTCGGCATAACGATCGGAGCAATATTCCATCACATTTCCCAGCATGTTCTTGAGCCCGAAAGGATTAGCCTTCACTGAAGAAGGCTCTCCGGTCTTGTTCCCGCTGTCGTGGGAATACACCACGTAACGAGCGATCATCGTCGTGTCAGTCTTGCCGAAACGCTTGTCCCTGAACCGTTTATGGTCGCCTTCGAAGAAATAAGGCGTGGTGGTTCCGCCTCTGGCGGCATATTCCCACTCAGCCTCGGTAGGGAGGCGGTAGCGCCTGCCGGTCTTGAGGGAAAGCCACTGGCAGAACGTCTCCGCCGCATAGTGGGTCATGGTGATGGCGGGCCTGTCACCCATTCCCCAGCCCTGGTCCGGGAAGCCGAACGGAGGGGTAGGACCGCTGACGGCATCCACGTCCGGGCGGCTGTTGTTGGCATATATCTTCTCCGGAGGAGTCCTTCCTTCGGACATCGTCTCGTTGTAGAACGACCAGAACTGGCTCCAGGTCACCTCGGTTTCTCCCATGAAGAAAGAAGACACCCGTACTTTCCTGCAAGGCCCCTCGTCGGCGGAACGGCCGGACTCGTTGTCGGGACTGCCGATCGTGAACTCTCCTCCAGGGACAGCAACCATCTTGATCTTGGCTGTCGTACCGGGAACCGTCTCCTCGAAGTCGGCAAAACCGGTGACTGTGGCCGCGGAATCATACACCGTACCTCCACCGGTGTCCATCACCTTGCCCTCCAGCCGCTTGTGCTCGTAGCCCGGCATATGATGCCCTGTGTTCAGATGGCAGCTGATACAAGTCAGCCCAAGTTTGGATGCATTCTCTTCATAATAAAGGTGCGCGGTGATCCCGTCGTCGTTTATCCCCTCTGGATAGAGATTGGCGTGGCACTTCAGGCAGGATTCGTTGTAGACCGTGCCCTTTGCGTGTTCCAGGTCCCTCATCGCCTCCCAGTCTATGTCTTCCTTGGAAGTCGTAAGCTTCTTCCACATGTGCTTGGCCCCGGTCCTGGACTTGATCATGTAGTACCTGAAAAACCCGTTTTCCGGAGGAGGGAGATGGCATTCGGCGCAGGAAGTGACCACCCCGCTCTTGCTCAGGAAATGCTCCGATTTCTTCCAGTCTGCATCGGCCTGCTCGTGGTAGTGGCATTTCATGCAGTACTCAGCAGATGAGGTCTTGGACATGGCGCTGCCGAGGAAGAGCGTGATGCAGATTCCGAAGATCAGGCAGGCAAGACCTGTTATTAGAAGGGCTTTCTTCATACAAATCGTAAATATACGAAATCCATTTCAGAAGAGAAAATATTACTTAAGGTGTTCAGAGTCGATATTTTTTTTCTTATATTGCAATTTGATGTTGCAATGATTGGGTATTTGGAACCAGTTATACAGTTATATTTTTTATTAATTCAAACCAGGTTTTATGAGTAAAAAAATCATTTTGCTCTTGGTTTCGCTTTTCACGGCGGTAGGACTCCTGTCCGCCCAGACAAGGACCATCAGGGGTAAAGTCGTCTCAGCAGAAGACGGCCAGCCCGCGATCGGTGCCTATGTCACCGTGGAGGGGACCAAGATAGGTGGTGTCACGGACCTGGACGGAAACTTCACGGTTACGGGAGTACCTGCTTCCGCGAAGTACGTGGTCGTGACTTATCTCGGAGCCAAGGATCAGAGACTTCCGATCTCTGACTACATCAATGTCAGGATGGAAGCTGACTCCGAAATGCTCGAAGGCGTCGTGGTCACCGGTATGCAGACGATGGACAAGCGAATGTTCACCGGTTCCGCTACCAAGATCAACGCTTCGGACACCAAACTCGATGGTATGGCCGACATCTCGCGTTCCCTCGAAGGACGTGTCGCCGGTGTCTCCGTCCAGAACGTGTCCGGTACCTTCGGAACCGCACCGAAGATCCGTGTCCGCGGTTCTACATCCATCTACGGATCATCCAAGCCTCTGTGGGTTGTCGATGGTGTCATCATGGAAGATGTGGTAGAGGTCAGTGCCGAAGACCTTTCCTCCGGAGACGCCAATACCCTTATCTCATCAGCTATCGCCGGACTTAACTCAGACGATATCGAGAGCTTCGACATCCTCAAGGACGGATCCGCTACTTCAATCTATGGTGCACGCGCAATGGCCGGCGTCATCGTCGTGACGACCAAGAAGGGTCGCGCAGGACAGAGCCACATCACCTACAACGGAGAGTATACGGTCCGCCTCAAGCCTACCTACAACACCTTCAACATCATGAACTCCCAGGACCAGATGGGTATCTACCAGGAGCTCCAGCAGAAGGGTTGGCTCAATTATGCAGGTACGGCCACGGCATCCGACAGCGGTGTGTACGGTAAGATGTACCAGCTCCTCAGCCAGTACAACAAGGCCACAGGCCAGTTCGCCCTGGAGAACACTCCTGAGGCAAAGGCAGCCTACCTGAGGGCTGCCGAATACAGGAACACCGACTGGTTCAACATCCTGTTCTCTACGGCCATCCAGCACACCCACTCGGTGTCCATCTCCGGAGGTTCGGACAAGACCAACTACTACGCATCAGTGAGTATCATGGACGATCCGGGCTGGACCATGCAGAGCAAGGTCCAGCGCTACACCGCGAACATGAACCTCACCTACAAGATCTTCGACAATCTCTCCCTGAACGTCATCAGCAACTCCGCTTACCGTAAGCAGAGGGCTCCAGGAACCCTGAGCGCTTCCATCAACGCCGTGACCGGTGAGGTAAAGAGAGATTTCGATATCAACCCGTATTCCTATGCTTTGAATACATCCAGGACCCTCGATCCGGATGAGTTCTACACCAGGAACTACGCTCCGTTCAACATCCTCTACGAACTCGAGAACAACTACCTCGACCTCGACGTGTTCAATTTCCGCAACCAGGCGGAACTCAAGTTCAAGCCGTTCAAGCAGCTCGAACTGAGCGCCCTTGCTGCGGTCAAGTATTCCGCTACGACCCGTGAGCACAATGTCCTGGACAACTCCAACCAGGCTCAGTCCTACAGGGCAGCGGAGACTTCCACCATCAGGAACGCCAACCCGTTCATGTACACGGACCCGGACAATCCGTATGCACTTCCTGTCACTGTCCTGCCTAACGGAGGTATCTTCCAGCGCACCGACAACAAGATGAACGGCTGGGACTTCCGTACCACGGCAAGCTACAACAACCAGTTCGGCGAGAACCACCTGGTCAACCTCTACGGAGGTATGGAGGTCAACAGCGTTGACCGTCACGCAACCTGGTTCAGAGGCTGGGGCCTGCAATACGACATGGGTGAAATCGCCAACTACGACTACCTCGTGTTCAAGAAGGGAGCGGAAGACGGATCCCAGTACTTCACGTTGGGTAATACACGTGAGCGCAGGGCCGCATTCTTCGGCACCGGTACATATTCCTTCAAGGGAAGGTACATCGTCAACGGAACCGTCCGCTATGAAGGTTCCAACAGGCTCGGCAAGGCCCGCAACGCACGCTGGCTCCCTACCTGGAACGTATCCGGAAGGTGGAACCTCCACG
Source organism: Candidatus Cryptobacteroides sp. (assembly GCA_045224215.1). Lineage (GTDB taxonomy): Bacteria > Bacteroidota > Bacteroidia > Bacteroidales > UBA932 > Cryptobacteroides. Next base: position 8,682 of record JBGVAE010000086.1, on the reverse strand, counting down.
ATGAGCCGTTCATGAAGAACCTCTATCCTTACGTTTCCCACTTCGCAGTGAAGGCTTCCTACTCCCTTACCGGAGAGGCCGGTCCTTCTTGGGTGAACAACTCGGAGGTCAAGATCAGCAGTATGACTCCTTGGAAGCCTACTTCTTCCCTCAGGGAGTCCGTGCTCTACATCTCCAGCGTCGCCAACGAAGACCTCACCTTCGAGAAGAAGCACGAGCTCAACCTCGGATTCGAATCCGGATTCTTCGACAACAGAATCAATTTCGCGTTCGACTGGTACAAGCGTAACAACTATGACCTCATCGGTCTGACCAACACCCCGGGTGTCGGTGGTGAAGTGCTCAAGTACGGAAACATCGCTTCGATGGAATCCGACGGTTTCGAGCTCAGTCTTTCGACCACCAACGTGAAGACCAAGTCCTTCACCTGGATCACTAACTTCATCTATTCACACACCCACAACGTCGTCACCGACCTGGTGACCTCCCAGCGTGTGATCGACCTCGTGTCCGGTACCGGTTTCGCCCAGGAAGGATACCCGAACCACAGTATCTTCTCCATCCCGTTCAAGGGGCTTAACGAAGAAGGTCTCCCTACCTTCCTCGACCAGGATGGAAATATCTCAGTCACAGGAATATACTTCCAGACCAGCGATCCTGACAAGCTCGGCTTCCTCGAATACTCCGGAACCTCCGAGCCTACTGACGTAGGATCCCTCGGAAATATCTTCAAGTTCAAGGGATTGACCCTCAACGTGTTCATGACCTATTCCTTCGGTAACGTGATCAGGCTGGACCCTGTGTTCAAGAGCTCCTATTCGGACCTCACCTCCATGCCTAAGGAATTCCGCAACCGCTGGATCGTCCCTGGAGACGAGAACATCACCACGGTCCCTGTCATCGCCAGCCGCTGGCAGGCCAGGAAATATTCCTCCCTCAGCTACGCCTACAACGCGTACAACTACTCCACGGAGCGTATCGCCAGGGGAGACTTCATCCGTATGAAGGAAATCTCCCTCGCCTACGACCTTCCGAAGAAGTGGGTCAACGCAGTCAAGATGAACTCAATGTCATTGAAGCTGCAGGCTACCAACCTCTTCCTCCTGTATGCCGACAAGAAACTGAACGGCCAGGACCCTGAATTCTTCAACACCGGCGGTGTTGCGGTCCCTGTCCCGAAGCAGTTCACTCTCACACTTAAACTCGGACTCTAAAAACAAGACAGTCATGAAAACAACCAAACTTTCATACATTCTGGCTGCTGCCGTTGCCCTCGCCGGTTTCACCGCTTGCAACGACTTCCTTGACACGACTCCGGACAACAGGGCCGAGGTGGATTCCGAAGAGAAAGTCATTTCCCTTCTTGGTTCGGCCTATTCCGACCACGACCAGATACTCATCCCTGAGCTTTATTCTGACAACGTGGACGACTACAGTGTCCAGTACTACAACACAGCCCGTTTCTTCGACGAGATCTACGAATGGGGAGAACTCGAGGAATCAGCCAACGAAGGCACCGAGAACATCTGGCAGACCCTCTATTCCTGCATCGCTTCGGCCAACCAGGCCATCATAGCGATCGACGAACTGGGCGGTCCGGAGACATCGGTAGCCATGTCCCAGGCACTTGGTGAGGCCTATGTCTGCCGCGCCTGGTCGCACTTCATCCTTGCAAACATCTTCTGCATGCAGTACAATTCTGCCACCAGCAAGACAGATGCGGGTATCCCTTACATGACCCAGCCTGAAACCACCCTGAGGCCTGAATATTCCAGGGGAACCGTAGCCGAGGTATATTCCCAGATCGAGGAAGACCTCGAAAAGGGACTCGCCCTTATCGGGGATGACAACTACACCGTGCCTAAGTACCACTTCAACAAGAACGCTGCCTACGCATTCGCAGCCCGTTTCTATCTCTACTATGAGAAGTGGGACAAGTGCATCCAGTACGCCAACGAGTGCCTCGGTTCGGCTCCTGCCACTATGCTCCGCGACTATGACGTCCTTGCGACCATGCCGAACGGAAGCCCTCAGCAGCAGCCTACGACCCTTCACTACATCGATCCTTCGGTCAACGCCAACCTTCTCTTGAATACCGCATATTCCAGAAGCGGACAGGTGTTCGGAGGCTACTCCACCTGCAACATGTACTCCCACGGAGCCTACATCGCAGAGACGGAAGACTGCCAGGCCGCCCAGCCTTGGGGTTCCAGCTACAAGGACGCCCCTTCGAAATATACGGGCAGCCTTGACAGGGTGATCTTCTGGAGAGTATGCCGTATCTTCCAGTACACGGACCCTGTGGCCGGTATCGGTTACGTCAGGGCCGTCTATCCTGTCCTCACCACCGACGAGTGCCTCCTCAACAGGGCCGAGGCCTACATCCACAAGGGCGACTACCAGTCTGCCTGCGCCGACCTCACGATGTGGGCCAGGAACTGCAGTAATTTCACTGGCGAACTCACTCCGGAAGGCATCAAGTCCTTCTATGACGGCGTCGCTTACTGGGAGTGGAACAAGAGTACCACCAAGAAGCACCTGAATCCGCTCTTCGGTTCCGTCGAGGAAGGATCCCAGGAAGAGGCCATGTACCACTGCGTCCTCAATGCAAGGAGGGTCGAGACCCTCGGACTCGGACTTCGCTGGTTCGACGTAAGGCGCTTCGGCATCGAAGTCGTCAGGAGGAAGATGAACATGTCCGGAAAGCCTGAGACCACTACCGATGTGCTGACTCTCAACGATCCGCGCAGGGCCATCCAGCTTCCTGCACGAGTCATCACCGCCGGCATCGCTGCAAATCCTCGTTAACACAGAATCTGCATGAATATGAAAAAGACATTTACATATCTGATGGTCCTGGCCGCGGCTCTCTTCCTGGGGGTTTCCTGTACGGAAGAACCGCTCGATGAGGAAAGTATCATCTCCATCGACCAGTACACCAAGAACGATTTCGACAAATGGCTCGAGGCGAACTATGTCGCCCCGTACAATATCGAATTCAAGTACCGTTACGAAAGCATCGAGTCCAACCTCTCATACTACACAGTCCCTGCAGAATACGACTGTTCGGTGGCCCTCGCCCACCTTGTGAAGTATCTGTGCATCGACACTTATGACGAGGTGGCCGGAGTCGATTTCACCAGGAGCTACTTCCCGAAGGAATTCTTCCTGATCGGCGACTGGGAATACAAGAACAACGGTACCTACATCCTCGGTACTGCAGAGAGTGGCAAGAAGATCCTGCTTGCGGGAGTCAACTACCTCAACAACTACCTCAAGTCTGCCGATGGTCTGAACACCCACTACATCAAGACCATCCACCACGAGTTCACCCACATCCTCAACCAGACCAGGGACTATCCTGCAGGTTTCCGCGAGGTCACGGGTACCACCTATGTCGCCGACAGCTGGAGCGCCGCTCCTTACAATGTCGGTTCCGTAACCAGGGGTTACATCTCCAACTACGCCCAGCATTCCTCAGGTGAGGATTTCGCTGAGATGGTTTCGATGTACGTGACCCACGACGAGGCCTGGTGGCAGGGAATGCTGGCCGCCGGAAATGCCGACGGAGCCAATGGCGGCGACCTCCTTCTCACCAAGCTTGACTACGTCAAGAAGTACATGAAAGACACCTTCAACATCGATCTCGACCTCCTCCGCGCAGTCGTGCTGCGCCGCCAGCAGGAAGTGATCGACGGCAAGGTCGATCTCGCAGACCTGACAATCAACTAATGCAGAAGACAATGAAAAAGAATATATTACTTCTCTTTGCAGCACTCTGCTTCGGTTTCCTCTTCCAATCCTGCCTAAAGGACCAGGAGGATGTGTTCGAGGATTCTCCGACCGTCAGGATGAACCAGTACCTGGCCAACGCCAAGAAGGTCCTGATGTCTCCTGCCAACGGTTGGCTCCTGGAATACTATCCGGACGGAGAACAGTCCTACGGAGGCTTCAACTATATCATCAAGTTCAATGAGGAAACTGCCGAAGTCGGCACCGAGATAGCCGCGGACCTTTCCGAAACCATCACCAGTCTCTACCGGCTCGGATCCGACACCGGACCCATGCTGTCCTTCGACACCTACAATGTCTTCATGGACTTTTTCTCCACTCCTACCTCGTCCAGGTACCAGGCCTACGGCGGAGACTTCGAGTTCATGCTCCTGGAAGTCGAAGCTGACCACGTCAAGTTGATGGGAAGGCGTTCCGGAAACGTTATGTACATGTATCCTCTTCAGGAGGACAACGTGTCCTACCTGACCAAGGTAACGGAAATGGTGGATGGTTTCTTCATTTCCGGAATGGACGGTACGATCGGCGGAATTGCGACCAATGTCGAAATCGACGCCAGCTACCAGCAACTCACCTTCAACTACGGAGATGAGTCCAAGACCGTAGCCTACATGTACACTCCTAACGGAGTCAAGCTATACAAGCCGATTACCATAGGTACTACGACGGTTTCCGAAATGTACTTCGACGGGGAAACGCTCAACATCACTATCCCTGGCACTTCCGACTCCATCAAGGGTTCGGTCCCTGAGGGCTGGAGGAGCTATGCTTCATATCTCGGAGACTTCTGGCTCTATTACAACCGCGCCGATGAGGCCGACACCCAGTACGACTCCATCCCTGTCACTTTCTCCCAGGATGTAAAGAATACAACCTTGCTGATGACCGGAGTGAACGACAACTTCGGAATCACCTGGCAATATGACAGGGCAAAAGGTACGATAACATGGAAGTACCACTCTGTGGCAACTTTGGAGGATGGTTCCACCGTCAGGCTGTGTGCCCTTGACGGAGCAACCGGCGGCTTTACCTGGGCTACCAACACATTCGGCGAGACCGAATGGAACGGTGACGAAGCGAACCCTGTTTACTTGATCATCCCTCAGTACGCCTGGTCAAGCGGTACGAGGTTCTCGAATTCCTGGTATCTCTGCACCTGGGATTCAGCAGGCAACAGGGGATCCGCCCCTACCGCCGCCTCCGGCTACAGGTTCGTCGTGAATGGTTCCACAGCCACGAGCATACGGTATCTATATTCACTTGCCAAAAGATAAATCGCGATGAAAAAGATATTCTATTTGATTGCAATGCTTTCAGTCGCACTTTTTGCGATTGGATGCGATGATAGCGAAACTGACGAGATGATGGCCCAGAAGACCCTGCAGGTCATCTCTTCGGACATTGTCTTCCAGTGTACCGGAGGTTCGGGATCGGTCGTCGTGGATGCCCCGTCCTCTGTTTCGGCAGTTTCTTCCGCTCCTTGGTGTACGGTCTCCGTTTCCGGCAACACCATCAATGTTACGGTTACTGAATACGAAGGCCTTGAGAACCGCTATTCCGAGATCGTGATCACTTCCGGCGGACAGTCCACCAAGGTGACCGCCCATCAGTATGGAAGGTACTACCAGGCGGAAATCCCGGGGACCCTGCATTTCGAGGATGAAGGCGGCCAGCTGGACATCCCGGTCCTGCACAAGAACTACGATCCGGAGATGTATTCCGGAGCCGACTGGCTCACGATCAACCAGCTCGGGGACTATCTGGTCATAAGGTGCCTGCCGAACACAACCGGCAACATGAGGTTCGGTTCGGTGGTCGTGGGTCCGAGTACCATCAATGTCTCCCAGTATTCACTGGAAACGAGTATCCTTGGTGATTACACATGGTATGGCAATACCTCCGCCACGAATGCTGTCGTGGATTCGATGCATGTCCATCTGACCAACTACGACGAGTCAGCTTCGACCATCACCATGACTATCGACGAACTCGGCGAGCGCAGCATGGACATTCCGTTTGACATCAACTCACTGACCTTCAATCTTGTAGGCGGCCAGCTCTGGGGTACGACCACCTACCAGAACACGGATGCCTACATATTCTCTATGCATTACTACCTGAATGCTTCTGGTTCGGGATATGTTACCTGGGCCAACACTTATCAGTACAATTGCACCATAAGGTACGACGAGGCAACCGGGAAGAATGTGGTGGACATGGAAGGAACAGGAGCCGCTGCCGGCAACACCGTGGTGGCTTTCTACTTCGAGCTCTACAAGGCCGACACGGCCTCCAGCGCCAACAGGTGGAAGGTCTATACAGCCAAGAGGCTGTTCCATCCTTACATGGCAAAGCCGTAGAAGGGGTTGATACTTAGCGTGTTGGAGGGAGTCTGCGACCTTTTCGCAGACTCCCTTTTCCTTTTTTGCGCGCTTTTTGCATTATCTCGTCCTTGTGCAAAGCAAAACCAAAAGGAAAAGAATATGAAAAAGTTGATCCTGATTATTTCCGTGCTGCTCTCGTCGTTTATCGCGGGAGCCCAGACAGCGACTCTCACTGGATCTTTCGACGCTCTTAAGGATGAGAACCTTCTGGACGTGGACATCGATTTCGACAAGGGAGTCTACAAGCTTATTCCTCTGGAGCAGTTCGTTTTGACGACTCCGGACTGGGACCAGATCAAGGCCGCCGCCACGGAGCGTCTGTACGTAGGTCTCAACAGGACCTTGAAGCTTACGCACAAGGTAGCTGTCAAGACCGGCCAGCAGAACTACACGATCGAAGTTGAAGTTGTCAACGTGGATGACAAGGGCAACACGATCTCAAACGTTCAGGTGACGGACAGCGAAGGCAAGGCCATCGCCAAGATCGAACATCTCTACGGAAGAGGGACCCGCAACGGTTCCTTCAGCGACATGATGGGGATGGGATTCGAGATGACTGGTGAGAAGATCGGAAGGATGATTTCCTACTCGATCCTCAAGAAGAAGTACATCGACAAGTAAGGAATATTACTTCATGTAGACTATGATGTAGTACATCATCAGTCCGGATGCGATGAGCTTGATTCCGGTGCCGCAGAGGAAGCCCATGAAGGCTCCGAGGGAAGATTTGACGGATTCGAAACCGTTCTTCCTGGAGATCAGGAACTCGGCCAGGAAGGCTCCCAGCAGGCTTCCGAGTATGATTCCGACAGGCGGTACGAACATCCCGACAATCAGTCCGACCATTGCGCCACGGCCGGCGGCTTTCGAGCCGCCGGTTATTTTTGTGAAATATGCCGGCACGAAATAGTCTATGACGGTCACGGCGATTGTGATTCCAAGCCAGACCAGCAGGAAGGTCAGGGTCATCGGTTCTCCGGCAGCCGAGGTTCCGCTGCCCCAGAGATATAGGATCAGCAGCCCCACCCAGCTTATCGGAGGTCCGGGAAGGCCGGGGAGTATGCTGCCGGCAATCCCGACGATCCCGGCAACTATTGCCAGTATGATGATGACTGTCGACATCAGGCCCACTCCACGTCGTCCGGAAGGATTGGCAGGCGGCCAGGGCCCAGGCGTCTCGCTCCGTCGGCGGTCACGAGCACGTCGTCCTCGAGGCGGATTCCGCCGAAGTCGAGATATTCCTTTTCGAGCTTGGCGAAATTGACGAAACCCTTGTCTGTCTTCTCAGCCTTCCATTTGGCGATCAGGGCAGGAATGAAATAAATTCCCGGTTCATCGGTGATGACGTGTCCCGGAACGAGCTTGCGGGCCATCCTGAGGCTTCCGAGTCCGAGCTGCTTCGAGCGCTTCTGGTCAGGATCGTAGCCCACGAGGTCCTCTCCGAGGTCTTCCATGTCGTGGACGTCCATTCCCATGTTGTGCCCGAGTCCGTGCGGCTGGAACATTCCGGCTATTCCTGCTTCGACCATGCTGTCCACGTCTCCCCTGACGATGTCCAGGGCCTTCAGCTTCTCAAGCATCAGCCTGGCTGTGGCGATGTGGATGTCCCTGTAGGCCACTCCCGGCTTGGTCAGGGTGAAAGCCAGCTCGTTGCAGTCGCAGACTATCTGGTAGATATCTCTCTGCTTAGGGGTGAACTTCCCGGAAGTAGGATAGGTCCTGGTGTAGTCCGATGCATAGTGCATGTTGTTCTCGGCTCCGGCATCGATCACCATCAACCTTCCCGGCTCCACGATGTTGTGGTGGCCGTGGTTGTGGAGGATCTCGCCGTGCTGGGTGAGGATGGTAGGGAAGGACACTCCCCAGCCCTTGGCCAGGGTGCAGGCTTCCATCCTGCCCACGATTTCCTGCTCGATGATGCCGATCTTGATGCTTTCCCTGGCCACGGTGTGCATTTCCTGGCCGAGGGCTCCGGCATCGTCCAGCTGGGCGATTTCGCACTCCTCCTTGACAAGCCTCATCGAAATCACTGCCTGGACGAGTTCCTTGGAAGCCTTAGCTTCAACCTCATCTACCGGAATCCCCGTGAGAGCGGAGAGCTTCATCGTGTTGTAATACCTTGAAGGCGGAAGGAAATGTACCCTCCTGCCTGCAGCAACGGCCTTTGCCACCACTGCATCGAGGGCTCCGTAAGGTGCACTGCCGGATATTCCTACGAGGGCGGCCTTGGAGGCGACGGAAGGCTGCGGGCCCATCCAGATGATGTCGCCGATCTCCACATCGTCGGCGAACAGGGTTTCTTCACCTCCGTCCAAGTCGAGGACTGCGGCGAAGCGAGGTTCGTCTATTCCGAAATAGTAGAGCCATGAAGAGTCCTGACGGAACTTGTAGGCGTTGTCCTTGTACTGCGCGGCAGCTCCCACATTGCCCACGAACAGGGCTATTCCGCGCTTGCCCTCAGGTGCGCAGAGAGACATTTTCTCCAGCAGGGTCTTCCTTCTGGCGA
>JBGVAE010000085.1:0-10563 GCA_045224215.1 Candidatus Cryptobacteroides sp. | reverse complement strand
GAATCTTTCCAAATAGTTCAAGAGTAGTTCCGCCAATAAAAAGAAGAAACAGACATGTGAAAATGCCTTTGAAAACAGAGGTCGGTTTAGTCCTGTATATATACTACATTGGACTGGACTGAACTTCATTTCTCTGCCCTTCATTTTTTCTTTTTATTGGCCCTATGTTCGTCTCCTTTCGGAGGGCTTTAGATTTTGCCTTCGGTGCAAAACAAAACTCGTAAAAATCCGTGTAAACATTTCACCTTTGCCGTTCTTGGAGGGTCAACACCTGTTAGTGCCTTTTTCGCGTTTTTTCTGCGAAAGTGTTAACCGCTACCGGCCTTTTTTCTGTGCTTGTTCGTCTAGCCGTTTATCGGTAATGTCTGCGTAACAGATGATACTATCCTTGATGGAAGTTCTTGATGTACCTATCATCTTCTTTTTATTCGCCGGAGTCCCTTTCCTTATGAACCCGTCTTCTGTGAATAACCTTGTCACTGCTTAAGGAGGGGAGAGTCGTTGATCTCTGCTTATAGGCTTCGGCAGGGTGACATCTCCCTTTTACGCCGCGAAGTTGTGACACCCGGACATCCCGACAAGGTCCACTGTGTTCTCCACCTTGTCTTGCCGATGTCCTATAGGGGTATCACGTTTCCTGCAGCGCAAAGAAAGATGTTTCACCCTTAAAACCGCAGCCAAATGAATAAGCAAGCGAACAACGATTACCTCACCCCGATCAAAGCATCGGCTCAAGCCGCAGGTTACCTGCGCGAAGACTTACGGAACCTCGATCACGAGGAGTCCTGGATCCTCCTTCTCAACTCGGCCAATCTCCCGCTGGCCAAGAAGATGATTACCGTCGGCACCATCAAGTCGACCCAGATCGACCACCGGCGGATCATCAAGGAAGCGCTGCTAACGAACGCTACAGCGATCATCCTCTTCCACAACCACCCGAGCGGAACACCCGTCCCGAGCGTTGCTGACATCAACGAGACGAACAAGCTCCGCAAGGCTTGCGACATCTTCGATATCTCCCTCCTCGATCACATCATCCTCACGGATGAATCCTACTACTCCTTCGCAGATGAAACCCAAAACAAGTTTTAAGTCATGAAGACTCTCAAATTCAAAGGCACTGAAGTGTCACTCAGCTTTGACAGCTACCAGAACAACGGCTCCCTGGCCGTTCTGATGAACACCGTCCCGGACGATGAGCTCTACGGAGTCATCACCGTTAACCTCGGAAGCTTCCTCCAGACCGACCGTCTGGCGTTCGTCAACGAGAACAACCTGCCGGGCATCGGAGCCTGGCTCCGGAAGAACAAGATCGCATCCCCGCTGGGCTACAAGGAGCGCAGCGGGTTCTGCCAGTACGAGCTCTACAACTTCCATCGGATCGCGTAGCGTTACTTCAACTGAAACCAGTAATCTCCAAGTCAGCAACGGCTTGGAGATGTTTCTGTTTTCTTTTTATCAGATTATCTCAACGACTGATTATGGATGGAAGAAATAATCAGAATTCTCTTTGTTATGATTCGAATTTTGTCTAAATTTGCAAGTGCTACTTTGGATTTTAGAAATTTTAAGATATGGAATACAAGCGAATTCTTTCGTTCGATGATGCTGGAGACGACAGCCTGTTCCTGTGGGGCGCCCGTCAGGTTGGGAAAAGCACGCTGGTAAAGACCGTCTTTCCGGAAGCGATTGTTTACGACTTGCTCAAGAGCGACGAGTTTGAACGCCTGGCCCGTCGTCCATCGCTTCTCCGAGAGGAGTTGGACAAGAAAGGTCCGGAAACTATCGTCATCGTGGATGAGATCCAGAAAGTACCTCCACTCCTCGACGAGGTCCATTGGCTGATGGAGAACCGGGGAATCCGCTTCATCCTCTGCGGATCCAGCGCCAGGAAGCTCAAGCGCGTGGGGACGAACCTTTTGGGAGGCCGAGCCCTCAAATATACGCTGCACCCGCTTGTGAGTGCCGAGATTCCGGATTTCGACCTGATCCGTGCGATCAACAACGGCATGGTTCCGCGTCATTATATGATTCAGAACCCGAAGAAACGCCTCCAGTCCTATATCGGGACTTACCTTAAGGAGGAAATCCAGGACGAGGCCGTTGTCAGACAGTTGTCCTCTTTCAACCGCTTCCTCGAGATAGCTGCCCAGACGGACGGCGAAATCGTCAATTATTCGAACATTGCTTCCGACTGCGGGGTCAGCGCCACGACCGTGAAGGAGTATTTCAACATCCTTCAACAGACCCTTATCGGGTACATGGTACCGTCATTCACCAAGTCGAAGAAGCGCCGCGCAGTCGTCGCTCCGAAGTTCTATTATTTCGATGTCGGCGTTGTAAACTACCTGCTCCACCGGTCCTCGCTGGAACCCGGCTCCGCCGATTTCGGACATGCCTTCGAGCACCTTGTCATCCAGGAGATTCAGGCTTATCTGGACTATCATGATTATGAGGATAGCCTCGCATACTGGAGAACCGACAGCGGATACGAGGTTGATGCCGTCCTAGGAGAAGCGAAAGTGGCCATTGAGATAAAGAGCACCGACGAAGTGCAGTCCAAGCATACGAAAGGCCTGAAGGCCTTCATGGAAGACTTCCCGGACACGAGGCCTATCATCGTTTCCCGCGACAGGGCACCGAGGTCCTTGAACGGAATAGAGATCGTGCCAGTTGAGACATTCTTGAAGATGCTCTGGAACGGGGAAGTCTACAATGGCTGACCAGGATTGAAGTCGTGAAACAAAGGAAGAAATCGAAGAAGCTGCGGATTACCGAGGCGGAGTTAAGCCCTACGGGCTTTTCCTCCTTCTCGCCTCGGAAGTCCAAGCAAGCTTGACTTCACTCGGTTCGGCGTCGGTTCGTGCTCGCCAACCGCAGGGCTGCCCGGCTCGAAGAGATTGCCGAGCACGGTCGGCCTGTCTCCTTCCGGAAGGCCGTTCATAAATCCAAGAAGGTCTACGACCGGAATCGCCTGAAGCGGCTTGAACATAAGCTCTCCGACAAGTCGGAGTAGTCGATTCTTGGAGCGGGAAGAACCTCATCCCTTTTTCGCCGTTTGTACCAGGCATCTTGCTAATTTCTAGCAGCCGGCCGTTGGGCGTGAACGATGCTCTCGGATTGCTATTGGCAGCAAGCATCATTCTCTGGAAATGCGACAATTTTTCAAATTGTGCGATATTATTTCAACACAACCCGAAATTTCCGCTGATTTGGTCTTTTTTTTTGCTGGAAAAATAATAAACTTTGCTTTCAAAAACAGACCTCTTCAATATGAGAAATGTGCTTTATATCCTTTTAGCCCTGACGTTTGCTGTTGTCTCCTATTCCTCTCCGAAGGGTCAGGCAACAGACTCCGTCCCCAGTGGAGCATATACGTTATCGCACATCCAGGAAGTGGCAATGACGGACTATGAAGAGGCTATGCGTCTTGCCGACGAAGGTCTCCGGAGCGGGCAACTGAGCGCCTATACGGCCCATACCCTCCGCGCCCGGTTAACCTATCTCCACACGGAAAATTATGCCGCCGCAGCTGGGTTTATGAGGAAGGCACTCGAACTGGAGGAAGCCCGGGATCCTGCTGTGCGGACGCAGCTCCTCTACCACCTTGCCACCGTCCTCCGCAGTGGCCGCGATTTCACGGAGCTCCTCGCCACTTGCACGCAAGGTAAGGAATGTGCCCATAAAGCCGGGAAGGCTTTCGAAGAGAACGCCTTTGACTTTCTTGTCGGTAACGCCCTCGTTGACATAGGAGAGGAAGACGACGGTTTCGAAATGATGTGCGGTGCCTTGAAGAAAGCCTCATCCCTTGCTTCGAGCGAAGATGAATATGGCCACCTCATCTACTTTTATGGACAGTACCTCAACGATTTGCAGGGAAAAAAGGACTGGGATGCCGTCCTTTCGGCCTGTACCGACTACGAAAAGCGTGTCTCTGATATGGAGCGCTCCTTTCCTGGTATGGACAGCTCCTATATCGATCGCTGCCGCTTCTACCTGGACATCCACCGGGCAATCGGATATTCCTACACTGGATCGTCGGATTCCGCCTTGCAGGCATTTGAAAAGGCCTGCACCCGCAGTTACTGCCTCACTACGGACGGCCAGACCCAACTTGTCGATTACTATGCCGCCGCCGGGCAGCCGGACAAGATCCTGGATATCTACCGGGACGAACTCCCTTTCACCGAGCCGGATACGGTAAGCCGCTCCTACAGGATGCGTATCGCCCGACTTCTGGAAGCCTGCACTAACGCCGGAATGAGCGAAAAGGCCCGCGAATACCAGGAAATCTACAACTCTCTTAGCAGGCAGCTTGAGCAGAAAGAGCGATTCGAAGGCACCTTCACCAATTCCGCGAAGTACGATGTGCAGCGCTATCGCTTCAAGTTGGAAGACACTACCCGGGTCCTCAGGCAGAACCAGAGGCTTATATTTGTCCTAATCACCATCTTCATCCTTGCCACAGGCCTTCTGTTGGTGCTGCTCCTGTCAAGAAACCGTGCCCATCGTCAGGAAAGTGAATCGCTGAAAAAGAGTCTCAGTTCCATCCAGCGCCAGGTGTCCATCATTGCCGATATGCAGACACATAAAGACGCCTCCGATGCTCCTGAAGCCGCTCTCACGTTGAAGGATGTCATAGAAGGGCGCGAACTTTATCTGGACAAGGGCCTTAACCGCCAGAAGATTTCCGCCATTCTTGGCAAATCCCCTTACGAGATAGACAAGATGCTTGCAGATGCAGCCCCTGGCATCAGTTTTCCCGACTATATCAAAGGCCTTCGTATCCGCCGTGCGCTGGATCTCTTCAGTGAAAATCCTGATATCTCCATTGCGGAACTGGCCGATAGCAGTGGATTCTACACCGTTCGCTCCCTGCAGCGTTCCTTCCTGGCTATCACCGGGAAGACCCCAAGCGAATTTGCTAAAGATTTGAAAAAATAAAAAAATGAAAACGAAACTGATTTACACCACGCCTGAGAGCACTGTATTTACAGTAAAACTTGAGGGCTTATTGTGCGTGAGCGAAGAAACTCAAAGCACACGCGACGATTATCAAAAAGATGGAGAGTATTTCTGGAATTATTAAAGGGGGAGTTCGCATTATGAAATACAATACTTTATATAGTTTTATCCTCGCAGTTTTCCTGGCTGTTGCGCTGGCGGTTTCCTGCAGCAAAGCCGACCCGGAGTCTGAGGGGGAACCCGCTCCGCAGGTCTATACTATGACAGTCAATGCCTCCAGGGTATATACCAGAGCCCTGGAGGAAGACACATCTGCGACCTCGCCCAGGATTGTGTCCACCTGGACTGCCGGAGATGTCATAACTGTCTGGACTAGCGACGGCTCCTCCAGGCAATATGGTCAGCTCTCCGCCCAGACAAGCGGAAGCAGCACGACTTTCAGCGGGACGCTGACTTCGCTCCCCTCCGACGGGGAGGAGCTTCTTCTCAAGTACCTCAGCAATAATTACTCCCGTCAGGACGGAACACTGACCGGCGGAGAGGGAAGCATTGACAAAGTGTGCGACTATGCCACGGCCACCGTCACCGCAACGGTTGACGGGACATCGGTAACGACAACCAATGCGTCTTTTGCCAACCAGCAGTCCATAGTCAGGTTCCGGCTGAAGGACAAAAGCAATGATTACAGCGATCTGTATGCCACCGGATTCAGCATGTCAATAAACGGGGAAACGTTCACTGCCATCCCATCATCGGCTACCAACGTTTTCTATCTCGCGATTCCCGGAAGAACTCTGGACATGGTGCCTTTGACGCTTACTGCAACCACCGGCTCCAAGATTTACAGATACTCTCATAACGGCAACTTTGTCCCGACCTCGTTCGTAAACGGAACGTATTATACTGTAAGCGTAGCCCTCGAGGAGTACGGTGCTACCAACACGCTCGAGTGGCTCAAAATAAAGGCCGCGTTCGGGGAGGACTGCTCTGGCTGGCTCGGTTGGTACGTACGCCCGGACGGGAGTATTACTTATTCAAAGCCCTCTGACGCCGTCGGACGCATAACATTCATCTCCTCATCTTCCGACGTCGAGGTCGCGGCACCAGGCTCCCGCATACTCGTGCTCTCACTTGAAAGCGCAGGCGGAGCGGATGCGTCTTTTGTGTGGAAGCCGAGCGCCTCTATGAGTGACCGTATCGATCCTGCGTTTGCCGATGCATCCGCGATGAACGGCCTTGCCATCTGCACTGCGTATCACTCGGATGATTACCCGGCATTGAAAGCCGCCTGGGAATATGCGACAGCCCGTCCGGACGGCGCTTCGGGGTGGTTCCTTCCGTCAAAAGGCCAGTTTAATGCGATGATGCCCAAAGCGCGTGAAATGCTGCAAAAGAACGGGGCTGATTATGCTGTCTATTGGTCGTCGACAACTGTTAACACCGGCGCATATGTTAATTACGCCTGGTTTTATGTGTTTTATAACGGTGAGGAACAGTGGGGCAGCAGTTCCAAAACAACGGGCGGCGATGGTATTACCATCGTCAACGTGCGCCCCTGCTTTGCCTATTGAAACCTTAATCAATTGCTTTGGCTTTGTCCGCCCGGCCTTTGTGTATTAGTCAGTTACAATACTTCGTTAAAAATTTAAAAACTATATTATTTTCAATTCATTACATCAACAATAGCCCGTTGCGGGGTGTCAAAGACACCCGTCGAACGACCTTGAAGAGAAGCCGAAAAAAGTGTTAAAAAATCGCGAAAATAATGCCCGAAAAATTTGGATAAGTGCTTGATTTTCAGTAACTTGTAGTTACTGCACTTTAGGTTACAGAACATGAAAATCAAGCCCCTTATCCAGCTGAGAGAGATGATTGCAGCAGCCCTCTCGAGCATGACAAATTTAAGTAAATCTTTCCAATCTTTCATCATCGAGACCATGGAACTTTTTAGGCAGTCTAAACTGCTGCAAGTGTTTTCATCAGGGAAGGTATTCAGTCGGATTGTGCGGAACAAGGCCGGTTTCGGCCTTGCCGTTGTCATTTTCGCCGCTTTGATAGTGGAGGGTATCTCCCTGTTGCAGTATGGCAGGCTCCGGAAGCTTGTGATGCAGGCCGCCGAAAGGCAGTCCATGGTGGAACTGTGGACCAAGACGGAGATCATCAACCACACTTTGGAATCTGCCGAGGCGACCATCCATGACCATCTTTGGGACTTGAGCCGTAACCTTCCTTATCCGGATTCGATGTTCAGTGCGGCACGAAGGCTTGTGGAAGCCAATCCGGACATCGTCGGAGGCTTCATCACTTTCATCCCCGGTTATTATCCCGGGAAAGGCGAACTCTTCGAGCCGTATGCCAGGAAATCCGGCGGCACCGTCAAGGTGAGCCAGATCGCATCCGCCGACCACGATTACACTGCAAATCCGGATTACCTGAAGGTCCTTGCCGAGGATCGAGGACATTGGACCGATCCGTATCACTATGTCGATGAGTCCGAGATGGACCTGACCACATATTCATGTCCTCTCAAGGATGGTTCCGGCAGGACCGTGGGCGTCTGCGGGATAGACATTGACCTGTCCTGGCTGGGCGACACCCTCAATGTGTACCACAGCCTGCCATCTTCATTCACCATCGTCCTGACACGGGAGGGGAAACCCTTCGCGGGACCTTCCGGGAGCAGGGTCGCCGGGCAGGTCGTCAGGCTCCTCCATGACGGCGCAACAGTTCCTCCGCAGGCTGGTTCAGCGCGTGCGGGCATGATCGCTTTCCGGGACAGCCTTTCCGGAGACAAGGTCCTCTTGTACTATGCCTCAAGGAAAGACGAGCCGCAGTGGCAGGTCGCCCAGGTTATCTTTGAAAAGGAGCTTTACGGGAATATCCGCAAGAACCGGTTCATCGATTTCCTCCTGACCCTGATTGCGCTGACGGCCTTGTTCCTGATGATTGAGCGGTTCGCAAGGAACGAGAAGAGACTCAGGGATGCCTATGTGGACCAGGCAAGGATCGGCAATGAACTCCATATCGCGAGGCGTATCCAGGAAGAGATGCTGCCCAAGAAGTTCCCTCCTTTCCCGGACCGCACCGATGTTGACATATTCGGGTCCCTCAAGCCCGCCAGGGAAGTGGGAGGGGACATCTTCGATTTCTTCATAAGGGACGGGAAACTCTTCTTCGTCGTAGGGGACGTGAGCGGAAAGGGAATCCCTGCTGCCATCGTGATGGCGATGATACATTCCATGTTCAGCCTGGCTTCCGCGTCGGAGGATGATCCGGTGAAGATCGTCAAGGCCGTCAATGCCGAAGGATGCAGGAACAATTCTGCCGGGATGTTCGTCACCTGCTTCATCGGAGTCCTGAACCTTTCAAGCGGCAGGCTTCGCTATTGCAACGCAGGCCATGACCGGCCCCTGCTTGTCGGATGTGCCGTTGAAGAGCTTCCTGCCAACGCCAACCTTCCCGTAGGAGTCCTTCCTGACGTCCAGTTCGAGGGACAGGAGTGCCGGATCGCTCCAGGCACGACGGTTTTCCTCTACACGGACGGGCTGACCGAGGCAAAGGACACCTCCCGCAGGATGTTCGGAAAGGACAGGGTCATCGGAATCCTTGGCAGGTTCATTTCCGATCCGGCGGCTGCGGCTGCCGACATCGTCTCGGCGGCCGACCGGGAAGTAGAAACTTTCATCTCCGGCACGGAGCAGGAAGACGACCTGACCATGCTTGCCATCCGCTACAACGGGAATGCAGCCCGGGAGTGGGAGGAGTCAATCGTCCTTCGCAACGACCTTGGCCAGGTAAAGGAGTTGAACGGGTTCGTCAAGTCTGTAACCGGAAGGCTGGGAATCGGAAAGGACGAAGCTGCCAGGATACGGCTTGCGGTCGAGGAGGTCGTTGTAAACGTGATTGAATATGCCTATCCGGAGGGCCATGACGGGGAGGTCCAGGTCGATGCCAGGCCGGACGGAAGGAGCCTGGTCTTCACAGTTACTGACAGCGGCAGGCCGTTCGATCCCACGAAGGTGCCTGCTCCTGATACCGGACAGCCGGCCGAACTTCGCACTCCCGGAGGACTGGGAATATTCATTGCGAGGGAACTGATGGATTCGATCGAGTATGCAAGACGGGACGGAAAGAATGTGCTGACATTGCGGAAGGACCTGCGGAACGGCGCCCGGCATGGCGTTCAACATAGAGTTTAACATAGCATGACAGGAATATGGAAACTACAATCCAGGAAGTAGACGGGAAACTTGTCGCAACCTTGTCGGGAGAATTCGACACAGCTGCGGCCATCGATGCCGAGCAGGCTCTCAAGCCGCTCCTTGAAAGTTCCGGAAGGGACTTGGCGATAGACTGCTCGGAGTTGGAATACATCTCCTCCAGCGGTCTGAGGATCTTTCTGAACATTCTAAAGAATGCCAGGTCTTCTGGGAACAAGGTCACCCTTCTCGGGGTCAACGAGGTCATACGCGACGTCCTCGAACTTACGGGCCTTGTCAAATTGTTCGAATTGGAATGAGGCTCAGGTTGACGCTGATCCTCCTGCCGCTCATCGCGGCGGGGGCCCTGGCTCAGGAAAGAAGCCTGTCCATAGATGCCGACTTCCTTACCCGTGGCGAGGTCCGTCATGGCGGTCTCCCGAATGTCGATGGAGAAAGCGCGGTGAGCAAGGATTACGCAAGTTTCATCCTTGAGAGGACCCTGCTCGGAATGAGTCTGGCCAAGAAGAACCTTTCGGCCAAGGTGACTGCCCAGCACAGCGGCACCTGGGGCAGTTCAGAGGGTGGCGTACTCAATATCTACGAGGCCTGGGTGAGAATGTCCTCTCCCGGCGGCCTCTTCTTCAAGGTGGGCAGGCAGAACTTGTCCTATGACGACCAGCGCATCTTCGGAGCCGATGACTGGGCGATGACCGCAAGATCCCACGATGTCCTGCTGGCAGGTTACGAAGGCCATGGCCAGAAGATTCATGTCTTCGGGGCCTTCAACCAGAATGTTGCGAACATCAACGGAGGGACCTATTACGCGGGAGGCCTGCAACCATACAAGACCATGGGAGCGGCCTGGTACCATATCGATGTGCCGGACTGGCATCTCGGAGCTTCGCTCCTGCTGATGGACGCCGGCATGCAGGGAGGAGAGAAAGACAAGCCTGATGAGAGGACCTACCACCAGCAGCTTGCCGGCACTTACCTGTCTTTCACCCCGCACAGGTGGAAGGCTGAGGCCGCATATTACCGTCAGATGGGCAAGGGGGAGCAGGGCCTTCCCATAAGGGCCTGGATGGCAAGCGGCAAGGTCTCTTACACCCCCTCAGGCCGCTGGTCTTTCTACTCGGGATACGACTACATGAGCGGAGACAAGGATTTCGCCACGCCGTCCTCCGGGCAGATAGGGGTGATCCGCCACAGCGTGATCAAGGGATTCAGTTCGCTTTATGGTTCCCATCACAAGTTCTACGGGGCCATGGATTTCTTCTATGTAACCACCTATGTCCACGGTTTCACTCCAGGACTTCAAAACATTTTCATCGGCGGCAGGTGGTCTCCTGGAAAAAAGGCTTCCTTCGATGCATCCTATCATTTCCTGGCCACAGCG
>JBGVAE010000084.1:0-2163 GCA_045224215.1 Candidatus Cryptobacteroides sp. | reverse complement strand
TATCCAAAGCTCCTCTAAGGATGTGGTAGCGCACACCAGGGAGGTCCTTTACACGACCGCCACGGACAAGCACGATGCTGTGCTCCTGGAGGTTGTGACCCTCGCCCGGGATGTAGGCGTTGACCTCTTTGGAGTTGGTAAGGCGTACCCTGGCGACCTTCCTCATCGCTGAGTTAGGTTTCTTAGGAGTCGTCGTGTAAACACGAAGACAAACGCCCCTCTTCTGAGGACAAGCGTCCAGCGCACGAGACTTGCTTTGTGAGACAAGACTCTCGCGTCCTTTGCGAACTAATTGCTGAATTGTTGGCATAAATGATTGTAAATCTATTATTTATGTTTTCCCCACTTATTTTGGGGACCGCAAATTTAAGGATAATTCTTCAATTAACAAAGTTTTCAACAAAGGTATTCAGCAAACTATAACGTTTTCATTTCATGGATTTTCGCTATATTTGAAGATATGAAATCATATTCCCTGAACATCATAGCGGCAGCAATGGCCGCCATGCTGACCCTCGGCCTGTCCGCCCAGCCAGCAGCAAGAACCTCATTCAATGACAGTTGGACCTTCTCGAAGGACGGTGAAAGCCGCATCCTGGACCTCCCCCACGACTGGGGCGTGGAGGGGGATTTCGACATTTCCTACCCGAGCGAATCCGGAAAGCTCCCTTGGTGGGGCAAGGCGGAATATTCAAAGACTCTCACGGTGAAGGAGAAGGGCTCCAAGCAGTTCTTCCTGGACATCGACGGAGCGATGCAGTGGGCGAAGGTCTTCTGCAACGGAGAATACGTCACCGAGTGGCCTTATGGCTATGCCTCCTGGCAAGCCGACCTGACTCCTTTCATCAAAGAGGGAGACAATGAGATAAAAGTCACCATCGACAACCCGGAGGAATCCAGCCGCTGGTACCCGGGAGGAGGAATATACCGCAACGTCTGGCTGACGGTTTCCGATCCCGTGGGGGTCGCCCACTGGGGAACATATATTACTACAAAGGGAGAAAGCGTGAGCCTCGCAGTGACCCTCCGCAACGCCGGAGATGCCATCAGGGGCAAGGTCAGGACGGAAATATTCGAATATGACGGGAAGAGGGCCGTCGCTGCCGCTGAAACCGCCTTGGACAGCATCGCGGACGGGACACTCGTGGAGGAAAGCTTCCAGCTCAAGGGAGCCAGGCTGTGGAGCCCGGACCATCCGAACCTCTACAAGGCCGTCACCACCGTAACGGCAGGGGACTTCAAGGATGAATATGTGACCGTGTTCGGTCTCAGGGACCTGGAATACAAGGAAGACGGACTGTACATAAACGGAGAGAGAACTTTCCTGAAGGGAGTCTGCCTGCATCACGACGCCGGTGCCCTCGGGGCCGCCTGGAATACCACAGCCTGGATAAGGAGACTGCTGATGCTCAAGGAGATGGGATGCAACGCCATCCGTACTTCGCACAACCCACCGGCACCTGAACTGCTGGAACTCTGCGACATGATGGGCTTCGTGGTGCTCGATGAATTTTCCGACACCTGGTCCATCCCGAAGAGGAAGAACGGTTATGCAGTGCTGTTCGAGAACTGGTTCGAAAAGGATATGGCCGCTCTGGTCCGCAGGGACCGCAATCACCCGTCAGTGATCATGTGGAGCATCGGAAACGAGGTTCCGGAACAGGGTTATCCTGACAAATACTGGATCGCATACCGGCTCACCGAAATCTGCCACAAAATGGATCCGACCCGGCTCACAACAGTCGGATCGGACAATCCTTGGGCCTCGGAGCAGGACTTCCGCAATGCCGTGGATGCCTATGGCTTCAACTACAAGCCGCATCTCTACGCCAAGTTCCACGAAGCCAATCCGGGCAAGGTCTATTACGGAAGCGAAACAGAGTCCACGATCAGTTCCAGGGGAGTCTATATGTTCCCGGTCGGGGAAAGCGTGGAAGCCGCCGAGCAGGACTTCCAGGTATGTTCATACGACCTGCACACCGTTCCTTGGGGCCAGATTCCGGAGCAGGAGTGGAAATTCGAGGACGAGAACCCGGCCTGCCTGGGAGAGTTCGTCTGGACGGGGTACGACTATCTTGGAGAGCCTACCCCGTACAATGCCGACCTTACTGTCCTGAGCAACTTCCATGATCCTGAATCCCTTGAAAAGGCGAAGAAGGAACT
>JBGVAE010000083.1:0-10534 GCA_045224215.1 Candidatus Cryptobacteroides sp. | reverse complement strand
CTATCCGAAATACATAACCTTCGAGCGCAACACCTCCTACGTGGATTGCCTGAAAGAGGAATATCCGAACAGGCTGGGACATGCCTCGCTGGAAAACGCGGCCTTCGAATTCGAGATGCCGGGATGGAGCCACAAGATCCTGGTCATAAGCTCGGAATTCGCCCCTTCGAAGGAGGCCGTGGAATGGGCCAGGAAGCTTGTTACTTCCGACAAGTACAAGGACCACTACGTGATCTACCTCACCCATTCCTGCCTCAAGGAGGAGACAGCGGAATACACTGACCACGAGGGCTACTGGGTCACCAAGCAGGAAGGGAACCACTCAGGGAAGATGCTGTGGGACAACCTGTTCAGCCAAGTCGATAACATCAGGCTGGTAATCTGCGGACACACCGGACGTCCGGCGAAGACCGGCAACGTGGAGGATGATTTCCGCCTGAGTACGGCCTACCGGGCGGACAGGAACAAATCAGGAAAAACTGTCCACCAGATGATGTTCAACGTGCAGACTGTCGGAGGAGGCTGGGAAGGCAACGGCGGAGACGGATGGCTTCGAATCCTCGAATTCATGCCGGACGGAAAGACCATCAAGGTCCGCACCTATTCCCCACTCTTCGGAATATCCCCTTCAACCCGCCACCTGGCCCACCGTACAGCACGCTACGACCAGTTCGACATGGTGATCGAATAATTCAGGCCAGCCTCTGGTAGGCCAGCCTTTCGGCTCCGTCGGCGAGGTAGATGATGCCGCAATAGGTGAAGCCGGCTTTGGCGATGACGTGCTGCATGATGTGGTTGTCTCGGTGCGTGTCGATCCGGATATTCCCGCAAAGGGAGAATGAATATTCAATTATCTCCCTGAAAACGCCTTTCGAAGTCCTGGAGCTGGCAATCCTGTGGATGACCATGTATGGCAGATCATCGTCAAGCCACTTCCCGTCGATATAGGCATAAGTCGGCTCTGGTGAAGGTATTATCGCGAAATATGCCACAACCTCTCCGTCGTGGACAACCACCCGGCCAACTCCCAGCTCGATATCCGAACGTACTTGCTCTTCACCGGGATACGGGCCCTCCCATTGATGTATATTCCCGTCCGCACGCATTATCTCCCTGGCCTCGGAGAAAAGCCGGAGAATGGTGTCAATATCCTGGTAGCCAGCGAGCCTGACCATCACTTGCCAGGCTGAGAAAGATCATACCGCGCAGTATTGCGGGCAGCCGAAGCAGCCGCTTCGGCAAAGTCCGGTCCGCTCGACGCATAGAGGATTCCTCTGGAAGAATTGATCAGAAGGCCTCCTTTTGCGTTTAATCCGTTAGAGATGACTTCCTCTGCGCTTCCTCCCTGGGCCCCCACGCCGGGGACGAGGAAGAAGTTGTCCGGACAGAAACTCCTGATTTCCTTGAGTTTATCGGCCTTGGTCGCTCCAACGACGAACATCATATTGTCGGGATTGGAGATCTCCATACACCTCTCAATGACGACCTGATAGAGAGGTTTGCCGTCCTTGGTGGCCAACTGGAAATCAGCGGAAGAAGGGTTGGAAGACAAGGCCACCACGATGGCATATTTCCCTGGATATTCAAGGAACGGGGTGACCGTTTCGCTCCCCATATAAGGGGAAAGGGTCACTGCGTCGAAATCGAAGGTCTCGAAGAAAGTCCGTGCATACATCCTGGCAGTGTTCCCGATGTCTCCGCGCTTGGCGTCAGCAATCAGGAACTGCTCCGGATAATTTGTCCTTATGTATTCAACGGTCTTGTCCAGGATCCGTAGGCCTTCCGGGCCCATGCTTTCATAGAATGCAAGGTTAGGTTTGTAGGCAACGCAGTATTGCTGAGTAGCATCTACAATCCGCTTGTTGAATTCCAGAACGGCCTCCGGGATGCTCCTGCCCTGGATGATGCATTCCGGAAGTTTCGCCGGATCGGTGTCAAGCCCCACGCAAAGCATCGAGCCTTTACGGAGTATCTGGGAGTACAGGCCGTCGCTAGTCATAATATTCGTAGAACTTGGCTATGGATTCCATCCCGGCGAAGAATTGCTTCAGCAGGTAGCTCTCGTTAGGGGAATGGATAGTGTCTCTCTCAAGGCCGAAACCCATCAGGAGAGGATCCACATGCAGGATTTTCTGCATCTGTGCAAGAACTGCGATGCTGCCGCCTCCACGGCTCGGGACCGGCTGTACTCCATAGACTTCCTCCATTGCCCTGGAAGCTGCCTGGAAAGCCGGAGACGAGATAGGGATAAGGAATCCCTCTCCTCCCTCGCAAGGCTTCACTTCTATCTTGCAATATTTAGGAGCTATCTTCTCGAGATGCTTCTTGAATATCTTCGTAATCGTTGCGCTGTCCTGGTTCGGGACCAGCCTCATGGAAATTTTCGCGTGAGCCACGGAAGGCAGTACTGTCTTGGCTCCCTCTCCGATGTAACCGCCCCAGATGCCGCATACATCAAGGCAAGGCCTGATGCCAATGCGCTCCAGAGGCTTGTAACCCTTTTCTCCACGCAAGGCCTTCACTCCTACGGAATCCATGAACTCCTTCATTTCAAACGGAGCCCTGGCAAGCTGGGCACGGTCTCTACGCGAAAGCTCCACGACGTCATCGTAGAAGCCAGGTATCGTCACGCGTCCATCCTTGTCTATAAGGCCGGAGATGATGTCGCAAAGGGTTTGGATAGGATTGGCGACCGTTCCGCCGTAATGCCCTGAATGCAAGTCCTTGTCAGGACCCGTCAGGGTGACCTCAAGATAGGCCATTCCGCGCATTCCGCAATTGATGGAAGGGACTTTCTCTGAAATCATCGTAGTGTCCGAGACCAGGATGACATCGGACTTGAGCATATTCTTGTGTTCCTTCACCCATTTAGGCAGCGAAGGACTTCCTATTTCCTCCTCGCCTTCGAAGATGAACTTTACATTGTGATTGAGTTTGCCGGAACGGACAAGATATTCAAATGCCTTGATATGCATGAAGAGCTGCCCCTTGTCGTCGTTGGCTCCACGGGCATAGATCGCATCTCTTCCGGTCGGGTCCTTCTTGATGACAGGCTCGAAAGGGTCGGTGTCCCATTTCTCCAGCGGTTCCGGCGGCTGCACGTCGTAGTGCCCGTAGACCAGCACGGTGGAGAGTTGAGGATCCACGGTCTTTTTTGCGAACACGACAGGGTTTCCGTCGCTTGGATAGACTTCGGCCTCGTCGGCTCCCGCTTCCATTAGAAGCACGGCAAGCCTTTCTGCGCAGCGGCGCATGTCCTCCTTGTGCTCTTTCTTGGCACTGATGGAAGGGATCCTCAGGAGCGAGAAAAGTTCTTCGTAGAAACGCTCCTTGTTTTCCTGGATATACTCTTTCATGACACTATGTTGTTTTCAAGTTTCTTCCGGGCATATTCAAGGCTGACGGTGAAAGTCTTCTTCCTCGACGACGGAGCCTCGAACATCGCATCATCGAAAATCTGCTCGCAGATGGCACGGAGACCGCGCGCACCCAGCTTGTTGGCTATGGCTGTCTCTACTATGAGTTCCTTGACACCTTCGCCTATCTTCAAGGTCATCCCGTCCATCTCGAAGAGTTTTGAATATTGCTTCAGGATGGCATTCTTCGGCTCGGTAAGGATCCTCATCAAAGCATCCTTGTCAAGAGCATCCAGATAGGTCACGACAGGTAGACGTCCTACGATCTCAGGGATGAGGCCGTATGAGCGAAGATCCTGTGCATCAACGTATTTCAGCAGGTTGTCCTTGTCGATCCTGCGCTGTTTCGATGCACCGAATCCTATGACCTGGGTGTTGAGCCTCTGGGCGATACGCCTTTCGATGCCTTCGAAGGCACCCCCACAGATGAAGAGGATGTTCTGGGTGTCGACGTGGATGAATTCCTGTTCGGGATGCTTCCTTCCGCCCTTCGGCGGGACGTTTATCACATTGCCTTCCAGGAGTTTGAGCATGGCCTGCTGGACTCCTTCGCCGGACACGTCACGGGTAATGGACGGGTTGTCGCTCTTGCGGGCGATCTTGTCTATCTCGTCTATGAACACGATTCCCCTCTCAGCCTTGGCGACATCGTAATCAGCCTCCTGCAGGAGACGGGTCAGCAGACTCTCGACATCCTCTCCGACATAGCCGGCTTCAGTGAGAACGGTAGCGTCCACGATGGTGAAGGGGACATCCAGCAACTTTGCTATAGTCTTGGCAAGCAGGGTCTTTCCGGTTCCCGTAGGGCCGACAAGGAGAATGTTGGACTTCTCCAGCTCGACTCCGTCGTCCGGCTTGTCCACCAGATTGTGGTTGATCCTCTTGTAATGGTTATAGACAGCGACGGACAGAATCTTCTTGGCCCGGTCCTGACCGATAACATACTGGTCCAGGAAAGCCTTTATCTCGGCTGGTTTCTTGAGATTCTCAAGCCGTCCGGGATCAGCTGCAAAAGGATGGGTTCCTGCGGCCTCATGAAGATAATCATGAGCAAGTTCCACGCAGTCACTGCAGATGAAGCCCTCTATTCCCTGGAGGAGGAAAGGGACTTCACCCTCAGGCCTGCCGCAGAACATACAGTGATGCTGCGATGTCTTCTTTTGCGACATTACTTTTTCTTCTTTGCCAGAATTTCATCGACCATTCCGTATTCCAGGGCCTCGGCAGCAGTCATCCAGTAGTCCCTGTCGGCATCGGCGAACACCTTGTCGTAAGGCTGGCCGGAATGCTCGGATATGATGTCATAGAGTTCCTTGCGGGTCTTTTCAATCTCCTTGGCGGCAATCATGATGTCTGACGCCTGCCCCTGGGCTCCACCAAGTGGCTGGTGGATCAGAACCCTTGAATGCGGCAGACAGGAACGTTTGCCCTTCGCGCCGGCGCAGAGAAGGACAGAGCCCATCGAGGCTGCCATTCCGGTACAGATGGTCGCAACGTCGGGATCTACGAGCTGCATGGTGTCGTAGATGGCAAGGCCGGAGGTAACCTGACCGCCAGGAGTGTTGATGTAGAGTGAGATGTCAGCACCAGGATCGGTAGATGCCAGGAAAAGCAGCTGAGCCTGGATGATATTGGCTACATCATCATCGATAGGAACTCCCAGGAATATGATCCTGTCCATCATAAGGCGGCTGAAGACGTCCATCGAGGCGACGTTCAGCTTCCTCTCTTCGATGATAGTAGGATTGATGTACGCATCGGTAGCCCGCTCGTACCTGTCGAGAGTCAGGGAGCTGAGTCTCCTGTCCCCTACTGCATATTTCTTGAATTCCTTATCCATGTTATTTCAACTCGCGGAATTTCTCTTCTGAAATCTTCTTCTTTGAGAGGGTGATCTTCTCCTTCACTGCGGTGAGCACTTTCTCGTTCTCTACATTCTCCTCGAGGTTGCGGATCTGGCGCTCGTCCTTCAGCATCTCCATGGCCGCATCCGTGAGGATCTGCTCAGGAACATTACCCATGCCGTACATCGCATACTGATATGCCGCGTAAGCCTTTGCTGCATCAACCATGTCCTTGTCCTCGATCTTGAGGTCGAACTTCTTCATCAGGTAGCCGCGGACCAGCTGCCAGCGGAAATCACCGAGGAAGGCGTCGAATTCCTTGTCCACGTCTTCCTTGCTGAACTTCTCCTTGTTGTTCTCATAGAGCCACCTCTTCAGAAACTCTTCCGGAACCTTCACGTCAGCCTTATCAACAAGGTACTTTCGGATGTCCTGGGAAAGCCGATAGTCGGTCTCCTGACGATAGTTGGACTCAAGCCTCTCTGCGATCTTGGCGTCGAAGCCTTCGGAGTCCTTCACGACATCCTTTCCGAATATCTTGTCATAGGTTTCCTGATTCTCTTCAGCCGGGACGAAGGTCTTGACATTCACGATGGAGACTTTCCACTTGGCAGGAAGGGCAGCAAGTTCATCCTTCTTCATCTTCAGCATGGAGGCACGGTCTGTCTCATTGGTGAAAGCCTTGGTCACATCGACATCGAAACTGTCTCCTACCTTGGCACCGACGAATTTCTTCTTCGCAGTTCCCTCCACCTTGTTGACCTGGACATACACACCTTCGGCCTTGTTCTCTCCCTGGACGAAGTCCACGATGACGTAATCGTCCTCGCCTGCAGTTTCAGCTTCCTGGAGCTCGCCGTACTGACGGAGCAGATTCTCCTTCATGTCAGCCTTTGCCTTGTCGGTCACATCGATCTTGTAGTTGGCAACCTTGTCTTCCTTACCCACCTCGATATTGATTTCAGGTGAGAGACCGAGGTCGAACTTGAACTCGAAATCGCTGCCGTCAACCCACTCATTTTCCCTCTGGGACTCGCTTGGAAGCGGTTCGCCGAGGATATGGAGGTCATTTTCCTTGATGAATTTATCCAGCTGCTCGGAGAGGATTTCGTTGATCGTTTCGTAAAGAGCCTGGTCGCCGTAGATCTTCTTCACCATCTGAGGCGGAACCATCCCCTTGCGGAAACCTTTGAAATCGGCCTTCCTCCTGTAGGCGGCCAACCTTCTCTTCTCCTGTTCAGCGTAATCCTCAGCCTTGAGGGAGATAGTTAGTTCGATGTTCAGGTCATCAATCTGATTCTTGATTACTTCCATAATTGATTATCGTTTATATTGATTATTTATTTCTGCCTGTTCGGATAGACAATCCTCTCATGGTAAATCTGTGAGAGGTAATTCTTCAGCACGTCCTTGACTATATTGAGCTGCCTGATGGAGATGTCTGCCTTATCGAACTGCCCCATCTTCATCTTTCCGGCCACGATATTTTCCACGAAAGCATCGAAAGCTTCAGGTGAAGTATCCTTCAATGTCCTGGACGCAGCTTCAAGGCTGTCACATATCATCAGTATGATCTGCTCCTTGGTCTTTGGCTCACCACCCTTGTAGAAGAAGCTGTCTACATCGCGAGGGTCCCCACCTTCATTGAGGTACTTGTTGTAGAAGTAGCCTGTATTGGATGTTCCGTGATGTGTCCTGATGAAATCCTTCACCACATCCGGAAGCTTGTATTTCTCAGCGAGTTCCATTCCGTCGGTGACGTGCTTTATGATGTTCTCGGCACTTTCCTTTGCAGAGAGGCCTTCATGATAACGGGCTCCTCCCGGAGACATGCTCTCATTCTCGATGAAACAAAGCGGATTCTGCATCTTTCCGATATCATGATAAAGTGCTCCCGCACGTGCAAGCAGAGCATTGGCGTCGATGGCCCTTGCTGCCGCATCGCACATATTCATAACCTGGAGAGAATGCTGGAATGTTCCCGGAGCCTTGTGCTCAAGCTCTCTCAGGAGAGGGTTGTTGGTGTCACAAAGTTCCCTCAGACGGGAGTCGGACACCAGATTGAACACCTTTTCGAAAAGATAGATGAGAGGATATCCGGCAACGGTGAGCATAGACCCCACGAACATGAAAAGTACTGCCGTATAAGGATCGTCGTTGACCCTGCCGATAAGCCTGAAACCGAAATAAGTGATTACCAGGCTTATGAAAACTATCATCGCAGTGATGAACTGCTGCCATCCCCTGTTGAAATACTTGAATGCGAACACTCCGACCACGCTGGCAACGGTGAACATCACGAAGAGGACCACACCGTTGTTCGGGAATATCAGCAAAGGCATGAATGAGACAAGGCATATCGGAAGGTTCATCTTGTTCTTGAAGAAGGCCTCCAGAAACAGGGCAGTCAGGGTAAACGGCACCATGTACAGGAACTTCGGAGCGAACTTGTTGACAACCAAAGTAGCCACAGTCGTTATCAAGAACACCGCAAGAAGATACCAGAAGCGGTTTTTCTCACTGAATATCCTCTTGTTCAGGAAATATGTCAAAAGGTACAGAAGTACCACAAGCACAAGGGCGATGGTGGCATTGCCGAGCCAGAAAAGGATCCTCGGTCCCCCATATCCCATGCTGTTCTCGTATTCAACCTTATACGAGTCAAGCATCTGGGCAATCTCGGATGTGACGATCTCCCCTTCGGAGACTATCAGCTGTCCTGCGCTGACAAAACCCTGTGTCGTGGATATCTGCGCCGAAGATTCCGAGTTGACAAGGTCGGTGGTTCTGGAATCATATTCAAGATTCGGACTTATAAGGTCATATATTCCCGCAGAACGCAAGACTGAGTCCACATTCGATGAAGGATATTTCCCGGAAACTTCGGAGAGGAGTTTGGCTTTGGCCTCAGACTCCTTGTAAACCTCCGAAACAGGACGCTTGGACACGCGCTTGTCCCTGTGCAGGTAAAGGACTGCCGTGGATGGGTCTTCCCCTTTATCAATCTTTACCCCTTCGTCAGATACCACTCCGCTTGAATAAATTCCTTCAATCGCAGAAACTATCTGGGGACGCATCCTGGACATATTCCCAAGGTCTGCCTCATCTATTCCTTTCTTAGTATTGTCCACCACTTCCTGGCGGAAACGGTAATAAGGGATTTCAACCGATTTGTTCTTGCTCCTCTCTTCCCTCAACTGCTCCTCGGTCTTGAGAATCGGGAAGTCGAACTGGGCGATCAGAGTCTCATACGGCCACGGGGATCCTTTGCGGTAGTCATAACTGAATTTTGCCGTCCTCGGGAACAAGACAGCCAATATGACGAACAAGAGAGCCAGCGGTATGAATACCTGGTAATTTATGGAAATACGAGGGAGTTTCATAGTCGGGATCTATTTGAATGGACTTCCAGCCTCCTTGGAAATGTATCCGTAGGTCAGCTTGTCCATAAGCCTCGGAAAAAGGTTGTGGGCAAGGACGGATGCCTTGCCGAGACCGGTAAGGATGACCTGGGATTTTCTCTTGGCGAGGCTCCTTGCAAGGAAGGCGGCGCACTGCTCCGCACTCATCAGCTTGTCTTCCTTGAGAGGAGTTTCTCCTTGAGGAGTCCCGTCAGCCGTAAGGGCGGCCTTGCGGACGTTGGAATCGGTATAACCAGGAGCAAAGGTCAGTACGTTGAGTCCGTCCTTCAGATGTTCGATGCGGATAGTATCCAGGAAGCCCCGGATGGCATATTTCGATGCGGAGTAGCCTGTCCTTGCCGGGAGAGCGGAAAAGCCGGCGATAGAGATGACACCGACGACTTGTCCCTTGGACTCCAGGAGATACGGAAGGGCGAATTTGGTACACTGAACAGTTCCCCAGAAATTCACATCCATCAAGGAATGGAGTACGCTGAGGTCCAAGTCCTTGAACATCGCCCTCATGGAAATGCCGGCGTTATTGACAAGGATGTCGATCCTGCCGAACTTTTCGATAGTCTTCGCGATGAGATTGCGGCAATCTTCTTCCTTTGTGACATCGGTCTTGACACAAAGGACTTTCGCCGGATCAGGGTTCACCGAAGAAGCAAGGTCGAGCAACTTCCCATATGACCTCGCAGCCATCACGACGGAGGCTCCGAGGGAGCCCAACAGGCGTGCAGAAGCCAACCCGATACCCGAGCTGGCTCCAGTAATGATTACAACCTTATCCTTGAAATAGCCTTTATCCATCGATCCTGTCTATTCCATCACGGTCATTGCAGCGATGTCGTCGCCATCATAGAGACCGGCATCGAGTTTCTTCTTTATCTCCTTGAATGCATTCAGGGTGTATTCCACATCCTCCATCGTGTGGGCGGCAGTGCAAACGATCCTGAATATGATCATTCCCTTCGGGATGACCGGATAGATTACCATCGAGCAGAAGATCTTGTAATTTTCACGAAGGTCCTTCGCCATCTTCGTAGCCTGTGCGACGCCTCCCTTGATATGGACCGGGGTG
The DNA here is from genome assembly GCA_045224215.1 of Candidatus Cryptobacteroides sp. Taxonomy (GTDB): domain Bacteria; phylum Bacteroidota; class Bacteroidia; order Bacteroidales; family UBA932; genus Cryptobacteroides. The sequence goes on along the minus strand of JBGVAE010000083.1, from coordinate 789 downwards.
ACGCAGGCCTGGGCCTCCCCGATGTCGAATCCCTCGGCCTTGAAACCATCCTGGATGGCGTGGGTGATCTTCCAGCACTTTGCACGGAGCTCGTCTCCCTCAGGGGAATCGATTATTTCCATTCTCTTGATATTACCGATTACCAGAGGCATAGGAAGACTCTTGGCGTACATCTGGGAACGCATGTTGGCCCTGAGGTAGTTGATGATCTTGTGCGGCCCTGCCACGAACCCCCCGATGGAGGCCATGCTCTTGGCGAAGGCTCCGATGTAGAGGTCTATTCCGTCCATAACGCCGAAATGCTCAGAAGTTCCGCGCCCGTGCTCTCCGAGCAGGCCGAATCCGTGTGCATCATCGATCAAGATGCGGAAGTTATATTTCTGCTTGAGGGCTACGATCTCGTCCAGCTTGCCAAGGGCACCGGTCATCCCATAGACTCCCTCAGTGATCAGGAGCACTCCTCCACCGTTCTCGTCAGCCTCCTTGCAAGCCCTTGCGAGGACTTTCTCGCAATCGACCATATTGTTGTGGCGATACTTGTACTTGCTTCCGATATGGAGACGGATTCCGTCCAGGAGGCAGGCATGGCACTCTGCGTCGTACACGATGACATCGTGACGGGCGGTGAGGGCGTCGATCGTGGAGACGATTCCCTGGTAGCCGAAATTGTAGAGGAAGGCATCTTCCTTCTTCTCGAACTCTGCGAATATCCTTTCGAGCTTCTCGTGGTAACGGGTGTGTCCGGACATCATCCTGGCACCCATAGGATAAGCCAGTCCCCAGTCAGCT
>JBGVAE010000082.1:0-10815 GCA_045224215.1 Candidatus Cryptobacteroides sp. | reverse complement strand
CCCACCAGTTGGGAGAGTAGGTCGCCGCCGTTCTTCGAAGGCCCGGTTGTCAAACGACAGCCGGGCCTTTTTGTTTATGTCTCCCTTGACAAATAAAAAAGGTGACTGATAAAATCACCTTTTTTATAAATAATTAGAAATCGGGATTTGTCAACTCCTTGCGTTATATGCTTCGAGGGCTTTCGCCAGCACCAAGAGGGCTCTTTCAAGGTCGGCGTTCTTGAGGACGTATGCCATCCTGACCTGATTCTTCCCGATTCCCTTGGTGCTGTAGAACCCTTGGGCCGGAGCCATCATCACGGTCTCTCCGTTTCCTGGTGAATTCTCGTCCTTGTAGCAGAAGTCGGTGAGGCACCACTTGCAGAAATCCTCAGCATCCTCAACAGGAAGGGATGCAATAGTGTAGAATGCCCCGTTCGGCATAGGCGAGAAAACTCCCGGAATCTTGTTCAGACCTTCGATGAAGAAATTCCTTCTGCCGAGATATTCATCATAGCACTCCTTGGAATATTCCTCGGTACCCTCGATGGATGCTTCAGCAACGATCTGCCCGAGGAGAGGAGGACTCAGCCTTGCCTGGCAGAACTTCAGGATGGCAGTCATCACTTCATTGTTGTGGCTGACGATCATTCCGATCCTGATTCCGCACTCTGAATATCTCTTTGAAACAGAGTCTATTACGATAACGTTATCCTCTATTCCTTCAAGATTCATGGCAGAGAGATAAGGTTCCTCCGTGTATCGGAACTCCCGGTATACCTCGTCTGAGAAGAGGAAAAGGTTATGATTCTTGACGATGTCACGGAGCCTGTAAAGCTCGTTGGCGGAATAAAGATATCCGGTAGGGTTGTTAGGATTGCAGATCAGGATTGCCTTTGTCCTGTCGGTGATTGCAGCTTCGAAATCTTCGACGGAAGGGAGGGCGAAGCCGTTCTCGATTCTTGAGGTCACTGTCTTGACTTCAACACCGGCTGTGACGGCGAAGGACAGGTAATTGGCGTAGCCGGGCTCTGTCATGATGATTTCGTCGCCAGGGTTAAGGCAAGCCATGAAGGTCAGCAGCAATGCTTCGGAACCACCTGCGGTTACGATGATCTCGTCCGGGTTGACATTTATTGAGAACTTACCGTAATACTTGCTGAGTTTCTCCCTGAGGGACTTGATGCCCTGGCTTGGACTGTACTCGAGAGTAGTGCGGTCGATGGTCTTGAGGGCATCCAGGGCTTTCTTCGGAGTCGGGAGGTCAGGCTGACCGATGTTCAGGTGATAGACCTTTACACCGGCGGCCTTTGCTGCGTCTGCAAATGGAGTAAGTTTCCTGATCGGTGAAGCAGGGATTTCTGCTCCACGGGTTGAAATCTTCGGCATATCCTTTCTTATTTGGCCTTTCCCTGGTTCGCTACAGCTTCCTGCTTGCGCTTGAGTTCCTCAGGATCGGCGAGATAGTAGTCGTTGACCAAATTGAGGTTGTCGTCGAACTCGAATACGTAAGGAGTAGCGGTAGGGATGTTAAGGCTGATTATGTCGCTGTCGGAAATTCCCTTCAGGTGCTTGACGACACCGCGGAGACTGTTCCCGTGAGCCACTACGACGATGTTGTCATGGTCCTTGAGGGCAGGGAATATCTCACACTCCCAGTAAGGCATGACGCGCTCGATACACTGCTTCAGAGCCTCTGTGCGAGGAATGTACTGGTCAGGAACAAGGGCGTAACGAGGATCCTGGGTGGCGCTGTTAGGATCGTCCTCAGGAAGGTTTCCAGGAGCCACGTCGAAGCTGCGGCGCCAGATCTTGACCTGCTCGTCGCCGTACTTCTGTGCGGTTTCTGCCTTGTTAAGGCCTTGGAGCATTCCGTAATGCTTTTCATTGAGCCTCCAGGTCTTCTTGACAGGAATCCAGTCCAAATCCATCGAATCCAGGACGTTGTTCAGGGTCTTGATAGCCCTCTTCAGATATGAGGTGTAGGCTACCTCGAAGGTGAAGCCTGCTTCCTTCAGGGCTTTTCCTGCATCGAACGCTTCCTGGACACCTTTTTCGCTAAGATCCACGTTGGTCCATCCCGTGAACCTGTTTTCCTTGTTCCACTGGCTCTCGCCATGGCGGATGAGAACTATTCTTTTCATATCAATTTAAAAAATATATTGATTCTTGTTCAGTCGGCAAAGATACTAAATCTTTCTGTTGTTGCGCTCATAATCCCTGCACCATCCGGAAAGTTCGCAGGAGACGCATTTAGGACTTCTGGCTGTGCAGACATAGCGTCCGTGCAAGATCAGCCAGTGATGAGCCCGGGGACGCTGCGCTGCAGGAATATGTGACTCCAGGTCCTTCTCTACAGCTTCAACGGTCTTCCCATCTGAAAGCCCAAGTCTGTGGGAAACCCTGAATACATGGGTGTCCACTGCTATCACCGGTTTGTCGTATACTATTGAGGCTACGACGTTTGCGGTCTTCCTCCCTACTCCCGGCAGGCTCATCAGCTGGTCGATGTCTGATGGCACTTCACCTCTGAAGTCAGAGACAAGTTTCCCGGCCATGCCGATCAGATGCTTTGCCTTGGAATTAGGATAGGAAACGCTCTTGATATACTGGAAAACTTCATCGAATGAGGCGGCAGCCAGGTCGGCCGGCTCCTTGAACCTTTCGAAGAGGGGAGGTACTACCATGTTCACCCTCCTGTCCGTGCATTGGGCACTGAGGATGACTGCTATCAGAAGATGGAATGCAGAGTCGAAATGCAACTCCGTCTCAGGCATCGGCTGATTGGCCTCGAACCATGAGAGGATCTTGGAATATCTGTCTTTCTTGAGCATGGGTGCTAGATGGTGAGAGCCAGGTCTATAACCTCATCGTTGACGTTTTCTTCGCAGCTCTCATCCTTGCAGACGAAGACCCTGCCGTGATATTTCTCGAATATGTTGCGATTGTGGGTGACCATGATGATGGCAGTCCCTTCTTCCTTGTTGATGCCTGTGAGCAACTTCAGGATGCCGTCGGCGGTCTCGTTGTCAAGGTTTCCGGTCGGCTCGTCGGCGATTATCAGCTTTGGACGGTTGAGCAGTGAGCGTGCGATGGCGATTCTCTGCTGCTCACCACCGGAAAGCTGGTGAGGCATCTTGTGGGCCTTGTTCTCCATTCCGACATCCTTCAGGACCTCCCTGATACGGTTGTCTATCGCGTCCTTGTCCTTCCATTTGGTGGCCTTGAGCACGAATTCCAGGTTCTGTTCCACTGTCCTGTCCGTAAGGAGCTGGAAGTCCTGGAAAACCACGCCTATCTTCCTTCGCAGGTATGGTATCTCCTTGTCCTTTATTCCGTTGAGCTTGTGCCCGCAGACTTCGCCAAAGCCTTTCTCAAGAGGGTTCTCGGCGATGATGGTTCGGATGATGGACGTTTTGCCGGTTCCTACCTTTCCGACGATGTACACGAAATCCCCAGGAAACACTTCCATATCCAGTCCGTAGATGACGACATTCTCGCCGTTCAGGATGTCTGCGCCCCTGAAGGAAACCAGCGGCTCGTTTTTTGATGCCAGTTGTTCTTTATCTTCCATAATTACGCAAATATACTTTAATTTTCGGGTATATTTAAGTAAATTTGTAGATTATGTAAATTGATAATAAAAACTTCGGAATACATATGAAAAGCAAACTCATCGCGGTGGTCCTCACCGCTTTGTCCCTTTGCCCGGCGACTGCTTTGGTTGCACAGGACAAGGTTCCGGAAGGGTATCGGCGCGCTGTCGAACTCTACGAAAAGGGAATCTTCGAAAGGGCGGAGACTATCTTCGGCGAAATCGCCGCTTCCACAGGGGACGTGATGGCCAAGGGTTATGAGACCCTGTGCGCTGTCAGGCTGCTTGAGAGGGGGTGCGAGAAACTCGCCGGCGACTATGTGACTGAATACCCTTATTCCAAGCTGGTCCCGCAGATCCGTTTCTACAATGCCTTGAATCTCTTCGATCAGGAAGAATACAGGAGGGCGGCCAATGAATTTGCAAAGGTCGCAGACAAGGACTTGTACCCGAACCAGCGTGCCGAATATGCTTTCAAACGGGCATATTCCCTCTTCGAGGAAGGCTATTTGGAAGATGCCAAGGACCTCTTCCTGGTTTCTGAACAACTCCCATATTCTGACTACACTGCTCCTTCCAGATATTCCCTGGGATATGTAAACTACACCCAGAAGAATTTCCGCGAGGCTCTCGACTGGTTCGAGAGGGCCGGAAAAGATCCACGTTTCACCGACATTTCCAATTATTACGGCATGGAATGCCGCTTCATGCTGAAGGATTACGACTATGTGGTCAAGAACGGCACGAAGATTTATTCCAGCGTACCGGAGGAGAGGAAGCCGCATCTTGCGAGAATCATTTCCGAGTCCTACCTGGCTGTCGGAGACAGCGAAATGGCCAAGGAATATTACGACAAGATCCAGAAGAAGACCGAGGACATGGACCGTGACGATTACTTCTATTCCGGAACGGTGCTCTATTCCATCGAGGATTACAAAGGTGCGGTCGAGAATTTCTCCAAGATGACATCGAGGACCGATTCGATCGGCCAGATCGCCAACTATCAGCTTGGCTACAGCCTGGTGCAGACCGGAAACAAGGTGGCTGCCCTGGAAGCATTCAAGGATGCATCGTCGAAGTCCTTCAACCCGGACATCAAGGAAGATGCGCATCTCAACTATGCAAAACTCTCCTTCGACTTGAACCACAACCCTTCGGTTTTCGAAGATTATCTCAAGCAGTACCCGGACAACAAGAAGGGGGACATGATCTACAGCTACATGGCCCTGGCTTCCCTGTACAACCATGACTATGCCGGGGCTGTCGATGCTTATTCCAACATCGACGTCCTGGACAAGGACCAGAGAGCCAATTACATGAGAGCCAACTATCTGAGAGCGAACCAGCTTATAGAGAACGGCTCTTACAAGGACGCCATCCCTCTCCTGAAGGCTGCTTCATACTATTCCGACAAGCGTGAGACCTTCAACCAACTTTCCAAGTACTGGCTGGGAGAGTCATACTATCGCAGCGACCAGTTCGAAGATGCTGTGGAGACCTTCCAGGACCTTTACAACAACTCCGCCCTTGAGGGAAAGACCGAAGGTAAACTTATTCCTTACAACCTGGCTTACAGCTATTTCCGTCAAGGAGACTATGATTCTGCCGCAAAGTGGTTCGAGGAATACCTGCAGGAGCGCTATCCTAAGGAAGGGGAGGATGCCGCTTCCAGGCTCGCTGACTGCGACTTCATCAGGAAAGACTACACCGAGGCCATCCGCAAGTACGAGAAGGCCATCGGGAGGTTTGAATATTCAGACAATCTCTACCCGTTCTACCGCGCCGGAATCGCCTATGGTCTGCAGGGAAAGAAAGACAAGAAGATAGATATGCTTTCAAATGCCCTGGATGCCGATCCTTCAGCTGCTTACTATTCCGAGACGATGTATGAGCTCGGAAGAGCGTATGTTTCAGCCGGAGAGGATGCTTCAGCGGAGAGCACGTTCCGCAAGCTCCGCTCCAACACGGACGACAAATCCATCGCTGCCAGGAGTCTGATCGAGCTTGGAATGATTGCGCGCAACAATTCCCAGTACGAGAAGGCCCTGGGCTACTACAAGCAGGTCATCGCCGAGATGCCTGGCACCGAATATTCCCGCGACGCCCTCTCATCCATCGAATCCATCTACCTTTCCGAGGGACGCACAGATGAATACATCGACTATGCCGACAAGGTGGGAGCCATCAAGGGCAAGACGGACAGCGAGAAGGAACTCATGTATTTCAACGCCGGAGAACAGTTGTATCTCTCAGAGAACTGGAGCAAGGCCATGGCATCGCTGCAGAACTACCTCCAGAGGTATCCGGAAGGCGATCATGTGGGCAAGTCCGAGTTCTACATCGCAGAATGCAACCGGAACCTCGGAAACAAGGAGCAGGCTTGCGACTGGTACCGCAAAGCTATTGCCGAGGGAGGATCTTTCGTTGAGACTGCCTTGCTGAACTATTCCGCCCTTTCTTACGATATGCAGCGCTTCAAGGATGCTTTCAACGGTTATTCCGACCTTGCCGACGTAGCCAGTTCGGCTGCCGGAAGGCATACCGCCTCCGTGGGCATGATGCGATCCGCATTCAAGGCAGGTGACTACCGGGAGGCCATTTCCAATGCTGAGAAGGCCAAGGGTTATTCCAAGTGCACCGAGGCCGAGAGCCGCGAGGCTGACTACATCAGCGCCAAGTCTTACCTATCGATGAATGACCGCGACGAGGCCTTCGGGATATTCAGGAAACTCAGTGCCTATCCTTCCACTCCGGAAGGGGCGGAAGCCAACTACATGCTCATCCAGGATGCATACGACAAGGGTGAATATGCTTCAGTGGAGAAGAAGGTCTATGCTTTCTCAGAGAAGGCAGGTGGCCAGAACTACTGGCTTGCCAAAGCCTTCATAACCCTCGGAGACACTTTCGCCGAGCAGGAGAACTACAAGCAGGCCAAGGCCACCTTCGAGAGTATCAGGGATGGTTATACTCCTGCTGACGGCACCTCGGATGATGTTCTTGACAACGTGAAGATGAGGCTTGCAAAACTCAATGACTTGATGCAACAGTAAAGGATATGAAGGATATGAAAAAGATATGCATTTCAGCTGCAGCTTTGCTGCTCTGCGCGGCGGCTATGGCCCAGAACATCAACCCTACAGTGGAGGTCACCAACACCTACCAGGGAGATCCTTCCGCAATCCAGAAACCTCAGCAGAAGATGAATGTCCCGGACTCGCTCCTGCGTTTCGATATGAATTACGACTACCAAGTCTTTGAGAAACCATACCAGGGTGCCTACAAGTTCAAGCCTTACCAGCTGAACATGAGTCCTGACAAGGATGCTTACAGAGGCAGGAGCATCTATCTCAAGGCAGGTGCCGGGTATTCCTTCCATCCTCAGCTGGACTTCGTCTTCAGCCCGGAACAGAGGGGACCTTTCCAGATGAGCGTCTATGCTACGCACAAGTCATATTTCGGGAAATACAATGGCTTCAGAAGCAACTACGATGTAGATCACTTCATGTATGACAAAACCCTGGAGCCGTACAAGGGCTATGATGCTCTGACGACCGCCGGTTTCGAAGGAAGGTACAACTGGGACAAGACGATAGCTTCATTCAGGCTCGGCTATTACGGCCTCATGGCGAAGGACACCATTTCCAAGAGGATGTACAATGGTTTCGACTTCAATGCCAGGGTGCATTCCAACAATTCAGAATCATCTTATTTCTACTATGATGCCTCCCTGGAAGGACGCATCGGGAACGACCGGCTGGATTATTCGGTTTCCCCTCTGTCCCTGACATTTGACAAGGGTAACATCAGGGAGGGAAGGTTCAGGTTGAAAGGAGATTTCGGACCTCAGCTTAACTATTACCAGCGCATCCTCGTGGGCATCGATGCTGAAACCGCATCCTATGGAGGGGACTTTTTCGTCGCGGACGCCGGCAGGATAGCCTTGATTCCGAAATATGAATTCGAGATGGGAAGGTGGGATGTCAGCGTCGGGGCCAGGATCGAGAGGCTCACTCATGGCAGCCAGGGCGACACTACCATTTTCAAGCCGATGTACACCAAGAAGGGTAAGCTCCTGTACCCGGAAGTGCATGTGGGATTCACTGCGTCCGACAATGTCCTTATGTATGCCAACATTACCGGAGGATCGGACCTGAACGCATATTGCCGGCAGATTTCAGACAATCATTTCTTCAGTCCAAGTTATGGATATGAAAGGCCTTTGCTCGACTATTCGGTTGTAAAGTACAACCTCCAGGCAGGAGTGAAGGGCAACCTTTGGACCAAGCTCCAGTTCGATGTCAACGGAGGTGTTGCAGAAGTTGAAAACGGACTTGCAGACGATGCCTATCTTGCGAGTGCCGTACCTGCTGTCAGCTATCAGGATTATAGCCTTATTTATGCCAATATCCTTCTTGGATTGAAGGTCGGCAACTTCGATTTCGATGCATCCGCCAGGATACGCAACCAACAATTCGTTGAAGACAGGGTCTCTGCATTCAGGCTTCCGAAATTCACCGGGAATTTCCGGGCCGTCTATCATTTCGGTCAGCGGGTTTATTTCGGGACTATGGTGGAAGTTGCCTCGAAGCGGATCGGGAAATTCGTGATGCCTGGATATTCCGTCGCTGAACCAGTTAATGCATATACCACCCTTTATCCGTCCTACGACGGCAGTCCTGTCATCATACCTGGATACGTCGATCTCGGACTTATGGCAGGGTGGCAGCTGGGCCGCAGGCTGGGACTTTGGGCGGAGGCCGGGAACCTTCTTTGCGACAACGTCCAGAGGAATCTTTTCCACGTTGAAAAAGACCTTTGGATCACTGCCGGAATCACCCTTAATTTGTAGATTTTTTCGTATATTTGTCTGTTTTATGGAAAGCCCTCTGGAACGGGCAGATTTTGACTGGAAAATATGATAGAGAACGAAGAGATGAAGAAGGCGGAAGAACAGTATTCCGCAAGTAGCATTCAGGTGCTGGAAGGTCTTGAGGCTGTGAGGAAAAGACCGTCGATGTACATAGGAGACGTAGGCGAGAGGGGACTCCACCATCTTGTCTATGAGGTCGTTGACAACGGTATCGACGAGGCGATGGCAGGCTATTGCAACGATATCTCCGTCACCATTCTCCCGGACAATTCAATCCGAGTTACGGACAATGGCCGTGGTATTCCTACCGGCATGCATCCGAAGGAGCACAGGTCGGCCCTCGAAGTCGTCATGACCGTTCTCCACGCCGGAGGTAAGTTCAACAAGGACAGCTACAAGGTCTCCGGTGGTCTGCACGGAGTCGGAGTCTCTTGCGTCAATGCACTTTCCGACAGCTTGGTGGCCGAGATCCATCGCGAGGGCCATGTCCATGTGCAGAAATATTCCCAGGGCAAGCCACTGGGGCCAGTGGAGGTCGTGGGTGACTGCAATGACACGGGAACGATCATCACTTTCCATCCTGATCCTACTATCTTCACCCAGACCATCGTTTACAAGTATGACACCCTTGCAGCCAGGATGCGCGAGCTTTCCTATCTGAACAAGGGCATCAGGATCACTCTCACTGACGAGAGGGAACTCGTGGACGAGTTCGTGACCGACGCCAACGGCGATTCCAAACCTACCGGGAAACAGGTATTCCGCAAGGATGAATTCTATTCCGGAGAAGGTTTGAAGGAATTTATCGATTATCTCGATGCCGGAGCCACCCAGCTCATTCCAGAGCCGATCTGCGTGCAGAACGACAAGGTGATTCCTATCGACATCGCCCTTTCCTACAACAACGGCTTCTCTGAGAAGATATATTCCTACGTCAACAACATCAACACCATAGAAGGCGGAACCCACCTCCAGGGTTTCAAGATGGGTCTCTCCCGTTCTTTGAAGAACTACGCAGAGAAGAACAACCTCTTCGCAAAGTTCAAGGGAGACCTTTCGCAGGAGGACTACCGCGAGGGTTTGACCGCCGTCATTTCCGTCAAGGTCGCAGAACCTCAGTTCGAGGGTCAGACCAAGACCAAACTCGGTAACCCAGAGGCCACTTCAGCCGTTTCCCAGGCCACTGCCGCTGCGATGGACCAGTACCTTGAGGAGCATCCGAAGGAAGGCAAGGTCATCATCGAGAAGATCATCCTCGCCGCTACTGCCCGGAACGCAGCCCGCAAGGCCCGTGAGATGGTCCAGCGCAAGACCGCGATGTCCGGAGCCGGAATGCCAGGCAAGCTGGCCGACTGCTCCGAGAGAGACCCGGAGAAGTGCGAACTCTTCCTCGTTGAGGGAGATTCCGCAGGCGGCACCGCAAAGCAGGGCCGTGACAGAAGGTACCAGGCCATCCTCCCTCTGAGGGGTAAGATCCTGAACGTGGAGAAGGCTGCCAGCGACCGTGCTTTCGACAGCGAAGAAATCCGAAACATCTACACCGCCCTCGGCGTGACCGTGGCCAAGGAAGACGAAGACGGAGTCAAGAGGATGGACCTCAGCCGCCTGCGCTATCACAAGGTCATAATCATGACCGATGCCGATGTGGACGGAAGCCACATCGCCTGCCTGATCCTGACCTTCTTCTTCCGCTATATGTTCGACCTTATCAAGAACGGGTACGTCTATCTCGCCACCCCTCCTCTCTACAAGGTCAGCAAGGGGAAGGAAGAGGTCTATTGCTGGACTGACGAGCAGCGTTTCCAGGCCATCGACCGTCTTGGAAAGGGCTCTGAGAAGGGTCTGAACACCCAGCGCTACAAGGGTCTCGGTGAGATGAGCGACCAGCAGCTTTGGGACACCACCATGGACCCGGGCCAGAGGCGCCTCCGCAAGATCACCATCGAGAACGCCGCTGAAGCCGAAAGGACCTTCTCCATGCTGATGGGGGACGATGTCCCGCCTCGCAGGCAGTTCATCGAAGAAAATGCACACTACGCAAACATTGACGCTTAATAACCATATTTGACATGCTTGATATTTTCGACAGGATCGAAAGAGATTCCGGTGGCCCGATAGGCCAGTACTTCGAACAAGGTTTCGGTTATTACATGTATCCTCGCCTGGAAGGCGAACTGGGCCCTCACATGATCTTCAACGGCATTCCGGTGCTGAACTGGTCCCTGAACAACTATCTGGGACTGGCCAACCATCCTGAAGTCAGGAAGGCAGATGCCCAGGCGGCAGCTGACTGGGGACTGGCTTATCCTATGGGTGCCAGGATGATGTCCGGACACACCCGTTACCACGAGAAGCTCGAAAGGATATTCGC
>JBGVAE010000081.1:0-18787 GCA_045224215.1 Candidatus Cryptobacteroides sp. | reverse complement strand
GTACTCCGACATGCCGCATATCCTGTCGTTCCTGAACCAGGACTACCAGACGATCTTCGACGTGCTCCAGACAGACCCGGAAGTGCTGCCGCTTCTCGGACCATTCCAAACCGCCTTGAAGAACAAGGCCATGGAACAGCTGGAAGGTATGATCGGTACGCTCCGAGTCTACACCAGCCGACTTGCCACGAAGGAGTCCTACTGGATCTTCCACAAGGACGGGGACGACTTCGACTTGAAGGTAAGTGACCCGAAGAACCCGAGTTACCTTTTGATCGCCAACGATCCGGAGATGGAGAGCATCATCGGCGCGTTGAACGCCCTGATCCTGAACCGTCTCGTGACCAGGGTGAACACCGGCCAGGGTAAGAACATCCCTGTGAGCATCATCGTCGATGAGCTCCCTACCCTGTATTTCCATAAAATCGACCGACTCATCGGTACGGCCCGAAGCAACAAGGTCAGCGTGACCCTGGGATTCCAGGAACTGCCGCAATTGGAGAGCGATTACGGCAAGGTGGGCATGCAGAAGGTCATCACGACCGTGGGCAATGTAGTCAGCGGCTCCGCAAGAGCCAAGGAAACGTTGGAGTGGCTCTCGAACGATATCTTCGGAAAGGTCGTCCAGTTGAAGAAAGGTGTCACCATAGACAGGGACCGCACGTCCATCAACCTCAATGAGAACATGGACAGTCTCGTTCCTGCTTCGAAGATATCCGACATGCCGACGGGCTGGATCTGCGGGCAGACCGCCAGGGACTTCGTGAGGACCAAGACCGGTAAAGGAGGGAGCATGGACATCCAGAAGAGCGAGGAGTTCCAGACCTCGAAATTCTACTGCAAGACGGACTTCAACATGAAAGAGATCGCTGAGGAGGAGAAAAACTACACCGACCTCCCGAAGTTCTACACCTTTCCTTCGAAGGAAGCGAAGGAGCATATCCTCTATGAGAACTTCGTCCAGGTCAACAGGGAGGTGGATCAGATGTGTATCGAAATCACCCAGTTTGCTAAAAAATGAGGGATTGGACCATCTTGTCCGGGGTAGATTCAGAAGAAACTAGTAAATTTGATTACCAACGAGACGAAAACAATTCTAATCCGACCGCTATTTCATGTCCTCTTTCGAAACCACTCCGACCCAGAACCCCTCTTTGGCTTCCTCGAAAAAGAAAAAGGCACCGATAGTCTATTTGCGTTATACCGACCAGACAGATGGACTTCCTGTCATTGATCCTGATAAGCTTTTCTTCACGGCCGATACGCATTTCTACTGCCCCAAGGTCCTTGCCAATCGTCCTTGTTTCCCTGACATCGAGACTATGAACGAGACCTTGATCCGAAATTGGAACGAGGTCGTTCCTGATGACGGAGTCGTCATTCATTTGGGAGACTTTTCGACACACCTACAGAGAGAGATTATGGTAGGGCTCATCAATAGCCTGCATGGCACCATCCTTTTTGTGAAGGGTAATCATGACGATATCAGCCAAATCCGAAATATCGGTTTTCGGGAAAAGACTAGGCTGCAGGTTCTTGGTTATTCTTGGACGATGTGGGTAGATGGCATCAAAATCCTGCTGAATCATTATCCCTATCTCTGCTACGAGGGCGAGTATGATGGAGTCTGGCAGTTGTTCGGACATGTGCATTCCGGGCAGAGCGTGAAAGGATTTGATACTCCTCGTCTTGATTATCTGCTCCCCTACCAGTACGACGTCGGAGTGGATGGGAATAATTACAGGCCGGTCTCCTTCCGCCGTCTCCAGGGAATACTTGGAACTAAGAGATGCCGGAAGTGAACTTGAAAACGAGTATATGGCTGAAGGAAATAGACCATAACCGCACTATTCGCAGTGCGGTTTTTTTGTCTCGTCTTCTTTCGTTTTCATGCTCGCAATACCGTTCCGTAATACCATTCCCCTGAAAACTGTCCAATAACGTGTCATATCACACCTACCATACCATTGTATAGCTCTGAGTCTCACATGTAATGGGTAATTTGGCGTAGGAACATAAACCAATACGTATACTATGTCACGTTACAAATTCAATGAAGACGAAATCCCGTACGCTATCCTCGAGGAGTTCGGGCTCAATCAGGAAATGATCGAGGATCTTCCCATCGATGTCTATAACGATATCCTCGGCGGCCGCCTCTCCCCTGTCCTCCCGATCAAGGTAAAGGACAAGGAAGGCAACACTATCAGCAGCCGTGCCCGCTTCAAACTAGTGCGCGACTCCGAAGATGAAGCCGATGTCGTTTTTCATCCGCGCCTTGTCCGCTGTGAGCTGGACAAGTACAATGAGAAGGAACAGGAAGCGCTGCACTCCGGCAGGGCAATCATCAGCCATGCTCCGGATGACACTGCTACCAAGTGCTTCGTTCAGATCGACACCGGCACCAACCAGGTCATCTTCGTACCAACCCCGGTCATCGGCAAGAACATCAGTCACCTGATGGATGCCTTTGAGCTGTCTTCCAAGGAAATCGCCGGCATCCAGTCGGGCGATATCATCACCATATCGGAAGACGAAGAGGAGCTTTCCATCGGCATCGACCTGTCGGAGAAGTCCGGTCTGAGACTCGTTCTCGGAGGCAAGGAGAAGTGGCTCAAGTCGAAGGGCGAGTCAACCATGGGACGCTACTGCTTCGGCATCTACGGATGCTGGGTGACGGACCCGGACGGCAACCTGGGCTATGTCCATGAGCAGGACTACACCGAAGAGATCTGGGCAGAGCAGGAGAAGGCCATCGCCCGCAACAGCGGACTCAAACGATAGGTGGCCATGGGTAAGAAATCACCATTCTGCACCCACGACGAGCTGGTGCAACTGCGTCAGGAGGGCCTTGTTATGGATCTTGACTTCATCATGATGCACCCCGACGGGGAACTCAAGGACGAATTCGAGTCTTTCTGCGAGGCTCATGATAAGGAGAAGAACGAGCTTTCCGCCAGAGAGTTCCTTGCCCTCATGGGTGAGGCTCTCGAGATCGGGATGGAATGCGGTGACGCCTAGACCATAGGAGAATAGGACATGCCTACACGAATCAATGCACTGGGTCGCTACGACGGCCTTGCTCCGGAGCTGCAGGACACGCTCCGGCGAAACGGCATGCAGGCACGTCTCGTCCAGCGGGACGGTGACGTGCTTCTCGCCGTACAGGGGCATGACTCCCCTCTTCTCACCTATCCTCTCTCCCAGGAGCATCTGATGGCTCTGACGGATGGAGGCACGAACTCATCCAACCGGAAGGCTTATAATGCTTTCGCGGCAGTCGTTAGCGATGATTTCCACCTGCCGAAGGATTATATCCATGCGAGGAACGCCAACGGCAGAGTCACCATGGGCCTTCACGGATATCGGATCGGCGAAGGGGAATACGGCAGGACAGTCAGTCCTTTCGTGGACCTCTGGGCACGACGGAACATGCTCGGCTGGACTCCCAGGAACCAGGAAGGATTTCATCTGCACCGCATGGGTGGGGAGCTTCGTTACGGCGGCGCTCCTCTGGTCGCGGACCGGCCCGACGGGAGGATGAAACCGGGAGAACTCCAGAATGGAGGCTATGGCTTCTACTACAAGGGAGGCCAGGCCGTCCAGCAGGCAAGGGCCACCGCCGCCGGTGAGGATGTGCTGCAGGAGCTCAGGACCGTCGTTCCGGAGATTCAGCCGCGTCCCTCTACCGGAGAGACGGCCAAGCCCTATTCTGAACTCATCACTTCCGACGTCTACTTCTCCAAGGAAAAGTGGAATGAGGTCCTCTCCAGCCACGGCATCGTCGTGGACGAGCGGGCCGGTACCCTTACCGTGAAATCCACTGCCATTAACCGCGACCTGGTCTATGACCTCAGGGAGGATGAAATGGCAGTTCTGACTACCAATTCCCTCAAAGACATCCCTGCCTCTGAACGACTGGAAGTGATTAACGGCATCATCGGCAAGGACTATCAGGGAAAACTTACGATGGAGATGCTGGAGAGCCGGGAGCCGATAGCCCTAGCGCTCTCCCCTGTCGCCCTGGAGGAGATCAGGGAGCAGGAACGGAGCCTCCATCCACAGCCGGTCATTGCGCAGGACCTGTCCTATGTCGTGATGCAGCAGGCTGTACTCCAGGAACAGGAGGACGAACGCCGAGGCATCGGACGTGTCTGGGGCGAGTCCCTCTATGACATGCAGTCCCGGGAAGGCTGGTTCCGCGAAGGGCAGCACGGGCGCGAGGTCAGCGTCGGTGACATCCGGGTGGAACCCATCCTTGATGAGGCGCAGAAGGAAGGCCGTGACATGAAGTACAGGATGGCCGCCGTTATCAACGGTGAAGAGGTCTCCCATGAGATCACTCGCCGCCAGTATGACAAGTTCATGGCCGTGGACGACTACCACCGTATGAAACTCTTCTCGAAGGTCTTCGACGAGGTGGATATGAAACAGCTTCCCCGGGAACAACGGGAAGGCGGTGCGGGTATCGGTGCTGCCATCCTCGCCGCCCTTACTGTTGCCGGGGAGATGGCCCGCGGCCCCAGGATGGCCCCGGACCTATATCTGGAGCGCCATGCAGGTGGCCGTGTCTACATGAAGCCTGGTGTGGATTCTCCGCAGGACATCGCTAGCCGTGCTTTCGAGGCTGGCGTCAATGCTGCCGAGCACGGCGTGGGACTCGGACGATAAACTCACTGACGATATGGCAAGGCTCACATACGAAGACTATTTGCAGCGGCTCACCGTGCAGGATGTCCTCCGGGATGCGGGTTATGTCCGTAACCGGAAGGACGGCCTGCGCTACCCTTCCTTCATCCGTCTGGATGAGAAGGGGCAGCGGATCCGTGGTGACAAGTTCATCGTTACCCAGAACGGCCGCTGCTGCTTCCATCCTCCGGTGCAGAAAAGCTATAACATCATCTCCCTCATCAAGGAGCATCCCCATCTCTTCCCGGAGTACTCCGTCGGGATGAACCTGGACAAACTTGTCAACAAGGTATGTCATCGCCTTCTCAATACCCCGTATGAGGAGAAGGACGTGGATATCCGGGAAGCTCAGCGCGAACTCAAGCCCTTCGACATGAAGGACTACAGGGTATCTGTCTTCGATCCCGACAACAAGGAATCCTGGAAGGCATTCTATCCCTATTTCAAGCAGAGGGGATTAGACATCAAGACGCAGATCGCTTTCAGCAACTACTTTCTCCTCGCCGAGAAGGATATCAACGGGAGGAAGAGTGTGTTCTTCAGGAATCTCTCCTTCCCGCTCACCGTCCCGGGAGGAGACGGGACGGTGGTCGGGCTCGAAGAGAGGGGCCGTCCGAGACGGGACGGCACTGTGGCATACAAGGGAAAGGCCACCGGAAGCAACGGGAGCCTGGGCCTTTGGATCGCATCTCCGGCGAGGAAGGATTTGAAGAATGCCGACAGGGTATTCCTCTTCGAAAGCGCGTATGATGCGATGGCCTATTACCAGCTGCATCGGAATGAGGACAAGAGTCTCAGAAAAGCCGTTTTTGTCTCCACCGGAGGCAATCCGACCCGGGGGCAGATGCTGGGTCTTATCCGGACCGCCCCTGCAGCAGGATTCCGGCTCTGTTTCGACAATGATGACGCCGGGAGGCAGTTCACGGAAAACTTCATGAATATCGTCAAAGAGGAGAAGCCGTTCCATGAGATTGCCCAGGCATTCAAGGATACCCCGGGCAAGATAGGCCTGGACCACGAGAAAGAAAGCGCATTCTTCAAACTCCCATCAGACGTGAAGAACCAGTTCTTTGCCATGGAGGAACTCGAAGAAGAACTCCGAACGGGTTATCTCTATGATGAGGACAGAGAAGCCCTTCGCACGCAGATAAAGGAAGGGTACAAGGTCTTTGACAGGATGGTCGACAGCTGCATCGTCAACGTGGAGCGGATCCTACCGTCAGAGGGCTACAAGGACTTCAACGATGAACTCCGTGGAGAGACTACTACAAAGAAAGCTGTTGGATGCGACCTGGACGGTGATGGCGCGGTCGAGACGGAGGAGTCCAACGAGGAACATCACAAGTTTCGGAGATAAGGACATGCAGAGCGGAAATCCATACCCTGACATCCAGATGCGGCCGGAGTGGCGGCAGCTGCTCATCGACGAGGGGCTGTCGATCCTTGCGGCCGCGGGCCTTGTCATCGTCGGCGGGCTGGACGGTATCCCCTACCACTCGGTGTGGTTCTGCCTGGGCTTAGCGCTGGTCTTCAAGGTCTACTACCGGCTCGTCTACCTCAGGGGCATGGTCTATACGATCACCGGGGAGCAGCTCGTCTACGAACACGGGGTCTTCACCCGGAACCGTGACTACATCGAGCTCTACAGGGTCGTCGACTTTGATGAGAGGAGGAGCTTTCTCCAGCTGCTGCTGGGCCTGAAGACCATCGTCGTGCATTCCGGGGACAGGACCCTGCCCAAGCTCCGGATCATCGGCATCCGGGAGGCGGCGGACGTCGTCGGATGCCTCAGGGAGAGGGTTTCGTACAACAGGAAGAGAATGAACATCCATGAATTCGCGAACTACAGTTAACCGCCGGTGGGCAGTCCTGCTCATCCTGCCGGTCCTCCTTCTGTCGGGGGCCGGGAATCTCCGTGCCCAGGTCGTCGTGGCCAATCCCCTCGAGTGGGCGGTGCTCGTGGAGGGCAACGAGCTTATCGACGGGCAGATCAAGAGCGAGATCGAGGGACAGACGCAGACCGCTGTCCTGCAGGGCACTATCGCAGCCGAGTTCACGCGGATCAAGAACTGGGAGAACAAGTACAACTCCTACCTGAAGAGCGTGGACGGTTACGCCTCATCGCTTAAGGCCGCGACCCACCTGTACAACGACGGGGTGCGGCTCTTCATCAACCTCTGCGACATCCGCAAGGCGATAGGAAGCAACCCCCAGGGCGTGGCGGCCACCTTCAGCATGAACAACCTCTATGCGGAGACGGCCACCGAGCTCGTGACGGTATACACCACCCTGCGGGACGCCATTGCCGCCGGCGGCGCGGGCAACATGCTCACCGGAGCCGAGCGTTCCCGGACGCTGTGGATGATTGAGGACTCCCTGAAGGCCTTCAACCACAAGCTCTCTCAACTCTCACTATCCCTTAAATACTACACCCTTCAGGATGTCTGGTGGAACGCCACCGAAGGCATCCTGGACCGGGACTACGGCGAGATCGCGCGTCAGGCGCAGTCCCGCTGGAAACGTGCATCACGGAACTACTAGATAACAATTACTATGAGAAGAAAAGCCTTCATCCTGCTTCCGTTCCTGCTGCTCATCATCGTGAGCGGCAGGGCGGGTGCGCAGTCCATCGACCCCACGCTGGCGGCGATGATAGTCCTGTATACGGAGAAGGCGGAGAATACGCTGCACTCCCAGGAGGAGGCGATGCTGCTGGAGTCCACCGGACACGTGTGGATCAAAGAAGAGGTGGATGCGACCTGGCAGATCCAGAAGGAGTTCAACGACTACTTAGATTCCTTCCACGGGATCATCGCCTACGCGGCGCAGGTTTACGGGTTCTACCACGAAACCGAAAAGATGATAAAGAATCTCCGGAACATGGCGGACCAGATAGCCAAAAGCCCCGCCAACGCGGTGGCAGTGGCGCTCTCCGCGAACCGGAACAAGGTCTACCGGCAGGTGATCCTGCAGACCGTGGAGATCGTCAATGACATCCGGATGGTCTGCATTAGTGACGTTAAGATGACCGAGAAGGAGCGCACGGAGATCTTCTTCGGGGTAAGGCCCAAGCTTAAGGAGATGAACAGGACGCTCCAGCGGCTGGTTCGGGCCGTGAAGTACACCTCCCTCACGGACGTCTGGAATGAGATCTCCGGTAACCAGCCTGGCAAGGCCGACATCGAGGGAATCTCTGAGGAGTCCTTCCGTAGATGGAGGACCATCGGAAAGACAGTAAGGCCGTAAGGCATCACCATACAGAAGAATTGTTAAACCAAGAACAGAAACACAGAGCGAAATATGAGCTGGGCATCATTACTCAAGGCGGGCGGCAAGGCCGTCACCTGGGCCGGGAAGAACGCCGGCAAGGCTCTCCTGCATCCGCAGCAGACGCTGAAGGGTGCGGGTACTGCCCTGAAGACCGCCGCGGTGGGCGGTGGACTGGGCTACGTTGGCTGGAAGAAGCTCACTACGGACGAGAGCGTCGTCGGCATCGTCAGCGACGCGATCATCGGCGAGAAGGCCACGCAGAAGGTCAGTGACACCGTCAGCGGAGCCGTGGACGGCATCCGCGACCTCAAGGACTCGGTAAGCGGCATGAGCGAGCGCGTCTCGAGCGCCGCGGGGAACGTGGACAGCAAGCTGGGCGGCATCAGCAGTTTCCTTTCGGACGTCTCCTCCGGCAACGGAGGACAGATGTTGGGTGGGTTCCTTCAGAACCTCACCCACGGGAATGTCTCCGGAATGGGCGTGATGGGACTTGTCCTCTCATCCTTCCTCGTTTTCGGACGGTTCGGCTGGATGGCCAGGATCGCCGGAGCCGTGCTCGCAATGATGACCATCGGCAACAACTCCAGGCGGGAACTCTCCCCCGCTCCCTCCATCCAGGCAGGTACGGCCCGGACGGAACAGGCGGAGAAACAGATGCAGCTGCCGGAGCCTCCGCAGGAGGCCGAGCAGATTCACAGAAGAAGATAACGAAAAGCGATATGAAATACTCACAGGAAATGATTCTACAGTCACCCTCGGGCTACTGCATGCCGTTCGAGGAGCATGACAAGGAGGTCGAGATGACGCTCGGCTACGGCAAGCAGCTCCATCCGAAGACAGGCGTGGAGTTCTTCCACCACGGGGTCGATTTCTCAGCGCCCCATTACCTGCTGTCTGCCGTGGCCAGCGGCATCGTCTCGGGCATCGGAAACGACACCCAGAGAGGAGCCTACCTCGTCATCCGCTACGGAGACTACGAGGTGAGCTACGGCCATCTCTCCAGCATCCTCGTGGGATACGGGGACGGCGTCAGCGCCGGACAGACCGTCGGGGTCAGTGACGACGTGCTCCATCTGGAGACGAAATACAAGGGAGAGGAGTTCGACCCGATCGAGTTCCTCACGATGATCTACGGGAACATCAAGAGCATGGAGCGCCGCGGCGAGACCTTCGGAAAGACAGATTTCAGGGCGCTGGAGGGAGGATTCCGGACGAAGTACGACAAGGATGCCGGAGAGATCGAGGAGCTGATGCTGCGTTTCTTCCCCGCCTACCTGAAGGATTTGGGCAGCGGCGAGTACCGTCTCCCGCAGCGGACCGAGCAGAGTCTGAGGAACATGCTGATGATGGCATCGGCCCGCAATTACTTCTTCGAGATGATCCCGAGTATGGAGAACCCGATGGGCCTGGGACACAGGAGCATCCCGCTGGCCGCGAAGGTCCAGAACCTCCTGCTGGAGGATTTCCTGGGCTACCTCGCGCTCCGGCATGGGACCTACCTCTCCGGTTGGGATGAAGGAGTAAAAAAAAAGTCCTCGGACAGGCCATAGCGGATTCGGACCTCATCGATCCGCTGGAGGGTCTGGACATCACCGTCCAGAGCTTCGACATCCCGCGGACCGTGAGCGTCTATCCCGACCAGGCCGGGATTCGCTGGTGGACGAAGGCCTGGTTCAATAACCGCAAGGACGGAGAGGCCAGCGTGGAGATATCACGGCAGAATGCGATCCTCTTTATCCGCAACCAGGTGGAGAAGGACGCATGGCTGGAGGAGCATTTCCCCAAGCAGATGGAGGTCTACCACAACGCCATCGAACAGACACGGCAGCAGCTGCTCGCGCAGCAGGTGAACATGTAACGCACAGTAACAGAAAAAGGATAATTATGATTAATGAAGAAACCATCAAACGGTTCAAGGACACCGTAAAGAGACTCATGAAGAAGGCGGACTACAACCCGTCCGGCTCCCCGTTCGACATCCTTGTCCTGGACATCCGGAAGAGAGAGGACAGGATTGCGTACTGCGCCTATGAAAAAACGGCCAAGATTCTGTTTACGGATTCGTTGCGCTTCCTGGGAAGCCCCATCAGGGTCATCGTCCGTGTCCCGAAAAAGAACAGGGAGGCCCTGGTCAGTTGTCCCCGGGAAAAAACCGTCAAAACAGATGACGACCCGATCGCACATTACAAGGGTGACGTCTACCTCATGTACTCCAACAACGCCTTCCCGGATACGCTTGTAACAGGGAACAAGAGCACCAAGCACGCCAGCATCTTCTCCCTCGGACTGCCGGTCGAGAAGATCAAGGAGTTGATGCTCAAGGAAAGGCTCGAGGATGATCTGGACCTGATCAACAACTGGGGACTCATGCCTATCGTCTACGAAACTATTCCCGTGATAGACGGCGTTCCTCCGGAGACCATAGAGCCCAACAGGACAGACTACCTGGAAAGGATCATCGCCAAGATATCGAGGGCGGCCATACTCAAGGAGAAGGATATCCATTGAGCTCAGAGTTTTTAATAACCCGAAAAAAGGTTAAACGATGACAGACAAGCAGCAGTTCGAAACCAAGGTCGTACCCATCATGGACCGGGTTCAGGAGGAGCTCCGCCGCAGGCAGGCAGAGGAGGCGCGCCGCTTTGTGCGCTCCCCTGCCTATATCCTCGCGGGCGGCTCCGGACCGGACGGGGGCATGGGCTCACAGGCCGTGGCGCTGGACACGCTTAGGGTCACCGGCGAGTGGACCTCCAAGACCGTCGAGGACTACGTGGAGATGGTGAAAGCAGAGCTCCGGAAGGAAGGCGTCACCGTCACGACTGAGATGGAGCAGATGATGATCGACAAGATGGCCAGGGACCAGATGCCCCGGTCCTCCATCGACTATATCCTCCGCAAAGCTGCCGGCAACACGATCTTCGGCCTCCCGGAAGAGGTGCGGAAGACTCCTCTCCAGCGTGAGATCGAAGAACGCGGTGAGAAGATGTACGGCCCTTCGGCAGCGGAGAAAGGCATCGGCTGGGGCATCGGAGCCGCGGCGGATTTCGCGACGCTGGGAGGATTCTCGGGCGGAGTGGCCAGCGGGCTCAAGTTCGTCGGCGCCGACCTGGCTGTCAACACGGTCATCGACACCGTGGACAAGCGGCAGGGCAAGGAGGTGGATGTCCCGAAGGTCATTCTTCCCGGTCACGAGCAGGAATGGATCGAAGCGAACAGACAGGACCAGGAAAAGGATTCACCCAAGGAGGTGGAGATTCCCGAAACCGTTCCGGAACCCGTGCCTGAAGAGAATGAAGGGAAAGAGGAGATCCAGAAGGAGGACGAACGCAAACAACAGCAATCCACGCCGGAACCGACTGCCGAGCCCCAGATGCCCCGGCAGGAACAGCCACGGGAAACTACTCCCGAAAAGACGAACACCGGCGGCTGGCAGGGCATCCTCACGGGCCTCGGACTGAACGGCCTTGGTGATATCGGCCGCAATGCGGGCTATATCCTCGCCATGCTCCCGGATATGCTCGTTGGCATGTTCACCGGCAAGACGCAGAGCCTCGGACTCAGGGACAACCTCGTCCCGATCGCCAGCATCATGGCGGGGCTATTCGTCAAGAACCCGCTCCTGAAGATGACCCTCATCGGCCTTGGCGGTGCGAACCTACTAAACAAGGCCGGGCACGAGCAGTTAGCCAGGCAGGAAGGAATCCAGCCGCAGGTTCGTTACCGCCAGTACGAGGACGAGCAGATGAACCCACGCATTCGTGACGCCGAGGTCCGGGGCAGCACGCTCATCGCTACGATGGACGGCATCCCCGTCACCATCGCCCTTCCGGACAAGGTCGTAGACGCCTACAGGCAGGGCGCGCTCCCCCTGGGCAAGCTCGCCAACGCGGTACTGGAGCGCTGCGACCACCTGCAGCAGATCACTGATGCCCGGGAGCGCTTCGAGCAGGAATCCCGGAGCGAGACAAGAGGAATCACCCAGCGATGAAAGACATTTACAACAAGACCACAACGATATGGCAGACACGAATCAATCAGCACAGCATGCGGCTCAGCGCCAGAAAGAACTTCTGGCCGAAGCCCTCGAACGGGCCCGCGCGGAAGGCGGGTACCTTCTCAACCAGGCAGGAAAGGCTGCCCCGAGGCTCTATCCAAAAGGCAACGGGGTGTCGGCCTTCAATGCCCTCATCCTCGCGTTGCACAGTGATCGCGAAGGATACAGCACCAATCTTTACACTACTTTCGACGGAGCCAAGAAACGCGGCGATGCAGTTCTTACCGGAGAGAAGGGAGTTCCCTTCATCTGGTACCGATGGGACGAGTACCGGAGTAAGTCCGACGAGAATAAAACCGTTCCGAAAGCGGAATACGACAAGCTCACAGCGGAGCAGAAGCAGGACTACGCGCCTGTCCGTGATCGTCAGATCCGGACGCTTTTCAACATTGAGCAGACTACTCTTCCACTATCCGATCCAAAGGCCTTCGAGAAGGCTGCCAAGGAGGAAGGACTCTCTGCAGACCGGGAAGCTGGGGTGGATGAGAAGAAAACGAGGATCGAAGTCAATCTCCTCTTGAACAAACTCTCGGATAACCTTGTCCCGATCCGTAAGGACGGGACAGGCCTGGCGCATTACGATTCTGCGAAGGATGTCATCCATCTGCCGGCACAGAAGAACTATCCCGGCTATGCAGATTATGTGCAGGATGCTTTCCGGCAGATTGTCACGGCTACGGGACATCCTGGACGCATGGACCGTCCAGGAACGGCTGTCGAGGGGTTGCGTTCCCCTGCAGAATCCCATCAGACCCGTGAGCGCCTGGTTGTGGAACTCGCATCTGCAGTGAAGATGAACCAGCTTGGGCTTTCCGCAAAGCTCTCTCCAGAGAGCGTTCCTCTGGTGGATGGATGGAAGAAGTCCATAAATGAGAATCCACGATTCCTCGATGGGATTGAGGCCGATGTGAATAAAGCAGTCAGCCTCATCGCCAAGGCCGAACGAGGTGAAAAGATCGAAATGAGGCCCGTCGAAATACGAGACGAGAAGGAGACGGAGAAAGTCAACGCGAAGCTATCCATGGTCCAGGATGACGACGGGAGATGGGCTCTGTACATCAAACCAGAAGGAGAAAAGGGTTTTGCGGTCTATCCAGAGAAAGCCGATGTCGGCCGTTTCTTCGCCCTGGCCAAACAGGGTGGAGATAAATACGCCGCCTTCAGGCAGGAGCTGGCACAGAAATACTATTCCCATGCCGCCGCCCACCCGGAGGATAAGGTGGATCTTTTCAATCCGAAGGATAAGGACGTGGATCTTTCAGCCATCCAGCGGGTGAGCATCATCCAGACGAAGGGAAATCCCAGCGAGAACGAGCCCCGCAAGATCCTCTGTTATCCTGTCATCGAAGGGATGGAGAAGGTGAAGGGGCGTGAGGTCTCCCCTGCCCAATACCAGCGCCTCTGGCTGGCCGAAGATAAGGAGGGCTACAAACGAAACCTCGCCGCTGCGCTTTTTGCGGACCTGCTTAAGCAAAAAACGCAAAAGGAATCCGAAAAGAAGCAGGAAGAGCAGAAGCGTGAGAACTCCCCGGAGCAGAAAGCCCGGGAGGAACGTGAAGAGAAGGCGAAGGAAGCTCTCACGAAGGCTGAGACGGGACTTGTCGCCGGTATTATTGCCGGAGGCATTGTCAAAGACCAGATGGAGGAACACAGCCGTGGCTTCCATCGCTAGGCTTCTCCTTTCGGGAATGGCGGCTGTGATGATTGCCGCCTCTCCCCTACATGCCGGGAACAAGACCCCGGCTCCCAGACTGAACAGGATATCGATACAAAGGACTATGAGCAAGGCAAGTGACTACGTGGACAAATACGCTGAGGCGGCGATGGAGCAGATGCGCAAATATGGTATCCCCGCTTCCGTCACCCTCGCACAGGGCATACTGGAGAGCGCCAGCGGACAGAGTGAACTGTCCAGGAAGGGTAACAATCATTTCGGAATCAAGGCGACAAGGACGTGGCTCGACGGTGGTGGCCGTTACCTCGTGTATACGGACGACAAACCCAATGAGAAGTTCTGCCAGTACGCCTCGGTGGCCGACAGCTACGAGCACCATTCGCTCTTCCTACGTGGCAACAAGCGTTACTCGAACCTCTTCGAACTCTCTCCGGACGATTACGTAGGCTGGACCCGGGGCCTGCAGGAGGATGGTTATGCCTCCAGCAAGCAGTATGCGACGAGCCTTCAGTCCCTCATCAGGCAGCATGGTCTGGATCGCTACGACCGTCAGGTCATGCAGGAGAAGGGCTGGCAGAGCACCCTGTCACAGACCACCGGCAGCACAGCCGATCTGGCGGCGCACTCCAAGGCGGTTTTAGGAGAACAACCTGCTGCGGCCCCGCAGAAGGAGGAAACCGAAAAGCATCAAGAGACTGAAAAGAAGGAAGATCCAAAGGACAAGGACTATTTCAACACCATCGCCTCCGGAGAGCAGGAACAGGATTCCTGGAAGAACTTCTTCGGCCTGCTCGGAGCCGCCGGGGACTACCCTTCCGCCGATCCTATCATAGAGTTGGCCAGTACCCTCTTTGCAGGTCTTATGGCCATGGCTATCCAAATCGACAACATGGGGAATGCCCAGCAGGTCCAAACGGATTCGCTCGCGCTACAGAACTCTGAAGCGAACACGCTGGCCTCGCAGAACTTCGAGAACGGCATGAATTCCATGAACAACACAACCATAAAAAGAACAAGATCATGATTAAGAGCAATGTAACCGTCATCGGGACAGTGACCCGTTCCGCTGACATCAAGGAAGGACGCGACGGCAATGCGTTCATCACCTTCGGCATGAAAGTCCATCTACAGGACGAGGATGAATCCACGGACCTGGACATCAGTGTAACCTATGACGGAGAGGATGAGGACGTCCTTTTCACCAACAAGGGAGAACGTGTCAAGGTGGAAGGCGTAATGACCTTCAAGAAGATGGGCGATGTGACCTACTACAACCTCTCTGCCCAGAAGGTGAAGAAGGTGGGAGAGAATGCTGAAGATTCTATCAGTGGAGACATCCAGTTCCGGGGTACATTGGGTCCCAAAGGCGCCATTGAACATCAAGGCAAGAAAGGAGCGTTCCGCACCTTCGACGCTTACAGCGCAGAGAAAGTCGGAGAGGACCAGTTCTCCTACATCTGGGTGCATTTCGTGGACTTCGGGGATGACCGCCGTCCCTGGCTTGCACCAAAGACGAAGATCAACGCCGAGGGATCACTGGAACTCCAGGTGTTCAAGGGGAAGGTCAGCTTCAACAGCCGAATCGAGTCCCTCTCTCCGTGGGTCAAGGATGAATCCAAACGCTGACAGCCATGGCTCAGGACAAGAAATACCACTACGACGGACCGTCCGCTGCCGACAAGGCGTTGGAACGGTTCACTGAGCTTATGATCGAGAAGATCCAGACCCTTCAGGGTGACTGGAAGAAGCCTTGGTTCACTCCTGGAGTTACCCAGCCGCCCCAGAATCTCTCCGGACGTCATTACAATGGCGGCAACTCACTGATGCTGATGATGCAGGCTGAGAAGATGGGATACGAGATACCTATTTGGGGAACCTTCGACCGGATATCGAATCTCAACTACATCAAGGATAAGCACGGAAACGTCTTCCAGGCCCGGGATGAGAACGGGAACAAACTGCCGCAGGTATGTGTAAACAAGGGTGAGAAGTCCTTCCCGGTGTTCCTCACGACCTTCACGGTCGTCAATCCGGAAACCAAAGAGAAGATCCCCTATGACGATTACCGCCAACTCTCCCGGGAAGAGCAGGCAAAGTACAAGGTCTATCCGAAGCTCCAGGTCTACAACGTATTCAACGTGGCAGCCCAGACTAACATCGAGCTGACCCGCCCGGACCTGTACGAGAAACTCAAGGCAAAGGCAGCGGGACAGATGATGCATGAGCAGGGTGATCTCAAGAGCCATCCTGCCATCGACAAGATGATCGATGACAATCTCTTCCTCTGTCCCATCAATCAGGTCAAAGGCGACAAAGCCTACTATTCTCCCTCTTCTGACCATATCGTAATCCCGAAGCGTGAGCAGTTCGTCGATGGCGAAGCCTTCGCCACGAACACGCTCCACGAATGCGCCCACGCCACTGGCGCGTCCTCGCGACTGGACCGCGGACTGGGCGAACACTCCTTCGGCAGTCCCGGGTATGCG
Source organism: Candidatus Cryptobacteroides sp. (assembly GCA_045224215.1). Lineage (GTDB taxonomy): Bacteria > Bacteroidota > Bacteroidia > Bacteroidales > UBA932 > Cryptobacteroides. The sequence goes on along the minus strand of JBGVAE010000081.1, from coordinate 2,613 downwards.
AAAGAGGAACTCATCGCCGAACTGTCGGCCGCCGTGGTGGCCAACCAGTACGGCCTTAGTAAGCATGTCAAGAGCGATAGTGCCCAGTACCTTAAATCCTGGCTCGGGTCCCTCAAGGAAAGTCCGGATTTCCTGAAGTCGGTGATGGGCGATGTAAAGCGCAGTACCGGCCTGATCAACCAACGCCTGGAAGCGATCCAGCTGGAAATGGACAAGGGTGAGAAGGCGGATTACTCTCAGTTTCGATCGGAAAGAGTAACTGAAGTGAAGGATGCAAAACAAGAACAAGCCCAGGCCGCAAAGAATGTCGAACCAGAAGAGGAACGGCACATGGGCCGATCAAGATGACGAACGGCTGCCATGGGCAAGAAGAAGGACAAGGGAGTCTTGGTATACTTCTCCCCCAAGAACCGGAAGAAGGTCAAGGCCCTCATCCGGGAGTTGGGACTGGAATTCGTCTTAGTGGAGAAGATCAATGAGGTGTAGACACTGACGCTTAAGAGCCAGTAACCAATAGAGAGCCCCGTCACCGGGGCTCATTCATTTGTACTTCTGACCCAACTGCCTGACCGGATCATCTTCATCCCTGAGGTCAATTGTATCCGGATCGGTGTTGTAATACGCCTTGACTAAGGCTTTTTGAGTAAAGATGCGGCTAATCGCATCATAGGCAGCGAGCAATAGCTCTTCGCAAGAGACGGTTTTCTCGAAACCGTCTTCCTCCAACTCCACCGCTACGGTAAGTTTGTCATGTTTAATTGATAGTGTCATACTCTTAACAGATTAAATATGCGTTACAAAGATAATACAAGGGGTTATAGAGATACATCAGCCGAAGCAGAGGAAGAAGATCAAGCCCTAGTCTGTGACCAGGGCTTGAATTCCTTTCTACCGAAAGGAGTTGATGAAATCCCTATTTGATTTGTAAGGATTTCACCACTGCTTCGATACTGCCGGAACGCATCCGGAGATAGGCACGGACCCGGACCTGGTCCCCTTTCTGGGGAATCAGGACATCGGTCCGTCTTCCCACGATCAGGACGCAGTCCAGGAAGAGAGGGCTGTTCCGGCCGCCGAAAGTGTGGACGATCCGGAATCGGATGATGGTTTGCCCAAGACCCGGCTGGACATCGGATGTAACGGTTCCTGTGATGATGAGGTCATTCTCTGATTTCATGACAATCAAGTTTTTGTGATGAACTATTTCCCTTGGACCTCGCTATGGGCGTCGGTCTCACCCGAACACACCGACCCTGTAGCGAGGGTAGAGGGAGATAGGGCATCAGAGAATGACTTTGATGCAGAGGGTTACATCATTTGTTCAGCCGGTCTTTCATGGCGATCCACCAATCGTTCAAGTCATCATATCCATGATACATGAGGGAACCATCTATAATTGTCGGATTACGTAGTTCTCTGCGGAGAGATTTAAGGGTTTCCAAGGCGCTACGACCTGCTTCGTCGTTATCCAGACAGCAGATGGCCGTGTCATGCAAACGCAGGTATGGAATCGCCTTGGTCAGATTAGCCACGGAGTTAAGGACGACGACATCTGTCGACGGAACATCCCGTTTGTCTTTGGCGAGCCAGGTGAGGAAGTCGAAGAATCCTTCGAATAGAGTCACGGTACCGGACGTCGGCCGGTCGGTGAATTCACCTCGCATGTCGATAGTCGTTATCCCGGCTTTAGTCGTGCTTTTAAATCCGGACGGAGACTTTAGCGCAATGCCTCCGTTGTTGTTCCAGAATCCAATATTGTCATAGGACCTGCCATTGGCTTTTCCACGGATGATCACCTCATTGCAGTAACGGGCGGCCAGAGAAACAGGAATTCCACGAGAGACGATATAGTCCAGCAGATACGGAGACCTGAGTTCTCTGACTATGAGGATACGACGAGAAAGAGGGATAGCAATGGTGGGAGTATCTTTATCGGATGATATATTGTCATCAGATGCGGTAGATGTCTCCTGTGCAGCATTTACTCTCGGAGCCTGTGACAGTGAGAGTATAAAGTCCACAGCTTCACGTGCTGAGCAATCCCGGCATTTCATGACAAGATCTATATTCCCGCCGCCGATACCGGCGCCATGATCGAACCAGACGTTTCGATTGGGATCGATATGCAATGAAGCATTCCTGTCTTCGCGGAATGGTGAATGAAATGTATTCTTGTTCCTGCCCGGATGGGCACCGAGTGCCAGCAGAAGATCGGCAACCGGAAATAAGGTGATGCTATTGTCAGCCATGATAAAACATATAACGGTTAGACGTGGCCTTACGGCTACGCCAAATCCTATATGTCCTCTTGAGAACCTTGTGGGGAGTGCGGCGCAGGATGCGCTGTTGGATGGACGCCGAGGATACCGGCAGTAAGTAATGTCGTCCCCACTTGGACGGCTGCTCAATGCTTCAACAAAAGTAATAAAATAGCGTGATTCTGTAAACAGAATACAGGGAAGAAAGATGCTCTAGAGAACTCTACTATTTTGCGGTAAAGAACTATGTATCAACTTGTTAAGCTCTGCTGGAGAATCCGCTGTAAAGTAACCCCCTCATTCCGCACCTAAGTAACCCCCTTTATCTTTTCTTTTCATCGAAACTAAGAATGCA
>JBGVAE010000080.1:0-23550 GCA_045224215.1 Candidatus Cryptobacteroides sp. | reverse complement strand
TACTCCTGGCAAGCTACTGTTCGATGGAGTTCCCGAAGGAACTGGTAGCCGTCCGAGAGTCCGACGGACAGTTCTCCAGGATCACGGATGAGAACGGCCACATCATCGGCCAGCTTACCGCCTACAACACTGAACAACGCTGGATAAAGACAGTCGACGGGAAGCAGATGCTCACCTGGGTGCTCTATCCGCCCCAGTTCGATTCCACAAAGGTCTACCCTGCCATCGAGATATTCCTGGGAGGACCTCAGGGCACTCTCAGCCAGGGATGGAGCTACCGCTGGAACTACCGCCTGATGGCCAACCAGGGCTACATCGTGATCCTTCCTAACCGCCGAGGCACCACCGCTTTCGGCCAGGATTGGTGCGAGCAGATCAGCGGCGATTACATCGGTCTCAACATGCAGGACTACCTCAGCGCGGCAAGGGAGATGAAGAAGGAGCCTTATGTCGGCAAGATTGCAGGATGCGGCGCTTCATACGGAGGATTCAGCGTCTATTACATGGCAGGGATCCACGGTGACGTCTATGACTGTTTCATCGCTCACGCAGGAATATTCGATGAGAAATACATGTACTACGAGACCGAGGAGATGTGGTTCCCTAACTTCGACAACGGCGGCCTGAGCGAATATTCATTCACACCGGGAGAGATGGGACCTCGGGGCGATGGAAAGACCTTCGGAGGAATAGGCCAGGCTGGTTCTCCATGGAGCAATGCTGCCAAGGCACAGAGGCACTATGCCAACTCCCCTGCCGTCAACGTCACGAAGTGGCACACCCCGATCCTCTGCATCCACGGAATGATGGACTACCGCATCCCTTACGACCAGGGAATGGCAGCCTTCAACTGCGCACAGATGATGGGAGTTCCTTCCAAACTCATAGTATTCCCGGAAGAGAACCACTGGATTCTCCAGCCTCAGAATGCGCTGTTCTGGCACCGTTCCTACTTCGACTGGCTCGACAGGTGGTGTAAGGAATAAGCCGTCGACAATGAAACGCCTCTTGCTTTCCATCCTTTTGGTCTCATCGGCCTTGGTGCTTCACGCCCAGACCGATACGACCACAGTTTCCACGACACTGTCCCATACGGTCACCAGCGAGCACATGAACAAGGGTCTGGTGACAAGTGGACTTGGAGCCCTATCCGGCCAGAGCGCAGGTGTGACCGTGTCGGGAGCGAACCAGGCCGCGATGCTCAGCGCCGTCCGAGTAAGAGGCACGACCTCGCTTACCGGAGGCAACGACCCGCTCGTCATCATCGACGGAGTGATCGCCGACCTCGCGACCCTGGGCTCCCTCTACCCCGGCGACATCGAGATGTTCACCATCCTCAAGGATGCCTCGGAGACCGCACTTTACGGTTCCAGGGGTGCTTCGGGTGTAATCAGGGTAACCACCCGCAGGGGTGCCGGAGGTGCATTCAGGATGAGCTACGATGTCACTTCCGGATTCGAAGCTGTGTCACGGAACCTGAAGATGCTGGATGCCGAAGGCTTCAGGAACTGGAACGATGTGCACGGATATCCATACACCGACGGCGGCTTCGATTCGGATATGCCATCATCCATCCTGCGGCTGGGAACCGTGCAGAACCATCATCTGGCTTTCGGAGGCGGAGGTGAGCAGAGCCACTACCGAGCTTCCATCGGGATCCTTGACCATAAAGCCGTGGTGAAGACGCAAAGGGCACAGAATTATTCAATCAAGCTCGACATAGGCCAGAAAGCATTCAATAGGATCGATGTGGACCTCGGGGTGTTCGGATTCTTTCAGAAGAATGCGTCCCTCCACGACGCCCAGCATCTTTTCTATTCTTCTGCAGCCTTCAACCCCACCATCCGCCCGGGAATCGAACCTGACGGCAGCTATACCCAGATTCCATCCGCAAGCCAGATAAACCACCCCGTCTCGCTCCTGGAGAAACAGGCGACGACCACGGGAGCACATTTCAATACGCACCTGGGGGCCAAGGCCAGGATGACTGACGACGTGGACCTGTCGGCCTTCGTCTCGTACAGCTACACTTCCGCAGGTGACGGTCATTTCTTCCCTACCATAGTCTGGTCGGGCGGCGAAGCTTACCGTTCGGCATCGGAGAACCAGGATTTCCTGGGCAACCTCACTCTCGGCTGGCACCGGGATTTCGGCAAGCACCACATAGACCTCAATTCCATGGCCGAAGTCCAGCGCACGATAAATTCCAGATTCTGGGTCACCTCGACAAACTTCACTACGAATGTTTTCGGCCTGGATGCGATCCAGGCAGGCGCAGACAGGCCGTGGGAAGGAACCGCGTCTTGCTTTTCCGACATAAGGATGCTTTCGCTGCTGATGGGCGCAGGCTACAAATACGGCGGGAAGTTTTCCCTGAACGCAAATCTCAGGGCTGATGCTTCATCCCTTTTCGGAGACAGCAACCTCTGGGGTCTGTTCCCATCCATGTCGGCGACTTGGAACGCCTCGGAGAATCTCAAGTTCTCCGCAGGGTACGGTTTCTCAGGCAACCAAGGAGCCCTCGAACCTTACAATTCCCTTAGCACCCTTGCTCCCGGCAGCCTGGCAAGCTATGAAGGCACCATCGCCACGGCTTTCACCAGCCTGCGCAATCCCAATCCGGACCTCCGCTGGGAAGTCAGGGAATCCTTCAACGCAGGTATGGAATCCAACTTTCTGGACAAGAGGATAGTGTTCACCGCCGAATATTACTACTCCCTCACCAGGGACATGCTATACAACTACATGGTAAGCGTGCCACCGTTCGCTTTCAATACCCTCATGGCCAATCTGGGAAAGATGTCCAACAGCGGTGTCGAACTTGGCCTCGGCGTCTCCGCAATCCGCAAGAAGGACTTGCAGATGAACGTCAACATGAACCTGACCTTCCAGAGGAACAAGCTTATCTCCTTGAGCGGATATTGGAACGACCAGTATCTGGAAGCTCCTGAAGTCCAGGCTCTTGCTTCAATGAACGGAGCCGGCTTCCACGGCGGGCACAACGATGTCGTATTCCAGATCATCGGCCAGCCACTCGGAGTCTTCTACCTCCCACATTGCACCGGACTTTCCCTTTCCGAAGACGGTTCCTACCGCTACGAGACGGACGGAGTCAGCAGGATATGCGGGCAGGCCTCCCCGAAAGCCCTGCTCGGATCCAACGTCAGCCTGCGCTACAAGGAATTCGATCTCTCCGTGCAGCTCAACGGCGCTTTCGGACACAAGATATTCAACGGAACCGCCCTGACTTACATGAATATGGGATCGCTTCCATATTATAACGTGCTTGCAGATGCTCCGGAGGCCAACATCCAGGACCAGTCTGTCACTGACTACTGGCTTGAAAAAGGAGACTACCTCAACGTAGATTACGTCACCCTCGGATGGAACCTTCCGCTCAAACGAAGCTTGAAGAATCTCCGCCTGAGTGCATCCGTGAACAACCTGTGCACATTGACCTCTTACAGCGGACTTACTCCGATGATCAACAGTTCCGTAGTGGACGGCACTTTCGGACTGGACGACAAGGTTTCCTATCCCGTCTATCGTTCCTACACCCTCGCCCTAAGCATCCAGTTCTAATGAAAAAGCTTATCCTTGCAGCATTGATCGTGCTTCCATCCTGTTCGTTCCTGGATGAAGACATACGTGACCAGAAGTCCCGGGAGGAACTTGTCACCTCGGACGCTACGGTCTATCTGAGCACCCTCGGGAACCTCTACTCCATGATAGGAGGGTCTTCGGACAGCCAGGGCCTGGCTGGAACCTACAGGGGTGTCTACGACCTCAACACATTCACTACGGATGAAGCCATCATACCGACCAGGAGCGGCGACTGGTACGACGGCGGTCTCTGGCAGAGAATGTACCTGCACACCTGGGGGGATGACGAAGGCCCTTTCAAGGACACATGGGATTACCTCTACAAAGTGGTGATGCTTTCAAACGAGGCGATCGAAGAGCTTGCCGGCTATCCGGACTGGCAGAAGGAAGCAAGAGCCGTTCGGGCCATGTATTATTACTACCTTATGGACCTCTGGGGCAGGATACCGGTGGTAACCTCCACCGCAACATCACTCGACGATGTGAAGCAGTCCTCCCGAGAAGAAGTATTCCGGTTCGTCGTTTCCGAACTTGAAGCCGTCGCCCCGGACCTTGCGGAGGAAAGGAGCAACCTGCCGGGAACCTATTACGGCAGGATCACGAAGCCTGTCGCCTGGTTCCTGCTCGCCAAGCTCTACCTTAACGCTCCCGTGTATGGAGAAGCCGAGCATTATGCGGAAGTGCTGCGTTACTGCAGCCTGCTCACCGAGGCCGGGTATTCCCTTGCAGAGGATTACGCTTCGAATTTCGCAATCCACAACGAAACTTCCGTGGAGAACATCTTCACCATCCCGATGGACAAGCACCTCTTCAGTGCGCAGAACCAGTATCTCTTCCGCTCCCGCCACTACGACCATGCGGCAGCCATAGGATTCACGGGAGAGAACGGTTCGTCCGCCACATTGGAGGTACTTGAAGCCTGCGGATTCGGAAAAGAAGATGAAGATCCGCGGCTGGACATCAACTACTGGACCGGAATCCCGACCGACCTGTCCGGGAAACCGATAGATCTCGAATACAAGCCGCTTGAGATAGCCTTGGACCTGAGCGGATCCACATTCGAGAAATACGCCGGTGCCAGGATGCGCAAATATGAGATAGACCCGACCGCCATGAAAGACGGCAAGCTGATGGATAACGACTGGGTCCTGTTCCGGTATGCGGACGTCGTCCTTATGGAAGCTGAAGCATTGCTCAGGACAGGAGACGCTTCCGCAGCCCTGGGCAAAGTGAATATGGTCCGAAGCCGTGCCGGTGCGGCTCCCCTGACGGCCATCACCCTAGACGACCTGCTGGATGAACGCCTGCGCGAATTCGCCTGGGAGGGTCTCAGGCGTCAGGACATGGTCCGGTTCGGGGTGTTCGGAGACCCTTGGTCATTCCGCAACTCCCTGCCTGGGGAATCTACGGGCTACACCAACGTCTTCCCTATCCCGTCCGACGTCCTCACACTGAATCCCAACCTCACCCAGAATCCCGGATACTAAGCAGACCGAGTCCCGGGTGTAAACCCAGGGTGAAGGCAAGTATCTTCAGGACGATCAAATCCTCATTTGGATATTTCCTTCCTTACGTACCTATCCCCCGTCGCTTCCTTGACAGCATCTACGAAGGCTGGGGCATAGGCCGGAGAAGTGTGCCTTCCCGGAACGATCCTTCCATCCTTCGAAGGGCGCATGATCTGGTCGTTGTGCTTGACGATGAGGAGCCTGGCGAGTTTGTCCCAACGTTCCATCATCTTGTCGGTGTAGGCTATGGATTTGCCGGTAAGATATTCAGTCAATTCGCCTGCCGTGAGTTTGGCAGAACGCTCTTCAACCTCCTTCTGGTCAGCCTCATAGTAGTCTTCCAGTTCATTCTGGGCCTCCCTGAGGTCGCCTATCATGGCGCTGTAGCGGGGATATACCATATTCGCAACGAAATTGCACATCCAGAAAGCGCTCTTCTCGCTGAATTCGGCAATATTGTTGTTCTCCCTCCTGAATGGGTCCGGGATGCTCCCTACTCCGCAATAGACAGGTACATAGGCCACCATCGTAGCATCGTCAAGGTTGAAATAAGTGATGCCTCCGAGGGCGTCGGGAAGCCATGAACGCATCCTGCATACCATCGTCATCCCGCTCTGCTGGCAGCCGATTGGGCGCTCCCTGAACATCTTGGTGCTGTCGGAGCTTTCATAGTTCACAGGCTGGTTCCTGTACGGAGAAGCCCAAGGGCCGGCGCTTACGTCGGCGGTCATGTCCAGAGCAGTGCCTTCATAGTGGTCGCGCATGTCGTTCTGGATGTCGCGGTAGCTGACCTTCTTGTCTGGTTTGATCCAAAGCGGAAGGTCGTCATGCTCCGAGAGGTCTCCGTTGAGGAACGGAAGATAAGAGTCCATTACTGCGGTGTCGTAATGATGGCGGAAGAAACTCCATACACGGGCCTCGCAGTAGCGGATGGCTCCCCAGTCCAGCGGGCCGTAAGCCTCGCGGAAACTGAAGTCGGCATCGGAGCCTTGGTAATATCCCATCTCGCGGGCGAAGGAAATCACGTCGGAGGAATACATGCAGTCACCGTCCTTCGTGACGCAGAATCCGAGTTTCTTATCAGCCTTCCTCGCTTGCGGAAACTGCCTGATCCTGCTGGAGTTGGCATAGGCGCTGATGCAGTCGTCCGGAACCCTGCGGGCCACCCAGACACCGCCTTTCCTCCCCGGTCCCTTGCCGATGAGCTCCATTATCCAGGCCTCATCCTTGTCGCATACGGCGAAGGATTCGCCGGTGGAATTGTAGCCATATTCCTGGACGAGATTGTGCATTATTGCTATCGCTTCGCGGGCGGTAGCAGCCCTCTGAAGGGTAATATGCATCAGCGTGAAATAATCCAGGAAGCCTTCCGGGTTCCTTAGTTCCTTGCGCCCGTCCCAGGTGGTCTCGACGATGGAGACCTGCTTTTCATTCATCAGGCCTGCCACTGAATATGTGTATCCGACTTGAGGAATATAATGCACGGTGGAGTTAGGACCCCATCCACGGATGGCGATCATCTCACCTTCGGCGTGACGTCCAGGAGCAGAATAGCTCATGGAAGCAGCGAATCCGAATCCGTCGCAATTATACGTACATATCACGCTTCCGTCCACGGAGGCGTTCTTTCCTACGATGAGGTTGGTGCAAGCCTCTGCCCTGAAAGAGGCGGAAATAGCAAGGGCGGCCGCAACGGCCAGATAGATATAGCGTCTCATGGAACAAATATAATGAATTAAAATTGCATATATTTGCAAATACACGAAACATCTCATTAAATGGATTCGCTTCTTAAAAGGCAAATGCTCAGTCACGAAGATCCCTCCCAGGTCGAAGGACTCTCGCGCTTCTTCAAGTCAGGCCCGGGACAGTATGGGGAGGGAGACAAGTTCCTGGGGATCAAAGTTCCTGTCACCCGCAAGGTGGTTAAGCAATGTTGGAAAGAGACTGGTTTCAAGGATCTGGAAGAATGCCTCGCCGACGGATATCACGAAATACGCCTTGCAGCCCTGCTGGTGCTGGTCGAGCAATTCTCGCATGAGAAGAAAGACCTGGCTTTCCGGAAATCCTGCATTGACTTCTACCTTGCACACACCGACCGGATCAACAACTGGGACCTGGTGGACCTGAGTTGCTACCCTCTTCTCGGGGAATGGCTCCTGGACAAGGACAGGTCGGTCCTTTACGATCTCGCCCGAAGCGGGAAGACCATCTGGGAGCAGAGGATCGGCATAGTGAGCACGATGACCTTCATCCGTAACGGAGAGATTTCAGACACATTCGCCATCGCGGACATCCTCCTGCGCCATCCCCATGACCTGATACACAAGGCGGTTGGCTGGCTTCTGCGGGAAGCCGGGAAGCGAGACAAGGAGACCCTGGAAAGATGGCTTGCTCCAAGGTACCGGGCCATGCCCCGCACAATGCTCCGCTACGCCATCGAGCGCTTCCCCGATCAAGAACGCAAAACCTGGCTGGAAAAAGACTGACTGCGTCACTGCGGCTCCTCAGGTGCGGTCAGTCTGCAACTGTCTGGTCCACTAACCGCAGAAGGAGATGGATATCCCTTCAATCCCAATAAATCGAAATCGTGATCGGTATTTGAATACTAGAAAGAGAGCGCTCATAGAATCTGGTGAAGAACTGGATTATGAGGCAATCGCAAAGGAATTCGGTTGCCGCCCCTTTTTTGTATTATCTCATTTGTATCGTCATCGGAACCTCAAGCCTTAGTCCGCCCCATTTATCATCGACGGTAATAATCTGGCCTTCGACTGTCTGCCCTGGTGTATAGCCGTATTTCTTCAAGAGTTCGCCGTTGAGTCTCCATTCCAGGTTCATTGGATTCTGAAAGAGAATGATGTCCTTGTTCTTGTTATCAAAGGCAATCCATTCTCCATTAATCTTGACTTCAGCGCCGGGAATGCTGAAGAGGACACCTTTGTAGTAGCCTTTGTCAAGATTGACGGTTTCTCCGCCGGAAATGGTGGCAGGAAGGTTTTGAGGGGTGAGGTATTTCTTGAAGAAGCCTGCCGGATTGATGAGTTGGAGAGGCTGGTCCTTACCTTCAAAACGAATATGGTCGGTGAGAGAGGTAGAACGAATCATATCAAGAAGTTGCCCCGTATCCTCAATTTCGGCAAACATTTGGAAGCAGAGGCCCGCCATGGCGACATTCAAATAATTAGACAATGATGTTTGATACTTGCCTGACTCAGCAGAGTAGCATGAAAGAATACATGAGTGAAAGGGAAACGTTCTTCCGGAAAACAGAACGTTGTCAGAAAAACCAACGGGGAACTTTGCCCCCATACCTGGATTCGTTTCGTTGGTTTGATCGAGATCTCCTGTCTTGTCGGTACCTATGGTGACCATAAGATGATATCCAGGACGGTCGTTCTTATCCGAGTTTGCCATCGAAGCGTTCGAATAAAAGCCATGGATATCGGCTTCATATTCTCCGTTGTATATCTTATTCTTTAAAACGTCTCCCCACATTTCAAGATTGGTCCCTGCGACAAAATGCAGGAAGTTCTTACAATTGTACAGGAGATCGAAGAATTCCCTAAATTCTTTTTCATAGGGTTGAAATACTTCATAGGTGTCAAGACCGATATTAAACGACTGCCCAAAGATATTGATCGTATTGGGGTGATTCTGTAAGTATTCATATAAAACCTCTTCCTCTCTGACGGAAGATACAGTATAGTGCGGGATCACTACATAGTTGGCATATTTGACAATCGAGGTCAATACACTCCATAAAGAATGCCCATGGGCGTTAGGCTCTGCTCGTCCGTCGTCTGGTCCAATTATCTCAAAGTTATCGTATTCGGCAGGTATTTCGGACAACATCCCCGTGGTAAGCCTACCCATAAATGTCCGATAATCTTCTATCGAATACTTCCCTGCGCCATAATTCCACATCATATCCCGGATTCTTGTTGCTTCTGCAATCCGAAGATGCTCAATATGGTCATATCCTTGTGTGTCCCCGTTTGTAACCTGTCCAATAATAGGCAGAATATCAACCGGCCTAATATCGGTTATCGCAATCTTCCCATACTCCATCCCCTTCACGGTGACGCTACACTCTGCGTTAAACCCTTCAAGAGAGACAGTTATCGTAGCCGTTCCCATACTCACCGCCGTAACCTTTCCACCATCGACCGTTGCTACCTGGGTGTTGGAACTGGACCAGGTTATCTCTCCTCTTAGTGTGGCATCTGACGGAATTACGGTGGCGGTCAATGTCTCAGTTTTCTCAAGGGGCAGTTCCAGCGTAGTCTTATTCAGGCTAATTCCGCTGACTGGCCTGAGCACCTCGATATTACAAGACGCCGACTTCCCACCTGCCGAAGCTGTTATCTTTGCAGTCCCTTTTCCGACCGCCTTGACCTTGCCGGATTCTATGGACGCTATGGACTTGTCGGAGGAGGTCCAGGTAACGGTTTTGTCCGTAGCATCTTCCGGCAGAACAGAGGCTGTCAAAGTCTCTTCATCACCTTCGTAGAGAGTCAGTTCCGTCTTATCTAATTTGATTTCGGATACTGCTATGGCCTTCTTCACCACAGACACCGTACATTCTCCCTTCTTTCCATCGGCAGTAGCGGTTATTGTTGTCGTTCCTTCACTGACCGCCGTAACTAAACCAGATAAGCTTACAGACGCCACAGAAGACTTAGTGGAGGACCAGGTGATATCTTTCCTGGTTGCCGTTGAGGGAGAGACCTTGGCATTGAGTTGAAGGGTCTGGCCGATTTCAATTTCCGCTGAGGACTGATTGATGGATACCGATTCGACTCGCCCCTCTTGCACTTCAGGTTCTTTTTGGGTGCATGCAAAAAGGAGCGGCAGGGTGATGAGAAGAAGGAGTTTAGTCAGTCTGTTCATGGTGCGGAAGGTTGTGGTTCAGGTACAAAGATAATAAAAATAGCAGGACTCACTTCATCGTTCGTCCTACCAAGTTTCTCAGAGTTTAGTCGGTTATTAGTGAAAAGTGTTTTGTGTTCGTCAAAGGTACATCATCCGTGTGAGAAATCCAACTTAAATCATCAGCCGTATAAGCCCATCAGATTTCACAAAGGTTTCAGGGTGGGGTGTCCGGGGGACTCCGTTCCTCCTTCAAGTATCAAACACAAGCACAACAAAAGAGGGCGACCTCAAGTCATCTTGACTTTTTGGTCACCCTCCTTCTAGTACCCCCGCTCGGAATCGAACCGGGACCAACGGAACCGGAATCCGCTATTCTATCCTTTAAACTACAGGGGCAACTTAACTACCCGAAGGCGAAGTGGATGCAAAAATAGTAATTTGAAAGGAAAATAGGAATTTTATTTTTCGCATATTCAAAGAATATGTCGTATTTTTGCCGGATATGAAGAAAGCGTATATTTTTCCAGGTCAGGGTTCCCAGTTCCCGGGAATGGCAAAGGACCTCTACGAGTCCGGAGCCAAGGGAAAGGAACTCCTCGAGACCGCAAATGAGATCCTGGGATTCAGGATCACCGACATAATGTTCGAAGGTTCCGCAGAGGACCTTAAGCAGACACGTGTAACACAGCCAGCCATATTCCTGCACTCCGTCGCTCTGGCGAAGTGCATGCAGGCTTTTGAACCGGACATGGTCGCTGGGCATTCCCTTGGTGAGTTTTCCGCCCTTGCAGCTGCGGACGCCATCAAGTTCGAGGATGCCCTTCGTCTTGTCTATATCCGTGCGACCGAGATGCAGAAATGCTGTGAGAAAGTCCCGGGGACAATGGCTGCCATCATAGCTCTCCCGAACGAGAAAGTTGAAGAAATCTGCAATTCCTGTTCCGGGATCGTCATCCCTGCCAATTACAACAGCGACGGACAGATCGTGATTTCCGGTGAGAAGGAAGCGGTCGAAGAGGCTTGTGTCAAGGCAAAGGAAGCAGGTGCGAAGAGAGCCCTCCCTCTCCAGGTCAGCGGGGCATTCCACTCCCCTCTCATGGAGCCGGCAAGGCTCGAGCTTGGCAAGGCCATCGAAGCCACTGCATTCCAGGAGCCACGCTGCCCGATCTACCAGAATGTGACGGGACTCCCTACCACGGATCCCGAAATCATAAAGAAGAACCTTCTTGAACAGCTCACCTCCCCGGTTAAGTGGACCCAATCTGTGAAGAATATGCTCGCAGACGGAGCCACCAGCTTCACCGAGGTCGGCCCGGGAGCTGTCCTCCAGGGATTGGTAAAGAGGATAGCCGGAAGTACGGAAGGACTTACCATTGAGGGAATTACAACACTCTAATTACATATTTTCGTAACGTTAACGATATGGCAAAAGAAAAAAAATTCATCACTTGTGATGGTAACACTGCAGTAGCCAATGTCGCATATCTTTTCAGCGAGAACGCCTGCATTTACCCTATCACTCCATCCTCTCCGATGGCAGAGAACATTGACGAGTGGGCTGCCCACGGGAAAAAGAATCTCTGGGGAGAGACTGTAAGCGTGACCGAGTTGGAAAGCGAGGCTGGTGCCTCGGGAGCAGTGCACGGCTCCCTGCAGGCAGGTGTCCTCACCACTACCTACACGGCTTCACAGGGTCTCCTCCTCATGATTCCGAACATGTACAAAATCGCCGGTGAAATGCTTCCGGCAGTGTTCCATGTTTCGGCACGTACCCTTGCAACCCACGCCCTCTCCATATTCGGAGACCACCAGGACGTCATGGCTTGCCGCCAGACCGGTTTCGCACTCCTTGCATCCGGTTCAGTTCAGGAAGCCCAGGACCTTGCAGCCGTAGCACATCTTTCGGCCATCAAGTCCAGCATCCCGTTCCTCCACTACTTCGACGGATTCCGTACCTCACACGAGATCCAGAAGATCGAGGCCCTCGATGAAGAGGCCCTCAAGGGAATGGTCAGCGAGAAGTCCCTCAGGGCTTTCCGCGAAAGGGCTCTCAACCCTGACGCACCTGTCACCCGCGGTACCGCACAGAACGGAGACGTTTACTTCCAGGCTGCTGAGTCCAGGAACAACGTCTACGCCGAAGTACCTAACATAGTTGCCCGCTACATGGGCGAGATCAGCGAACTGACCGGACGCGAGTACCGTCCGTTCACATACTACGGAGCAGCTGACGCTGAGAACATCGTCGTAGCAATGGGTTCCGTTACCGAGACCATAAAGGAGACCATCGACTACCTCGCAGCACAGGGCAGGAAATACGGTCTGGTTACCGTACATCTCTACCGCCCTTTCGCTTCCCAGTACTTCTTCAAGGTGCTGCCTAAGAGTGTCAAGAGGATTGCGGTCCTTGACAGGACCAAGGAGCCGGGAGCTCTCGGAGAGCCTCTCTACCTCGATGTCAAGGCCCTCTTCCAGGGCGAAGAGAACTCTCCTCTCATTATCGGAGGACGCTATGGTCTTTCTTCAAAGGACACCACTCCTGCACAGATCGTGGCCGTATTCGACAACCTCGAGCTCAAGGAGCCTAAGACCGACTTCACCATCGGTATCGTGGATGACGTAACCTTCAAGTCTCTCCCTATCAAGCAGGAGATCTCAATCGTCAAGCCAGGAACCACCGAGTGCAAGTTCTACGGACTTGGTTCCGACGGAACCGTGGGTGCCAACAAGAACACCATCAAGATCATCGGTTCCCACACTCCTAAGTACTGCCAGGCTTACTTCGACTACGATTCCAAGAAGTCAGGCGGCTACACCTGCTCTCACCTTCGTTTCGGAGACCTGCCTATCAAGGCTCCTTACCTCGTGAGCACCCCTGATTTCGTAGCCTGCCACGTTCCTTCATATCTCGAGAAGTATGACGTTCTCAAGGGCATCAAGGAGAACGGAACCCTCCTCCTCAACTCCCTCTGGGATGAGAAAGAGACTGTCAAGAGGATTCCTGACAACGTGAAGGCTATCATCGGCCAGAAGAACATCAAGGTCTATATCATCAACGCTACCAAGATAGCACAGGAGATCGGACTCGGCAACAGGACCAACACCATCCTCCAGTCCGCATTCTTCAAGATCACCGGCATCATCCCTTACGAGGATGCAGTCAAGTACATGAAGGACGCCATCGTCAAGAGCTACGGCAAGAAGGGCGAGAACGTCGTCAACATGAACTACGCAGCAGTCGACAGGGGTGGTGAATATACCCAGATCGAGGTTCCTGCAGAGTGGGCATCCCTCACTGCAAGGTTCGAGACTCCTAACAAGAACCGCCTCGCTCCTGAGTTCGTGAAGAACATCGCCGACGTGGTCAACTCACAGAACGGAGACTCACTCCCTGTCAGCGCATTCCTGCCTTACCAGGACGGAACGATGCCAGCAGGCACTTCCGCATACGAGAAGCGTGGTGTCGCCGTGTTGGTTCCTAGCTGGGATCCGGACAAGTGTATCCAGTGCAACACCTGCGCATTCGTCTGCCCTCACGCTGCCATCCGTCCGTTCCTGCTTGATGCCAAGGAGGCCGAAGAGGCTCCTGCAGAGCTCAAGAAGGCTCAGGGCAAGGCTGTCCTCAAGGACTACCAGTATGCTCTCTCAATCTCAGTGGACGACTGTACAGGTTGCGGCAACTGCGCCGACGTCTGCCTGGCCAAGGACAAAGCCCTCACGATGGTTTCAGCCCTCGACCAGGATCAGGAGCAGAAGAACTTCAACTGGCTCTCTTCCAAGGTAGGCTACAAGGACAACGTAGTCAACAAGACCGCCAATGTGAAGAACTCCCAGTTCGCACAGCCTCTGTTCGAGTTCAGCGGCGCTTGCGCCGGCTGCGGTGAGACTCCATACATCAAGAATATCACCCAGCTCTTCGGAGACAGGATGATGATCGCAAACGCAACAGGTTGCTCATCCATCTACGGAGCTTCCTTCCCTGCTTCACCTTACTGCACCGATGCTAAGGGTCATGGCCCGGCATGGCAGAATTCCCTCTTCGAGGACAATGCCGAATTCGGTCTCGGAATGAAGATCGGTTCCGACCGCGCACGTGAGACTGTCGCCAATCTCATGGCCCAGGCTCTCGGTTGCGAGAAGGCTTCCGACGAAATCAAGGCTCTCTGCCAGCAGTGGCTTGACAACAAGGAGAACGCAGCCGTAACCCGCGAAGTCGCTGACAAGATTGTTCCCCTCCTTGCCGAGAGCAAGTGCGAGGCATGCAGCAAACTCCTCGACTACAAGCACTTCATCCCTTCACGCAGCCAGTGGATATTCGGTGGCGACGGTTGGGCATATGACATCGGCTACGGCGGACTCGACCACGTCCTCGCTTCCGGCAAGAACGTCAATGTCCTCGTCCTCGACACCGAGGTATATTCCAACACCGGTGGCCAGAGCTCGAAGTCAACTCCAGCAGGCGCTATCGCCAAGTTCGCTGCTTCAGGAAAGAAGATCCGCAAGAAGGATCTCGGAATGATGGCCATGAGCTATGGCTACGTCTATGTGGCCCAGGTCGCAATGGGTGCAAGCCCTGTCCAGTACCTCAACGCCATCAAGGAGGCCGAGGCTTATGACGGTCCTTCACTCATCATCGCCTACGCACCATGTATCAACCACGGTCTGAAGGCTGGTATGGGTCTGAGCCAGAAGGAGGAGAAGCTCGCAGTAGAGTGCGGTTACTGGCACCTCTACAGGTACAATCCCGCTCTCGAGGCTGAAGGAAAGAATCCGTTCTCTCTTGATTCCAAGGAGCCTGACTGGACCAAGTTCCAGGACTTCCTCAAGGGTGAGGTTCGTTTCGCTTCCCTCTACAAGCTCTTCCCTGACAAGGCTGCCGAACTTCTCGGCCTGACCGAGGAATTCGCCAAGGTCCGCTACGGCACCTACACACGCCTCGCCGGAAAATAAAGACAAAACAATTATCTATTCAAAAGAGAGGGTGACTGAATCAGTTTCAGTCACCCTCTTTTTATCAGAGGATAAAAAAATCAGTCTTTATCGGGGAGGTATTCCAGCAGGTCGCCTGGCTGGCAGTCAAGGGCTTTGCAGATGGCATCGAGGGTCGTGAAGCGCACTCCTTTGACCTTGCCGGTCTTAAGGTTCGACAGATTGACTGTCGAAAGCCCGATCTTTTCAGCAAGCTCGGTGGAAGTCATCTTCCGCCTGGCAAGCATTACATCTACGTTGACTACTATAGGCATGACTGAAAAAATCATTTCTGCTCCTCGGGAGCCTCGGTGGAAGTTTCCTGAACGTCCTTTCCCTTGATGTACTCAGGAAGGTTCATTCCGGCCATCTTGAAAAGGTCCTGAAGCGGAGGTACGGACTGCATCATCCCGGAGATGAAATTGGCCGTGGCCGTCTTTCCATCCTTGCCGGAACCGGTGTCCCACACGGTCACCTTGTCGATGTTGATACCCTTCACGGCCTCGACCTGGGTCTTGACCAGTTCAGGAAGCTTGTCTGAAATCATCATGAGCACAGCCTTCTGTGCATCTCCCTCGGCAGCCTGGACGATCTGTCCGAAACCATCAGCCTGCTTGGTGAGAATCTCGAGTGTACCGCGGGCCTGGGCATCCATCTTGGCGAAGATGGCGTCTGCCTCACCCTTTGCGGTCCTGCGGAGCTTCTCGGCCTCAGCCTCGGCTTCGATGATGAGACGTTCCTTCTCGATCTGGGCAGGAACGACTATGTTGGCCTGCTGGGTAGCCTTCTCCCTCTCGGCACGGGCAAGCTCAGCGTCACGCTCGCTCTGGTAAGCCTCCTGGAGGGCCTTGGCAGCCTGGACCTTCTCGGCAGCCACGGCGATGCGTGCAGCCTCAGCCTCCTTTTCTCGACGGGCAGCATCGGAATTCGCGATGTCTATCCTGGAGGTATTCTCACCCTGGACAGCAAGCGCATTGGCAGCCGCTGTCTTGATACGGGTGTCTCTCTGCGTCTCGGCGATACGGATATCCTTGTCCCTGTCGGCCTCAGCCTTTCCGATCTCACCGTAACGATTCTGCTCGGCGACGCTCTTCTTCGCATCGTTGATGGCCTTTGCTGCGGCTTCCTTACCGAGAGCCTCGATGTAACCTGACTCGTCACGGATATCTGTCACGTTCACGTTGATGAGTTTCAAACCGATCTTGCGGAGCTCGGCCTCGACGTTCTGGCTCACTGCGGCCAGGAACTTGTCACGGTCGGAGTTGATTTCCTCGATGTCCATCGTAGCGATGACAAGACGGAGCTGTCCGAAGAGGATATCGGTAGCGATGTTCTGGATGTTGTCGATCGAGAGACCGAGCAGACGCTCTGCAGCGTTGGTCATGCTGTCAGGCTCCGTGGAGATACCGACGGTGAAGCGGCAAGGGACATCGACACGGATGTTCTGCTTCGAAAGGGCGTTGGTCAGGTTGCACTCGATTGAAATCGGCTTGAGGTCAAGGAAAGCATAGTCCTGGAACACGGGCCAGATGAAGGCGGCGCCTCCGTGGATGCACCTTGCGGATGAGATGGAGCCCTGCTTGTTCTTGCCGGTCTTACCGTAGATGACCATCACCTTGTCGGATGGGCAGCGCTTGTAGCGTTTCAGAATGGCCGCGAACGTCACGAAGAGGACGGCGACAATGATGAGAATCAATGAGATGTCCATGATTATTTGAAATTGATGTTAGATTATTGTAGGGTTGATTTCTTCCACGAGGAGGGTGTAGTCGTTGATAGCTTCAAGGACTTTGATGGCAGTTCCGGTCTTGATAGTATCACCGTCGGTTATCGCATCATATTCACGAACTGAATTGTTGATGGTGATCTGTACCTTTCCTTCGCCCTTGCGCTCGCCCGGGATGGTAAGGTAAGCTTTTCCCTCGCAGCCTACGGCAGAGGTGTGGACGTCGATGTTACCGCTCTGCTGCATACCGCTCAGCCATTTGAAGAGCCACATCACGACTGCCACCAACGCTATTCCAACGAGGACCGCAATGAACAGCAGGATGAAGTTGTTGTCGATATTGTCGTGAAGGAGTACGGCAGTCCATCCGAAACCGAGGCAGAAATTGACCAGGTTGCGGAAGGTCAGCAGGTTCATGGAAGGATCGGCATCGAAAGTGCCGTCTCCCCCGCCCAGATCGACGTCGCCGCCGGCATCGAAATCGGTGTCGAGGTCACTGCCGCCAAGGCCGATGAAAGTCAGGATAGATTGGATGATGAAGATCAGGGAAGCGGAAAGTGTGACCGCCCAAAGGATCTGCATCGTAGTGCTCAATGATGTCCACCAAGTAACCATAATCAGATGTTGTTTTCACAAATATATAAATTAATTTATGAAAAACAATAATTATTTAAAGAAATATTTGAATTATTTTACGATTTTCTATTTATACATATTTATATTATATTTGTATGATTCGGATGAATGTCAAACTAATTCATAATAATATGAAGAATCTCAGCAGAAAAGCCTTTCTGGCAGTGCTCATTGCAGGCGCCTCACTTTTCGCACCGCAGGAAGCCAGTGCACAGAAAAAGAACCGTAAGCAGGCAGAGAACCTGAACGGCAGCATCGTCTATGTGGACCCGACCGCCCGGACTTCCCCGGTCGAAGAAAAGCTCAAGACCAAGAACAAGCCTGCCCTTGAATATTTCCCGACCAAGACAGTCTATCTCTACCCTAAGGGACAAAACATAGACCAGGGTATAGTCGAAGGAAAGACCGAGGTAACGAAGGGCCCGCTCGTAGCCAACGGACTTACCGGCCCGGAGAAGGCTGAAGGATGGGGATTCATCGCCAACGTCACCGACAGTGCAAGGATCGACATCTATCTTCCTGAAAAGCCGAACGGACAGATGGTCATCGCCTCCCCTGGAGGAAGCTACTACAATCTTTCCACCTGGAACGAGGGCAGCTATCTTGCCAAATGGATGAACGACAGGGGCATAGCCTGCGCCGTGGTAAAGTACCGCCTTCCTAACGGGCACTGGCAGGTACCTCTCCAGGACATGCAGAATGCATTCAGATACTGCCGTTTCCATGCCGAGGAATGGGGCGTAAGGCAGATAGGAGTCATTGGATTCTCGGCGGGCGGACACCTCGCCAGCACCGTGGAGACTATGTACGTGGATGAAATCACAAAGCCGGATTTCGCCGTGATCATCTACCCGGTAATATCCATGACCGACGGCATCACCCACAAGAACACCAAGCAGAACCTCCTTGGCAAGCCGGAAGCTTGGAGCGACAGGGATGGGTACTCCTTCAGCCAGTGGTACTACAGAAGGATCGAGAAAGGGGATCTGGAAGAGATGTACGACACCAGCAATGACATCACTCCTTCCACTCCTCCCACCTTCCTTGCCGCAAGCACCGACGACAAGGCAGTTCCGGTGGCCAATTCGGTTTCCTACTACCGTGCTCTAATAGCGAACAAAGTCCCGGCCGAACTTCATTTCTACCCGAAAGGCGGCCACGGATGGGGCTTCACAGACCTTTCTTCAGGCCTGGATCCGAAGCTTTGCAAGGATGCCCTGGGTTCCTGCAGGCCCGAATTCTCGAATGCACTTTCAAGGTGGCTTGAGCAGCAGCTTGAAAACCTCGACGGCAAGAAGGAAGAGAAGCAGCCGTCCAGGGTGCAGTTCACCAGGGTTCCTGACGAAACCGTATATCTCTATCCTGAAGGACAGAACTCTGACAAGGGTATCATGGGAGTCACCCTCGGTCCTGGAGAATCCAACGGAATCGATAAGCCGGAGATGATGAAGAACAGGGATCTGTACCACGTCGGGGACAGCGCACGTTTCGACCTCTATTTCCCGAAGGAGCCGAACGGCAAGATGGTCATAATCTGCCCGGGAGGAGCATACTGGTATGATGCAGTGATAACCGAGGGCTCTTATGCAGCAGAATGGCTCAACAGCCAGGGAATCACGGCCGCCGTAGTGAAGTACCGTCTTCCTTACGGACACTGGAACGTTCCGCTCACAGACGTCCAGAACGTTTTCCGTTATTGCAGATATCACGCCGGTGAATGGGGTATCAAGCAGATCGGTGTCATGGGATTCTCAGCTGGAGGCCATCTCGCAGCATCTGCTTCGACTCTCTACTGCGATGCCGTTACAAGGCCGGATTTCTCCATACTCGTCTATCCGGTGATTTCATCTGAAAAGGGAGTGGCCCATGAAGGCAGTTTCAACAACCTCATCGGCAGCAAGGCTTTCTGGACCAACAGGTCAGCTGCCGTAAACGGAAGCGAATCCACCTTTACGGCCTGGAACGTCAACAAGGACAGGTACAAGGGACTTCAGGACAGGTATTCCCTGGACAAGCAGGTAAGCACCGACACCCCTAAGACCTTCATAATCTTCAGTTCCAACGATGGCGGAGTACCTCCGGAGAATGAAATCAGGTATTATAACGCACTGGTCGAATGCGGCGTTCCTTGCGAGATGCACGCATTCCCGGGCGGAGGACACGGATATGGATTCAAGAGCGAGAAGTACGAGAACGACCCTATCAAGGACTACAGGTCCGATTTCCTAGCCTCCATGGCCAGGTTCCTCAAGGAATTGTAGGTTTCATTATCCCCGAAGCCTTCGGAATGCTCGATGAATAAGTCCATGTCGAGCCTGCGAATAGCTGCAGGCATGATGGACAAACCTGACGGGGCTGCTTCCAATGGGAGCAGCCCTATTGTTTGAGGGTCGGCAGCCACAAGGCTTCCTATAAGTTTCAAACTGCTGCTGCGGACATCGGTCCTCATCTGTATATCAATCGGAAGCAAGGAGGAATAAGGCTTCCACACTGCGAATCTCACGGAAGCAGGAAGGGACTGGAGATCGGAGATTCCGGTATATAAGCGATTGGAAGTGACTGCCGCTCCTGCCACAAGACCGACATAACCGGCACTTTCATCAAGGGAAAGGGCTTCATTGTGCGGCATTGTCCGGAACCGTAAGTCATATTCCCCTGCTTCACTTTCGCAAACATTGAATGACACCCGCTTTCCGGAAGCGATTGATTTCAGGAGAACCGAGGGTAATACGCAGGAAGCGACGAAATCGTCAGCAATGATTTTCAACGAGCCGGAGGAGCCAAGCCTCCCCTTCTCTCCGAACAGATCGCCGATGGCGGAATACCAGTGGAGTATCTTCCCTGCATATTCCATCAGGGAAGTGCCGGCAGCCGTCAGCCTTACCGAGCCACGGCTCCTTTCGAACAATTCTGTGCCGAGGTTCCTTTCCAATTCCGCAATGTTCTGGCTCACAGCAGGCTGGGTGATGCCAAGCCTCCTTGCAGCCTGCGTGAAACTCCCCTCCCGGGCCACTGCCGCGAATATCCTCAATCTGGTGTCTTCAAGCATAAGCAATCCTTATATTACTGCAAAGATATAAGAATTTATTGATTTTCGGTAATAATATATCGAATTTTCTTGCAGAATCAATTATTATGACTTAGATTTGCATCAGACAAGAATAATACGAAATGGCCATTATAGTAAATATCGACGTCATGCTCGCAAAAAGGAAGATGTCCTCAAGCGAACTCGCCGAAAAGATTGGAATCACTCCGGCAAACCTTTCCATCTTGAAAACCGGAAAAGCCAAGGCTGTAAGGTTCTCCACCTTGGAAGCAATCTGCAAGGCTCTTGACTGCCAGCCCGGAGACATCCTGGAATACAAAGCATAAACAACCAATAATTCATTTTCAAAAAGTATGAGAAGATTCATCGTTACTATCGCAGCACTGGCTCTCACGGCTTTTGCCTTCCTTGCCAGCGCCCAGATGCCCCAGTTGCCTAACGACCCTGCAGTCCGCAAGGGGACCTTGGACAACGGCCTGACATATTACATCAGGCACAACGACAAACCCGCCCAGAGGGCTGAGTTCTATCTCGCGACAAACGTCGGTGCAATCCAGGAGACTCCTGACCAGGACGGTCTCGCCCACTTCCTCGAGCATATGTGCTTCAACGGGACGAAGAACTTCCCGGGGAAAGGCATCATCGAATGGCTCCAGAGCATCGGTGCGTCCTTCGGTGGCAACGTCAACGCGGCAACCGGAATCGACCAGACGCAGTACATGCTCAACAACATTCCGCTCGTAAGGCCGACTGTGGTTGATACCTGCCTGCTCATCATGCATGACTATTCCCACTTCGTGACCAACGATCCGGTCGAGATAGACAAGGAACGTCCGGTCATCATCGAGGAAAGGCGCAGCCGCAGGAATGCCCAGTGGAGGACTTTCGAAAGATCCCTCCCTTACCTGTACGGAGACACCAAGTATTCCACCTGCACCCTCATCGGAAGCCAGGAGAATCTCGAGAACTTCAAGCCGGAAAGCCTGGTCAATTTCTATCGTACATGGTATCGTCCTGACATGCAGGCTATCGTCGTCGTCGGAGATATCGATGTTGACTACGTAGAGGCAACGATCAAGAGGATCTGGGCCGATATTCCTAAGGCAGAGAACCCTAAGCAGAAGGACAAGATCACCGTCACCGACTTCGCCGAGCCTCGCGTCGCTGTCCTCACTGATCCTGAGACTACTGCTCCGAGCATCGAGCTTTATTGGATGAGCGACGCCCGTGACGAAGCCCTCAACAGCACCGCAGCCGGTTTCTCCGTGGATTTCATCGAAAGCATCATCAGCAACGTCATGTATGAGAGATTCAACGACATCACGTCCAAGGCTGACTCCCCGTATCTCAGCGGAGCGTTCATGATGGGCAAGATGAACGACGCCATGGAAGCTACGATCGGATCTGTAACCCTGAAGGAAGACAACATCGAAGGTGGTTTCAAGTCATTCCTGACCGAGCTTGAGAAACTCAAGAGGTACGGTTTCACCGAGGGTGAGGTCACCAGGGCGAAGGACAACCTCCTTTCCCGCTTCGAGAAAGCAGCAAACGAGGCCGAAACCAGGAAAAACCCTGAATTCGTCCATCCTCTTATCAATAACTTCTTCGACAACGAGGCCTACATGGAGCCGGCACAGGAATATGAACTGGCAAAGGCATTCGCCGGACAGATCAACGCCCAGCTCCTCAACCAGATGGTTGGTGAGATCATCCCTGACAAGAACCTCGTGGTAATCTACAGCGGTCCGCAGAAGGAAGGCATAGCCACTCCTACGGAGAGCCGTCTCCTTGCCCTCATCGATGAAGCCAAGGGAGCGGAAATCGAAGCTCCTGCCGAGGAGACTGAAACCAGGCCTCTGATGAATCCCGAAACCCTGAAGGGTTCCAAGGTGAAGAAAGCCACCAGCACCATCTACGATGCCACCCAGTGGACTCTGAAGAACGGTGTCAAGGTTATCCTCCTTCCAACCGAATACAAGAAAGACCAGATTCTCTTCAACCTGTTCAAGGCCGGCGGAGAAAGCCTCATCTCCGATGCTGACATGCCTTCCTTCGACCAGAGTGTCTACCGCGTGTTCGAAAGCGTCCAGGGAGTATCCGGATTCAAAGGCACCGAGCTGAGCAAGATGCTGGCAGGCAAGAATATTTCCGTAAGTTCCTATATCGACAATCTCTACAGCGGCGTGACCGGAAGGTCTTCCGTCAAGGATCTGGAGACAGCCCTGCAGCTCCTCTATCTTGAATATATCACACCTCGTTTCGACCAGGAAGAGTGGGACAACGCAATCTCGCAGTTGAAAGCAATCCTTCCTAACCTGGAAAACACTCCGAACTATGCCCTCCAGAAAGAAGTGAACAAGGTCGTTTACGAAGAGAGCCCGAGGAATGAGATCATCTCCATGGACAAGCTTGCAAAAGCTGACCTCAACACTGTCGCAAAGAATTACAGCAAGCTTTTCGCTGATGCCAGGGGTGCCACCATGGTAATCGTCGGAGACATCAACCCTGAGACTCTCAAGCCTCTGGTAGAGAAATATGTAGGCTCCCTCCCTAAGGGCAAGAAAGCCACCTCATGGAAAAATGTCGGACCATCCATTGCCAAGGGCGAGAAGATCGACGTCATCAACACCGTGATGGAGACTCCTAAGTCCACCGTTATCGGAGTCTATACCGACTACTCTCCATTCTCAGTAAGCAACCTGGTGAATGCCAAGGCTGTGAGCTACATCCTCGACCAGATCTACGTCGACACCCTGCGTGAAGACGAAGGCGGCACCTACGGTGCTTCAACGATGGCTGACAGCCAGAAGGATCCTGAGGCGAGGACTATGCTCCAGGTAGCCTTCGAATGCAAGCCTGAGATGACTGACAAACTGCGCCAGATGTGCAGGGACGAATTCCGCAAGCTCGCAGAGAACGGTCCTACGGACGAGCAGTTCAACCGTACCATCGAGAACTTCAAGAAGAACATCCCTGAGAACAGGATCAACAACCAGTATTGGATGTCCAACATCATCAAGTTCGTGAAGAACGGTTACGACTATGATGCCGAATACGAGGCTGCAGTTGCAGGCCTCACCAAGGAAAGCATCCGCGAGGCCGCACAGAGGCTTTACAATTCCGGCAACTACATCGAAATAGCCCAGACTCCTGCCGAGAAATAATCAACGGCAGATGATCAAGAA
>JBGVAE010000079.1:0-17937 GCA_045224215.1 Candidatus Cryptobacteroides sp. | reverse complement strand
GTCGGGCTTGGCGATACGGATGGTTATCCGGCCGTCCTTGCCGGCGGCGCAGACGCAGTCCAGCGTCTCTCCCGCAAGGCATTCCTGATGGAACCTGACGTGTATCTCCCGGATGGTCCGTCCCTCGATGGCGGCGGGGTCGATGGTGGAGAGGGCGAGGCGGACAAAGTCCCGGTTGCTCATGTGACCGTTGAAATCGGTCTCCAACCGGGTCACCCGATGGCCCATCGCCACGGCACCCGCCGATTGCCCGTCGTCGGGGAAGTGGTAGCGGAGGTGGGGGACGTGGTTCCGCGGATCATACTGCTGCGTGAAGCGCTGGACCTCGCCGCAAGGGACCGGCCTTCGTGTCTTGAGATTTATCATCACCCAAACGCTGGTCCCGCGGGTGACGATGTTACCCCGTACGTCCCGGAAGATATAGTCCACGTATGCCTTCAAGGACGTGATCTCAGACAAGAAGACCTCCACCTGCACGATGCCCGGCCACGCGGGCATCTCTCCGGAAAGGGAACCGTGGAACTCGAGGATCATCCAGGTGCGGCCCTCCTCCAGGAGGTCGAAGGCGGAAACGTTCGCCTCCGACAGGAAACGACCGATCGTGTCCTGGAAATAGCATAACACGGCGCCAGCCGTCATCCTGCGGGACGCGTCGATGTCCGCGACCGTGAGCGAGTAGATATGCAGGTATCGTTTCACGGAGCAAAGGTACGGTCTTGACTGGACACCCGCAATTTAATCATTATACATTTTGGCCAAAAGTTTTGAAATGATTATATTTGTAGAACATATTATTATACCTTTTCACTGATTTTATGGACAATCTGACGCTCCCGAAGATGCGGGACATCCTTGATGTCCGCCCCATGTTGTCGCACGGGGATGATTTCTTCATCATGAACCTGCCGTTCCGTGCCGGGATAGAACGCCGCCTGACGTTCCCGTACCGTTTCGCAGGCGTAATCTGCCTCTACTGCATCGAGGGAGAGTTCGACCTGCGGATCGGAATGGACGGGTACCGCGTGACCAGGGACTGTTTCGCGATAAGCCTGCCGGAGGATATCCTCTCCTTCTCCTGGAAGGAGGGGGGCGGCCCGGGAAGGATCACCATCATGGCCATCTCAGAGCAGATGCTCCAGGAGACGGAGTTCGAGAGGCTGGGGGCACTCTATGCCTTCCGTTGCCGGATGGTGAAGGTAGACCAGCGGACCAAGATCCTCATCCACAACTTCCAGAACATCTTCCGCTCCGTCACGGGCGACCGTCACGCAGACGTGACACGCAGCCTGTGCTACCTGCTTAGGTCGATGAGCATCGAGCTGATGCGGATATGGGACAGGATGGCAGGAGAGGAATCCGTCGCCAGGGAGGGGACGCTCCCGGTCTCGAGGCAGTTCATAGCCTTGATCGCCCGCTACCACACGGAGCACCGCGACACGGCCTTCTATGCCGCCAGGCTCGGCCTGACTCCGAAATACCTGTCAGCCATCATCCGGGAGGACACGGGACGCACGGCGCCCGAATGGATCGCGGAATACGTGCTGATGGAAGCCCGCTATTATCTGCGGTACACCTCCCAACCGGTCAAGGAGATCGCCTGGCTGCTGCATTTCAACAACCAGATGGACTTCTACCGTTACTTCCAGCGCCATGCCGGACTCACGCCGACCGCATACCGGGAACAGAATCGTTGACCCGGAAAAGGGCAGCGTTAAGGCTTTCATTAATGATAATTAAATAAGGGCTATCCGAAATATCAGGTTGAATAAATCGTATATGTGGGTATCCTTCGAAGGTGGGGGAAGGTTGGATTTCCTTGTCCCACCTTCATCGTGTGGTTGCAATCTGTGGTTGGAAGCACGACGGTCGAGGCAGGGGCGAAGCCCCGGAGCGGTGCCGGCCACCGGCACTTTTCGATGAAAAGGAAAGGATGGTTGTTGCCAGAATCAACAGAATTTGTAATTTTGCGATTACATATTATCACTGATAAATCGGAATTTGAATCATTCATCACCATAGGATTATGACAATAAAAGAAGCCATTTCCGCCCGCCACATGGTCCGGACTTATACGGACAAACCGATTCCAGACGATATTGTCATCAAACTGAATGAGCGCATCGCCTTGATGAATGACGCTCACGGCGTCCAGATGAAACTCATAACGGGAGAAAATGCTCCCGTCTGGGGTCTGATGCGCCTGATGGGAGCGAAAGGTACCCGGAACTATCTTCTGCTCGGTTCTCCGGCTATTCCGGATGCCAAGGAGAAACTCGGGTACTGCGGCATAGACATTGCCCTCTACGCCCAGACACTGGGGCTCAACTCCTGGTGGATCAGCGGTACCTTCAGCAAGGGTGATGTCAAGGAGCAGTCTGGCACAGCCGTTCAGGCCGGCATCCTCGTCCTTGGATATGGTGCGACGCAAGGAGTACCGCATAAGAGCAAATTACCTGAAGATGTCAGTTCTTACGAAGGAAACTCCCCGGAATGGTTCAGGGAGGGGGTGAAAGCCGCGCTTTTTGCCCCCACTGCCAACAACAAGCAGGCCTTCTTCCTGAAGGGATCGGGCGAGGAGGTCCACATTGACTGCAACAACTCCATCTTTACCGACATCGACCGCGGCATTGTAAAGTACCACTTTGAGGCCGGAGCCGGGAAAGACAATTTCGTATGGGTATAGCAAGAAGCCTATGAGAACACGTTTCGTAATTATTCTTGTCTTTTTCGCCCTGTCGCTGGGGTATGTACTTTGGCATCAATGGCGTATCGTACCCGGAGGCTGGCCATTCCGGTTATCGCCGTGCTTACGTTCCTGTGCAGCGCCGTCACCACTTGGCTCCTTTCCAAGATCCGTCACCGTCCTTAACCTCTTCTTCAACCTCTTCACCGAGTACGCCTTCCAGCGCCTCGTCGTCTACGGAAAGAGGGTTGACAACCGGAAGAAATGAAGAAAAAAGTAGCACTTGCGCTGGCGAGCGGCGGGCCCAGGGGCTTCGCATATATCGGGGCCATAGAGGAATTGCTGGGGCGGGGATATGAGATCAGCTCCATAGCCGGGACCTCGGCGGGCTCCCTGGTTGGCGGCATATTCGCGGCCGGCGGCCTGGACGCCTTCAAGGGCTGGCTATATTCCCTGGACAAGATCAAGGTCCTGTCGCAGATGGACATAAGCATCAGCCTGAACCATCTCGTCAAGGGCGAAAAAATTATCGAGACCATAAAGACCATAGTCCCGGAGGTCAATATCGAAGACCTGCCCATTCCCTTCGCGGCGGTCGCGACCGACCTCTACACCGGAGAGGAAGTGGTCTTCCGCGAGGGCCCGCTTTTCGAGGCCATCCGGGCGTCTATTTCCATTCCGTCGATGTTCCGTCCGGTCAAATGGCAGGGGAGGACCCTGGTCGACGGCGGTCTGGTGAACACTTTTCCGCTCAACCGTGTGGCGCGGACGGAGGGTGACATCCTAGTCGGCTTCAATGTCAACAGTATCGACGCTTCCCCAATCCACGAATATCTGGAAAACCAGGCTGCCCTGGAACGGGACGAAATCGCCCGCAAGGAGGAGGCCCGGGAACTGCTGCGGGACACCCTTGCCACCGACCGGAGCGAGCTGCTGCGCCAGGTCCGCAGGGCCGGGGCCCAGGGACGCGAACTCCTGAGGGAGACCATCGAGTCCCAGCGCCTGTCACGCCGTCTGGAGTCGGAAGGCCGCGAGAGCGGAATCCCCGTCGACGCCGAGGACAACTATGCCACGGTAATCGACCGCAGTTTCGGGATTATGAACGGGGTGATCGCCCGTCTCGGCGCTGAACTCTGTCCTCCGGACATCCTGGTCGAACTCCCCTACGACTCATACCAGGACATCAGCAGTTACTCCCACGCCGAAGAAATTGCCGCCAAGGGCCGGGAACTTATGAGCGCCGCCCTCGACCGCTTCGAGGGGCGGTGAGGGCGGCGTGCGCTTGAGCCAAATTGCAGCTTACTGTCCTTCAGGCAGGCCGAGGAGTTTCGGTACGCTTCCGCTGAAATCCCAGGTGGCTGAAGGCCAGCCAATCTTCTGGGCCAGGGCGGAAATCGTTATAGTCGCCGGCGCAGCGTCGCCTGCGTCAGTCCATGCCCTATCGGCCGACTTGCCGTGGTAGCCGGACACGAAGAGATTGTGGCCGGTGATGTGGTGATCCTTGCGGAACGGCAGCCGGTGGCTCTGCACCGTCAGCGCCAGCATGTTCCACTGCTCCTGCGTCAGCGGATCGAGCTCGCGCCAGGCCTGCAGCGCACGGAGATGGACGGACTGCGCCTCCATCTGGCCCAGGGTGCCGGGAAACTCCGGATGCGCCCGCTTCTTCCAGTAGCAGACGCCGTTCCTATGGTAGAACGTCACGTCACCCACTGAAGACCAGCAGTCGGAGAAACGGATTTTGGGCTTGTACCTGGGCATAGGATGAGGATATAGGGTAGGACAGGGGTCGCGCCCCATCAGCGCTGAACACACGGCAGGGGAGTCTATGCAGTCGAGCCACCCGAAGCGAAGGCAGCGCTCTCCGGACTTCTCGTCAGACCTCCTGTTGATGATGGCTGCGATCCTTCCCACAATCTGGCCGTCCATGTAGGCCAGGAAGCACTGGTGCTCGCAGAATCGCAGAGCGCCGTTCTTCCTGGGGTTGAAGGTGTCGAACTCGTCACCGACCAATGGCGGGCACCAGTCGCGCTCGTTCCTGTAAAGACGGAACGGGAACCTGACGAACCGCCGCATGTCCCTGCGGCCACGGACTTCCTTAACCTCTATCATCGACCGCTCCCTTTCTTGTGATTATGTACTCCATTATATCCGACACGCTGACGAAGGGCTTCCCCGGATCGAATGCTATCCCGAACTTCTGCTCCGCCGCGAGGCTGAGCAGAAGCATCGAGAAGGAGTCAATGCCGAGGTCATCCGAGAGGATCGCTTCCGGAACGATCCTCTCTGCCATGACCTTTGGCTTAACGGTTGCCATGACTTCTCGAAGACCTTTCAATATTTCATCTCTTTCCATATCCTATTCCTGATTTCTTGAAACCTTCATTGATCCTGTCCTCTTGAAGTCCTCCTTCCTGACAGTCACCTTCCTCACCTGGTGAGTGGTCGGCATAGTCCTGTTGATCTCCGCCACAAGTTTCCTGAAGAAGCCTTCCGGATCTTCTATGCGGTTCTCCTCAAGATATGCCGCCTGCGGGAGGATTTCAATCGCGATGACCATCTCTCCGTCAACCTCATCCTCTTTGACGAGGCAGTCCTTCACGGATGGCTCGAGATAGTACTTCTCCTCGATGCTCTCAGGGCTGACGTTCTCGCCGTTACCCAGGATGATCAAGTTCTTGATTCTTCCGGTGATGTACATGTACCCCTCGTCATCAAAGGAGACGAGGTCTCCGGTACGTAGCCAGCCGTCAGGCGTGAGCGTCCTGGCTGTCTCCTCCGGATTGCCGTAGTAGCCGGAGAACACGTTGTCACCCCTGACCCAGAGCTCTCCATCCACAATCCTTACTTCCTGCTCCGGATAGATCTTTCCCACAGAAGTCGGTTTCTCCTTCAGGTCGATGTTCCCGGAAGTCAGGTTTGCGCCCTCGGTCATGCCGTAGCCGGCAAGCAGTGAGACTCCGAGTTCCTCGAACTGTTCCTGCAACCTTGGCGGCACGTTCGCCGCACCGGACACGATGACCTTAAGCTCACCGCCCAGGACCCCAGGACCATACATCTTTGCAAGGCCCGCAATGACGTCGCAGAGGCCCGGGACGAGCACAAGGTATGTCGGCTTAATGACGGACATGCGGCCAAGAGTCTTCTTCACGTCCTCGCATGCATACCAGTGAGATCCTGTATACAGAACCGAGAGCGTGCTTCTTATCATGCCGAACACATGACAGAGCGGCAGCATGCAGATGTATCGCTGTCCTACCTGTGGTCCAGGACCGAAACTGCCGTTGTATGCACCTCTCATCAGGGCCCGGTGGGGAAGGACAGCACCCTTAGGCGTGCCCGTCGTGCCGCCGGTGAAGAAGATGGCTGCCGGATCCTCCCTGCCGATGTCCGCAGCATCCGTCATAGTGTCAGCAATCTCGCTGACATCCGATACAGGGAACTGGACCTGCGGCAAGCCCGAGATCAGTTCATCAGCTGCGAACAGCGCCTTCACCCCAAACCTGCCGCATATCCCGGCAACAGCCTGGCCCGGCATAAGGGTAGGGATGTTGATTGCGACACAGCCGTATGACGTCACCGCGAGGAACATCTCGACAGCGTCGATTGTCGTCCTGTCCCAAATACCTACGAGGTCACCCTTTCTGAGACCCATCTCTGCGAGAACGGTCCTTCTGCGCGCGACTCTCCTGCAAACCTGATTGTATGTATATGTCTTTATCTCATCGCTCAGTGCCGGGCGGTCGCCCCATTCCGACTCTATCCAGGAAAGGAACTGAGGGACGGTAGGAATGTAGTGGATATGATCACGTTCCACCTCGGGAATCATGTCATGGAAGTAGTTGCCTGTCATTGTGAATACCCTTTAATTAACTACGGCAAAGTTACTCGCGAGACACCTTGCTGCCAATAACAAAATGGCTGGGAAGTGTAAAGTTCAGGGTAATGCTGATCAGATCGACAGGACACCCAGCACGTTGATCAGCTCAGGGTCGATTGGCTTGTCCATCTTGATAGCCCTTGAGAAAGGCACGTAGACTATGTGGTCGTCGTCGATGCCGACCATGATGTTCCTCTGTCCCTCGTCGAGCGCCTCGATTGAAGCCACTCCCAGACGGCTGGCAAGGATTCTGTCATAGGCGGTCGGCCTTCCACCCCTCTGGAGATGGCCGAGGATCGAGACACGCACATCATATCCGGGATATTCCCTGGTCACCCTGTCCGCATAGTACTGCGCCCCTTTGCCGTCCTGAGGGCTTTCGGAGACAAGCACGATCGAGCTGTTCTTGCTCTTGCGTATGCCCCTTCCGATGAACTCGGCGAGCTGGTCGACGTCAGTGCTGTCTTCAGGAATGATCGCGGCCTCAGCACCGGCCGCGATGGCGCTGTTCTGGGCAAGGAAGCCTGCGTCCCTGCCCATCACCTCCACAAAGAAGATTCGGTCGTGGCTTGTTGCCGTGTCCCTTATCTTGTCCACGCAGTCCACTATCGTGTTGAGCGCCGTGTCATAGCCGATGGTGGTATCAGTTCCGTAAAGGTCGTTGTCAATAGTACCAGGGATACCGATGCATGGCACATCGAAGTCCTTTGCGAAGTCCTGGGCTCCGGCGAGGGAGCCGTTTCCTCCGATGACTATCAATGCGTCCATCCCATGTCTTGTGAAAGTCTCGTAGGCCTTCTGTCTTCCTTCGGGTGTCCTGAACTCCTTGCTCCTCGCACTCTTGAGGAAGGTGCCGCCCCTCTGGATCGTGTTCGACACGCTCTCCGTGGTGAGGTCAACCACCTCGTCCTCTATAAGTCCCTGGAATCCTCTGCAGATTCCCTTGACAGTCCATCCCTTGTGTATCGCCGCCCTGGTCACAGCCCTGACGCTGGCATTCATACCTGGAGCATCACCTCCTGAGGTGAGAACTCCGATGCATTTGATTTCTCTCATTATTATGTTTCGGTCCGTGCTCTGTTTCTCTTCCGGACCATTATGAATGGCATCAAAACAGATGCCTGCATGCACCGATGTCATTTACAATTTTGCCGTGCTTTGTAAACATCGGATGAAATTACCGCCAATAAAAGTTTCGTCTCATCTATATTTATCTAAATTAGATTAAAAAAAAGACGTGGTAAGGATAAAACAGGTAACGACGAGAAGGGAACTGAGACAATTCGTCCATTTTCCCAATGAACTGTACAAGGGCGACAGATACTATGTCCCTCAGGTCGAGTCAATGGACATGGCCACCCTGTCCCCGAAGAAGAATGCTGCCTTCGAAGTGTGTGAAGGCGTATACTGGCTTGCTCTGGATGAGAGCGGGAAAGTGGTGGGTAGGGTGGCGGCAATAATCAACCACAGGTACAACAGCAAGGTGGGGAAGAAGATATGCCGGTTCGGGTGGATAGACTTCATGGATTCCAAGGAGGTCGTCGACGCACTCATGTTCAGCGTCGAGCGCTATGCCAGGCAGAAGGAGATGACCATGGTTGAAGGCCCGGTCGGATTCCTGGAGTTCGACATATCCGGAATTCTCGTGGAGGGCTTCGACAGGCTGCCTACAGTGTACGGCAAGTACAACCATCCGTACTACGAGCCTCTTCTCCTGTCCTGCGGGTACACCAAGGGAGCAGAGTTCGTGGAGTATCTCATAGACGTGCCGGAAGATACTTCGGCTCTTGAGCGTGCGGCAGGGATCGTGGCACTGAAATGCGGCCTGAGCGAGGGGCATTACAGGTCGAAGAAAGAACTCGTAACAAGGTATGCCGACGGCCTCTTCAGGGTCATGAATCAAGCCTACTCGAGGCTTCACGGATTCTCCGAACTGTCCGAGAGGCAATGCGCTGACCTGAAGCGTCAGTTCCTTCCGCATATCTCTCTGGATTATGTGTCGGTTGTTGTCGACGGCAACGATGAAGTAGTAGGATTCGGCGTGGCGATGCCGTCACTTTCCAAGGCAATGCAGAGAGCAGGGGGAAGACTGTTCCCGACGGGATGGATGCATGTGTTGGCAGCCCTCAGGACAAATGACACCGTTGATGCTCTCCTTATAGCCGTGCGTGATGACTACCGCGGTATGGGTGTAAACGCGATGATCCTCGCCAAGATAGCCTCAGGACTGCACCGCAACGGCATCTTCCATGTGGAGAGCACAAGGGAACTAGCTGATAACCATGACGTGCAGAACATGTGGGGGCGCTTCAGCCACAGCCTCTCGAAGAGGGCACGCGTCTATACCAAGGAGATAACGTGACTTGTCTATGCCAAACTGTACAAAGGGATCAAAGGGACAGGCGGGATCTCCTGATGAACGATTCCGGCATCGGCATGCCATATACCGAATGCCTGAGCATCTGACGAAGCTCCTCAGTTGAAGTGCACTCCAGCAGTCTGTTGGGCAATATCGTCTCGCCGATACCCAGCCTTATGGTCTTCCCGTCCTTGTTAAGTATCTCGGAGGGCAGACGAAGGAGCCTGACGCCGGAACTGATGAGCCCAAGCGAGTAGTAGAAGTCGCTGCTCCTGTCGAAGAACCGTACCGGCACGACGGGAACACCGGCTTTTCTGATGAGTCTTACCGCCGCATCCTGCCATTGTCTGTCCCTTACGCATCTCTCCCGAAGGCTAAGGTCGGAGACCGCCCCTGATGGGAAGAGTCCCAGCACACCGCCATCCCGCAGGAGCGTCATAGCCTCCCTTACCCCGCTGATGCTCTCCGCCCTCGGAGCCGTCCGCTCCCTTCCGGTAGGAACAACGGTGATGAAGTTCGGCTCGAGCATGCGAATCCTGGCAAGCAGGGAGTTCACCATCACCTTGTAATCCTGACGCAAGTGGCCGAACAGGTCGATGAGCATCATTCCGTCTATGTGCCCGTATGGGTGGTTGCTTATGGTGATGAATGGGCCGGATGGGAGGTTGAGAAGTCTTTCGGAGTTGCCGATGGAATAGTCTATCCCCACATCGTCGAGGAAACTTTTAGCGAAGTCCGGACCTTGCAGCCACGACAGATCGTCATAACGGTCGTTGAGCTCATCAATGGACAGCCAACTCATGGCTCTCCTGACGAGTCTCTGTGCGGCAGGGCCAGCCAGCTGCGGGACTATCTCTCCTATCTCGTATGGCGTTATTATCGGCATCTTGTGGCAGACATATCTAGATTGTCGTGAACAGATAGGCCATGTATCCGATGCCTATAGCGAGCAGAAGCGAACCGGACAAGCGTCCGAGGTTCATTCTCTTACGGGACGAACAGACCATCACGGTCACGGCAGTGAGCAGTACGACACAGTAGTCGGCGACGCCTATGCCTTCAGCCGTCAGCGGCCTGATCAACGCGGCCCCGCCAAGGACGATCAGCACGTTGAACACGTTCGATCCCAGGACATTCCCAACGCCATCTGGCTCTTGCCCTTTACAGCTGCGACTATGCTTGCAGCTAGTTCCGGCAGGCTGGTTCCGAAGGCGAGTATCGTCACGCCGATGAACTTGTCGCTCAGACCGGCGCTGTATGCTATGTTCTCGGCTCTCTTGACGAACATGTCGCCGCCATAGATGAGCATGGCCAGACCTCCTACGGTGAAGAGAACTGCCTTCCAGACAGGCCCTGCATCTGCTGTTGGACTATCTTCCTCATTTCTTGAGTTCTTCTCCCTGACTGCGGACTTCCACATGTAGGTTATGAAAACGGCCAGGAAGACGGCGGCGTCAAAGCGGCTGATGCCCTTGTAGGCCGCAGCGACGATGAGCATCAGGGAAACAAGGACATTGAAAGGGATGTCCCATTCCCTGTTTGATTTGGTGACTGTCACTGGTGCGATCAGCGCTGTGATGCCCAGCACGAACGCGATGTTGAAGATGTTCGAGCCGATGATGTTTCCGACAGCCATGTCAGCACGTCCCTCGATCGACGAGATGAAGCTGACCACCATCTCGGGAGCAGATGTCCCGAATGCAATGATTGTCACACCTATGACGAACTCGCTGATCCCGTACCTCCTGGCTATTGAAGACGCCCCGTCAACAAGTGCGTCCGCCCCGAGAAGGACCATCACGAGTCCCAATAATAGAAGCAGTATGTCTGTCGTCATTTCCTTTTGTCATTCAATATGTTCATGAACTCCGCTCCAGTGATCGTCTCCTTCTCAAGAAGGAACTCCGTTGCACGGTGCATCTGGTCCATGTGCGATCTGATTATCTCTGTAGCTTTTTCCTTCGCCTGTGCGATGGTGCGTCTGACCTCCTCGTCGACCTCGGCGGAGGTGGCCTCAGAGCATGCCGCCTGGCCGGATCCTCCAAGATATGAATTTCCTCTGGTCTCAAGAGCCATCATCCCGTACCTTTCGCTCATGCCGTAGGTGGTGACCATGGCCCTCGCCATACGGGTGGCCTGCTCTATGTCGTTGGAAGCACCTGTGGTGCATGTCCCGCAGATGACCTCCTCCGCCACTCTGCCACCAGTAAGGGTGGCGATCCTGTTCAGCATGTAATCCCTGCTATACAGGAACTTCTCGCCCTCGTCCACCTGCATCGTGTATCCCAGGGCACCGGATGTCCTCGGTATTATGGTGATCTTCTGCACCGGGGCGGAGTTGCTCTGTACCGCCGCAACCATTGCGTGGCCTATCTCGTGATATGCGATTATCCTCTTCTCTTCAGGGGATATGACGGCGTTCTTCCTCTGTGCCCCCGCCATCACGACCTCGACGCTCTCCTCCAGGTCGCTTGTGATTACTGAGCTCCTGCCCATGCGCACTGCTCTCAGAGCCGCCTCGTTCACTATGTTCGCCAGTTCGGCTCCCGACGAGCCGGCCGTTGCCCTTCCGATCAGATCAAGGTCAATCTCTTCATGCTTCACATGACCCAGGTGGACCTGTAGTATGGCCTTCCTGCCCTGCAGGTCAGGGAGCTCCATCTGCACGCGCCTGTCGAATCGTCCCGGCCTCAGCAGAGCCTTGTCAAGGCTGTCCGGCCTGTTGGTGGCTGCAAGAATGATGACTCCCTTGTCGCCGTCGAATCCGTCCATCTCCGTCAGGAGCTGGTTCAGGGTCTGCTCCCTCTCGTCATTAGTGCTGAGGCTCCCTTCACGGCTCTTTCCGATGGCGTCTATCTCGTCGATGAAGATGATGCAAGGAGCCTTCTCCTTGGCCTGGCTGAACAGGTCACGTACCTTTGCCGCTCCCATACCGACGAACATCTGCACGAACTCCGATCCTGACATGGCGAAGAAAGGGACGCCGGCCTCACCTGCGACGGCCCTGGCGATGAGCGTCTTACCTGTTCCCGGAGGGCCGACAAGCAGCACTCCCTTCGGCAGATGCGCCCCGAGCTCGTTGTACTTGCCTGGGTTGTGCAGGAAGTCGACCACCTCCATGAGCCCGTCCTTGGCCTCGTCCTGTCCCGCGACGTCTGAGAACCTTGTCTTAATCTGGTCCTCGGCATAGACCTTCGCACCGCTCTGGCCGAACTGCATGAAGTTTCCTAGAGGTCCTCCGCCCGCATTCTTACCGCGTCCGCCGATCGATTGCGCGGCACTGCGGTATATCCAGAAGAAGATCAGCGCAGGGAGTATCCACCACAGGAAGAATTCCATGAGGAAGCCGTTCTCCTTCCTTATCTTGTGGACGAATCTGATCCTTCCGTCCGCATTGGGGCTTGAAGCCGAGGACAACCTACGCACGAGGTCCGGATCAGACACCTCGCCGGTGACCCATGTCGTGTCACGCTGTCTTGCCACGATGCCGTCAGCCTCGCGGACTGCACCCTTGGTATAGTAGATGCTGCCGTCCTTCATGACGACATCCCTGACCAGTCCGTTCTCTACGTCATCTATGAAAGTGACATAGTCCGTCTCCATCACCCTGTTGCCGTTAAGGCTGGGGGAGAGAAGACCGTTGAGAAGAAGAAGGAATACCACTGTGCAGAGGATGCTCAGGAGCCATCCTCCCTTAGGTGACCTGCCGTCGAAGAAAGATCCTGTCTCCTGCTTTCCTTTCTCATTATTATCCTGTTGTCCCTTTTCGGGGAATTGTACGTATTTCATATGCTTCGTTATTAACTTTTAAAGAGGTCGCATTCATGTCTGAGTGCGACCTCGGGATAATGTCATTCTGACATCGCTTTGAAAAAGGTGTCCATGGTTTTGCGGAGGTTCGACCCTCCGATTGCAAAGTAAGCACAAACGCTCCACTCCGCAATTTACAAAAGCGCGTGAAAGTGTAAAGTTCACGATTGAAAGCATGTCAAATCGTTTGAGTTGGTCTTCCTATTGGATATATTAGCACTGTCAAACATTTTAATTCATTATCATATGGGACATGTGAAGAAAGAGCCCGGACAGGGCAGGATCAAGGCCGGAACGGCAATCATCCTTCTGGGAACAGTCGGAATGATATCCGCTGTAATCTCCTTCCTTTATTGTATGATAGGCAGCTATGGACCTCCTGACATGAAACACATCATCTGGTTCGCGTCGGGAGCTCTGGTCTTCGTGATAGGAGCGGCGGTAAGGGTAAGTCGGACATCGAGGATTGACGCGATATGGTGACAAGGGAAGACCAGGTGCTGCTTTCGCTTGAGCAGGCGCTGTCGGCGAGGATATCGTCGGAGGAGGTCAAGAGATGGCTGCGTGACTATGCCATCCCTTTCCACGAGCTCATGGCCTACTACAGGTGTGCCATGATGAAGGTGGAGACCAAGTTCAGGATCCTTAACGAGAACATCTCACTTGCAAGCGACTCGAACCACATAGAGAGCATAAAGACTAGGCTGAAGTCTCCGATGGGAATCATCGACAAGATGATACGCTACGGACAGCCGATAACCGTGAACGGCATAGAGGAGAGCCTGCATGACGTTGCTGGCGTACGGGTGATCTGCTCATTCGTGTCGGACATCTACCTTCTTGCGGAAGCCCTGCTCGCACAGGACGACGTGAAGCTCATCGAGAGGAAGGACTACATCATGAACCCGAAGCAGAGCGGATACAGAAGCCTTCATCTCATCATAGAGACACCGATATATCTCCAGGACAAGAAGAAGTACATGAAGGTCGAGGTGCAGCTTAGGACCCTGGCGATGGACACGTGGGCAAGCCTCGAGCACAAGATCCGTTACAAGAAGAGCCATGAGGCCCTTTCCGAAGAGGCAGATAGGGAACTTATGGAGTGCGCTGAGATATGCGCCGAGCTGGACATGAGGATGGAGCGTGTCATGTCCTCTTCCTCACGGATGAAGGAAGAAGGGCGATAGAACTGGCACCGAGAAGCATCATGCAGATGGCCTGGGATTCATGGACAAGTGTCGCGAAGGCCATGCCTTCCGACCAGCCTGTGCCACACAGGTACGCGAGCGCGGATGCTATGACGTAGTGGTATGCGCCCATGCCCCCGGGAACAGGGATAATGGTAGATAGTAGACCTCCCAGGGTCAGGAAAAGACAGTCTAGGGCACCGACCCCATCTAGCCCGGGAACGGCTCTGGATGCGAGGTACAGCTGCAGCCAGTAGATAATCCACAACACGACAGTCTCCATAGTGAAGACAATGGGCCTCTCAAGATTGAAGATGCTTGTGAGGCCTTCGTGCATCCCGTCGAAGAACTTCCTGACTGACTGTATGATCCGTGATTCTGCCTTCATTCTCCTTGTGGCCAGGTCAGCCACAACCGCAGCAAGGATCAGGACAGTGAAGACGACGAGCACCTTTATGATTCCTCTTCCTTCTGAGTTCCCTGCAATGAATCCGCCGTATCTTTCCCATGAGAAGGCAATAGTCGCAATCAGAATAAGAATTGCGCATATGCCGTCGCATATCCTCTCGGTCACCGCCACGCCGACCAGCTTGTCATATGGCGCGTCCCTGCCGCTTTCGCTCCTGTGGATGATTATGCAGCGCGTGGCTTCGTGTGTGTAAGGCACCGCCATGTTGAATAGATAGGCAGTAAAGTTGGCGAGGACGGACTCCTTCCTGCCAACTCTGGGGGCGAAGGGTAGCACCATATGCCTCCACCTGAAGGCACGGCACGCAGGCATCACAGCACCGACCGCCGCAGAGAGCAGCAGGTACCACCAGTCGCAGGAGGATAATGAACGGACGAAGACCTTCCAGTCCACTCCACGGAATGAGATCCATAGAAGGACCAGGGAGAGAGCCACGGAAAGGACTCGCCGGATATGCTTGCGCCAGCTCTTCATCACAGGATGGGGGAGAAGATTCTCGCGAACGATTCCTTGAAACGCTCCCACCGTGAACGTTCTGTCCATTCCTTGAGGAAAACCTCGCGTGAGTTTGCCTGGTCATCGAGGAAGGCACGTTTCAGTTCCATAGTCACATCCCTGTCATAGATGAAGGCGTTGATCTCGAAGTCCTGCTCGAAGCTCCTCACGTCAAGGTTAGTTGACCCAACGGTGGCTATCGAATCGTCTGACACGATTGTCTTGGAATGCATGTATCCGCCACCATAGAAGAATATTCTTACGCCGGCTACGAGGCATTCCTCGACGTATGACCTGCTTGCGAGCGGTACAAGCACGCCCTTGTCACCACGGTACGGAATAATGATCCTCACGTCAGTCCCGGACAGTGCTGCATTGCGCAACGCCATCAGTACGGATTCGGTCGGGATGAGATAAGGGGACTCGATGTATACGTAATCCCTTGCCTGGGTTATCATCCTTGTCATGCCCTGCATGGTGACGTTCCATTCATCCATGGGGCCGGATGTAGCGACCTGCAGCACGGAGTCGCCCATGGAGTTGATGGCAGGGAAGTATCTGTCCCCGTCGAGCTGCTCCTTCGAGCAGAACTGCCAGTCAACTATGAAGGCTGTCTGCATCTCTGCGGCCGCAGGACCTTCCACCCTGATATGGGTGTCCCTCCATATGCCGCCGTGGACGCCGCTTGAATACCTCTCCGCTATGTTCATGCCGCCGGTGTAGCCTATGCGTCCGTCGATCACCACGAGCTTGCGGTGGTTGCGGTAGTTGGTGCTGGTAGACAGGAAAGGGACTATGACCGGGAGAAAGGAGTGCACCTTCACTCCGCCTTTACGCAGCCATCTGTAGAAACGTCCTCTTGTCAGGTTGGCGGCTGAGTCGTACGTGACCCTGACTTCCACGCCGCGCTGTGCAAGCTCAATGAGCAATTCTCCTATTCGTCTTCCTATAGGGTCGTCTTCAAATTTGAAGAATTCAAAATGAACATGGTCCTTCGCAGAGTATATATCCTCCATGAGGGACTCGAACATGTCGTCGAAGCGGGTGAAGACCCTCACGTCGTTCCCGGCCATGGGGATCGCCCGGTTAGTAGTCCAAAGCAGGGAAGCAATGTCGTCATGCCCGTCAGGGACATTCCTGCGAACCATGGATTCATTTACAGCTGCCGCCTTTTCCTTAATCGATGACAGCCGGGAGTCACTCACAAGCCTGCTCCTCTTCTTCTCTGTCCCGAAGACCAGATAGAGCACCAGCCCAAGGACTGGAATAAGACAAAGTATGAGTATCCACGCCAGAGTCCTGACCGGGTGCCTGTTCTGCGAGATCAGGACGACGATAAGGGACACGAATGCGATGGTAAGAAGTATCTGTACCCAGACGCTCATCTCTTCTTCGGGTCAGTCTTGGCGTATCCTGCAGCATCTCTGATGATTGTCACGAGATACATAGTCATGATAATGGCGACAACGACAATGCCGGCGACGTCGAGCCCTGTGAGCACAAGGTCACGTCCCAGGATGCAGACCTTGAAGGAAGCATCTCGTACGGTGGACGAGAGCACAAGGACGGTGTTCAGGATGATCGCGATGATTCTGAACTCTGTCGGGCCGAGCTTTGCGTATGTCAGCTTGAACTCGCCCTTCAGGTGGGCGTTGACGCTGACGTTGACGGTCATGAGCAGGTATGCCACGAGAATCATGAGCGCCACCCTCATGTCCATGAGAGGGGAGAGTCCAAGGCCTATGAACATTATCAGCTCGTTGATGCAGTCGAGCGTATGGTCGAGATAATATCCGTATACCGGTCTCTGTGCGTTTCTCACCCTAGCAAGGGTGCCGTCCAGGGAATCGCCATACCAGTTGACCACGAATCCCGCCGATGCCAGCCAGAGGAACGATGCGGAATGTCCGGTCAGCGCATATCCCACGGTAATCATGACGGAACCTATGAATCCTATGAATGACAGGAAGTCCGAGCTCACCCATGAAGGCTGTCTCTCGGCCAACCAAACCAACGCCTTTTTCTCAACGCCGTTGAGAATGGAGGTCTGAATCCTTTGCGCCTGCTTTCTTTCCATAAAAATTACACACTATTTATAATGATTTCTTTGTGCAATTTTATACATTTGCCCTTGATAATCTATCATATCAGGGAACAGTATACAGTTGAACTTTACACCAAGGCCGCAGAATGTACAACTTCAAGCAGGACACGAAGTCGACAAGGTCGATGCTTGCCATAAGGGACGCCCTCGTCAGATGCATGAGGACGAAGCGTTTCCATGACATCACGATCACCGACCTCTCCAAGGAGTCGCACGTCAGCAGGGTCACCTTCTACAGGTTCTTCGCTACGACTACGGATGTGCTGGAGTATCTCTGCGACTCCGTCTTCGAGGAGGCTGCAACCGACTTCAGGTTCGTCGACAGGGATAAGCACGACGAGTATGTCAGGTTCCTTCTGGACTACCTCATGAAAAGGTTCGACATTTTTGACACCATCTATAGGAGCCGCCGCATCGACCTCTTCCAGAAGAGCTTCAGCAGATACGCCGACCACTATCTCCCTCACATATCCAAGTCATTCTCGAAGGATGACGCAGACTACGTGAAGGCAGCGGTGGCCGCCGCGTTCGCCAGCATAATCTTCGTTTGGGCCGAGCACGGCAAGAAGGAGTCGCCCGAGTATCTCATGAGGATATTCAGGCTCTCGACGGGTGGAATTTCCACTCGAAAGTGAGCCACTTTTCCAATTTCAAAGTGAGCCACTTTTCCAATCGAAACTGAGCCACCTTTCCAATTGAAAGTGAGCCAGTCTTCCAGAACCCCGAAAATCAGCCTGTCAGACGCAGCTTGAAGAGCTGGCCTGAGACGTATATCAAAACAACGCCAACAAGGTCTAATTGAGGCCTATATTGGAATTTCCGCTTCAAAGTGACCCCCTACGTCCGCTCTCAAATTGACCCTTGTCTGTCCTTTCCGGATTTAGGTTGACTCAGATTGAGTCTATCCCTGATAGAAGTTGACTCTGGTTTACGTTATTACTGGTTTAGGTTGA
>JBGVAE010000078.1:0-11000 GCA_045224215.1 Candidatus Cryptobacteroides sp. | reverse complement strand
GACTATATCGTGGAGCGTCGTACCCAGCGTTACTGGGTCGCATACCTGTTGGGCATCCCGACCCTATTCATCTACCCTCTTGTCTGGATGGCAAGAATAGCGGAAGAGCTGAAGGCAAAGGCCATCGAGATGGGCATTGAGGGCCCCTACACCTCCTGGTGGCACATGTTCGGCTGGAACACCGTCGGCGTCCTCTTTCTCGGAGCGCCCATCGCCACGAAGAGGTTCTTCGACACGCTGAACAAGATTGAACGCAGGATGAACGAAGACAACGGATAAGACATGGATATCGAACACTTCTTCATAGAGAAAGGAAAAGGAGAACCGCTGATCCTCCTTCACGGGAACGGCGGGAGCTGCGACTATTTCGCGGGTCAGACAGATGAGTTCGCCCGGCACTTCCACGTCTACGCCCTGGACACCAGAGGCCACGGGAATACGCCGCGGGGAACGGCGACTTTCGCCATACGTCAGTTCGCCGA
This sequence comes from Candidatus Cryptobacteroides sp., assembly GCA_045224215.1. Classification (GTDB taxonomy): domain Bacteria; phylum Bacteroidota; class Bacteroidia; order Bacteroidales; family UBA932; genus Cryptobacteroides. Next base: position 10,518 of record JBGVAE010000078.1, on the reverse strand, counting down.
CGACCTGCTTGCTTTCATGGATGCACAGGGCATCGGGAAAGCCCATGTGCTGGGATTCTCCGACGGCGGGAACATCGCCATGGTGTTCGCCATGAGGCATCCGGAGCGAGTGGACCGTCTCATCCTCGACGGCGCCAACCTGGATTCGAAGGGTGTGAGGTGCTGCATTCAGATTCCCATCGAGATTGGCTATAGGTTCGCGAAACTGTTCGCCGGAAAGAGCGAAGAGGCGCGCCTGCATGCCGAGATGCTGGGGCTGATGGTCAATGACCCGAACGTCCGTCCTGAAGAACTATCGACCATCAAGTCGAAGACGCTGGTCATCGCTGGTACGAAGGATATGATCAAGGAAGACCATACGAGGCTGATTGCAAGCAGCATCCCGGACTCCCGACTCGTCTTCATCAAGGGAGATCACTTCATTGCGAACAAGAACCCGGAGGCGTTCAACCGTGCCGTGCTGGATTTCCTGCTAGGTTAGGCGGATTGTACGGGGAATGGCCGTCGTCTTCTCCCATTCCCTCAGGAACGAGAGCTGTTCCGGAGTATGGAACCAGTGCTCCCCTTCCTTCATCAGCGTGACACGGCAGTTGTGCTGCCGGATGAAGTCGCGCACTGATTCTTCACTCACAACCGAGTCCACCTCCGGCCGCAGGATATAGGTAGGAGCATTCCATCGAGTAACCGGATGCTCCATAACCCAGCCGTAATAATCTTCCTCCCGGGTCGGCTGCTCCTCTATGAACTTCCGCATGTCAAGGAGCGGAGATACGAAGAGCGCCTGCTCCACCTGCCGTTCCTGGAAAGAAAGCAGCGAGAACCATGCTCCGATGCTGTTCGCCCTGATGGATACTTCCCTCCAGTTCCCGTCAATGAAATCACGGACTTCGCACAGCAGCGGCAGCACCTCCCAGGGCTTCCGTTCAAGGGGAAGGTCGATTCCGAGCACCTGATATCCCAAAGGAACTGCCACTTCGGCGAAGGGGACGGACTCCTCCTTGTTCCCGTGAAGCCCGTGGACGAACAGGAATACGGACTCGCTTTCAGGACCTGAGAGCAACGCCGGCGTGGATCCTATTTCAAGACTCTCCTTCATCCCTTTCTTATGCAAAGAACCGCCAGGACGACCTCGGCCAGGCCAAGGACGAAGAAGATATTGCTCATGGCGTTGAACCCCCAGACCCACCATTCCAGAATTATCCAGAGCATGAGAAGGATTCCGCAGGCAAGGGACACCCGGCAATCCATACGGTGTCTCTTGAAAAGCATGACTGCAGCGAGTATCTGAGGCAGGCCGTTGACCGCCAGGAGGGCATAACCCGAGGGGATGAAGTTGCGGAACAGGATGTCCGGCCATGGCATCTTGTCACGAAGCATCTGCAGAAGGGGTTCACCTCCCCAGCCCGCACCGGACGGGTCCGCCCACATCATCACGGATCCTCCTATTGCACCTATGGCGATGAAGACTGTAAGTATTATCAGGAATGTTCTCATGCGGCAAAGATAACGGTAATCATTTGCAATCGGATTGCATCCTTCATCGGATATGGTATACCATCCGCTGGAAATCCACGCCATATGCACGGCGGCGCCCTTCCGGTCTGAAGCCTACGGATTCGTACAGGCGGACGAGGTGCGGAAGATCCGAATCGGCGACCAGCGTAATACGCTTGTATCCCAGGTCCGCTCCTTTCCGTATCCCGTCGCGTAGCAGGGCGCTGCCGATGCCCTGTCCCCTGAAGGACGGGATAACAGCCAGCGAGTCAAGGTAGTACTCTCCCGGCCCTGTCTCGAGGTCGTCCCCTGAATGCTCGGCGAAGAATGCCGGCCAGTACTGCCGGAATGTCTTGTCCCGAAGCTCCATGTATATCTCTCCAGGATAGGACAGGAGCGTCCCGACGGATGTCCCCGAGACTTCGGCAACGCGGGTATGCCTGTATGTGTAAAGAGTGTCGTCCCTCCCCTCACATTCGACGAGTCCTTCATAGATATCCGACTGCTCCGGAGAGAGCGTCCCGAAATCATAGAAGTGCATGCCCGCCATAATGCATTTGGCGAGGAACGGCGCATCTTCAGGCCTTGCATCCCGTATTGTTGTGATATCGGTCATGACAGTGCAAAGATACTCTATTTCCCTTGCACTGTCAACGATCACGCCTGTCCTACGGCTCCGCCCTTCCCACTTTCGTATGGTCTTCGATAGTGATGTCGATATTGCTACCTTCCTCCAGGTAGAAGACCTGCTGGACCCAGAGGTACTGGGGCGTGATGGCGGTGTTGTCCGCATACATCTTGATGTAGAGCTTGACCTTGACGGCGTTCTGGTTGGCATTGAAGGTCCCGGTCGAACCGTTGACCGCCATGGTCAGGGTGTTGTTGGCGACTTTCTCCCCTGCCTCGTTGTACTCGAATGCCGTGAGGTCGTAATGCGCCGCTGAAGTGGGAGTCACGCTGGACATGGCCATTGTGACGGTGTAGGTGGTGGGCCTGGCCGGCTCCTCCTGCTTTTCTTTCTCGCAGGAGAGCGCAGCAGATGCGAGGATAGCCGTTGCGATGATTGTAAGGATTCTTTTCATGATCGTTCCGGATTAGTTTTGTTTCCTGATGAATACACTGACGTCTATCATCCTCTCGGGATGGGTCTCGGTTGTGATGCGGGATATTCGCGTCTCGAAGATATCCCCAACGCCCATGTCCATGAACATGCTTAACTCCCTGTTCTCTCCCCTCGGGATATACCCGAGCTGGTAGTCCTTGTAAAAGATCGCCACAGCATTGGGATCGTATTTGTTCTCACTGTCGCGGACGAGCTCCAGCTCCGTCCCTATCTTCAGGTGCTCGAAGGCCTCAAGTCCCTGGTAGTACTGGAAACCTGCGATGTGGAAGGATGCGAAATGCATCTTCTCAATCGGTCTGATGATTCTTTTCTGCATGGTGTTTTACATTAATGATTCTAGTCGACCAACATGGTCATAGTAACGTGAGAGTTGAAATCGGCGTCGTTAACGGACAGCCTGTGGTGGCAGTTCGGGCAGCAGTCAGGTTCGCCCGCGTCCCGTGATTTCGGGAGCTGCTCGCCCGATCTCAGTTCCGAGACCGTCACTCCCTTCGTTATTTGGAAGGTGTTCCCGCAATTCGGGCAGATCACTTCATACATACGTGCCATAGTACTCTGGATTTAATGGTTATACTACAGTTCCTTTGGGGTTCTGGCACAAAAATGAAACGAGATTGTCCCAAAACATGGTACAATCTCGAAAGAATGGTATTATTTCTATTAATAAAGTATGAATTTGCCCTACGCCAATAATCCCTTGATTAATCCAGGATGAGATTATTCCACACTCTCACTTATCATAAATGGACAGATACTATTCCTTTGACCCTTCCCTTAATCTTTCCATTTGCTCTCTGTATTCTTTAGCAGTAATAGATACTATAAGCCCCCTTTCTCTCAAGCAATCAGGACAAAGAGTATAAATCCACCAACCACAGAAGACTGGTTCTGCTGGTTTTCCGCAATGCTCACATATGGAAGTTGACTTATCCCACGCTTCATTGATAAGCTTGTCTATTTCTTCGTTATGTTTATCTACACTAATTCGTAACTCTCCGTATTTTTCTTTTATTCTGATGATCTGTATGTTTTCTCCATTTGAATTAAGCGCCTGTATTCGGGCGAATACAGGGTCAACTAAAGGCCACCAGCCTTTATCTATCTCTACTTCAGGGCTATTCATAAAATTATAAAAGTCAATCTTTAATTGTCTTTTTTCCTTCTCTTTTCGTGCTTGTTCCCGCTCTTCTAGTATCCGTTGCTCAATTATGTGTTGTTGATCTATTATCATCGCAAGTCGTCGTTCTTCCTGTTCCCTTTTTCCTTTGACCCTTTCCATGCGGGGCTTTATCAACGCGAAATAAACAACGAAGACAATCAACGTTATGACTATTACAAGTATATATGAAGCAACCATGTTAACTAAAATACCAATTATTATAACTACTCTACTTCCACCAGATGTAACGCCCAAAAAGTCTCTATTCTTCCTGCGATTTCAGGGTCGATCTCTACCCCCGCTTCTCCTCTCGTCCAGTCCACCTCAGGAACCAGTTCCTTCAGCCTTTCCGTCTTGAAGATCTTGTCCGAGATCGGATTGATCACGGATTCCCATTCCATATCCATGTAATAGGTCTTCCTCCCCTGACCTGACCAGTCCTCGCCCATATATGGATCCGAAGTAAAGGTCCCGAGACCGACCATCCCTGTGGGTTTCTCATATCCGACACGGATGAAGAAAAACCGGTCGCCGGCGCGGGCTTTCTCGTGCTCGACCACACTCCAGTTGAAGTTGTCCGGGGAGCGGTCCCAGAAATCGAACTCGGTTAGGACGTCCCGTCCCTCTGTGAATTCAAAGTCCCTGAGGAAACGCTCAATCTTATAGCTGGAGAAATGGGGATTCCAGTAAAGTAGAAATGTTTTCATCTCTGTTTATTTCATAGTTATTTATATAACTCAATGGCAACCTTTAAAAGCCCTTTGATCTCGTCTGCGAGCCACTTGGGTTCGAGGATCTTGATTGCAGCCCCGCGTGCCATCAGGGGGCTGAAGAAATCCGCAGTGGGACTCAGCGTCAGCTCGAGGTCAGAGTACTTGTCTTCGGTACAGACCTCCTTCTGGCTGTGATGCAGCGGCAGGTCACGCATATAGTTCGCCTCCTTGCCGAACGCCCGGATCACCACCTTCTCTACCGGGACTTCCGGGTCCCTTACGATCCCGTAGCAGTCGCGGAACCATCCTGCCGGGTCGAAGTCCTTGTCATAGGAGTATTTCTCGTCAGTGAGCTCCAGGGAGACGATCCTGTCGAAAGCCAAGGTGAAGAGATATGACGTCGGCTCGGGGAACTTTACCAGCGCGTACCACCTCCTTCCGAACAGCTTGACGAAGTATGGGTCCAGCTTCATCGAAGAGGTTGAAGCCTCTGCTCCGTATCTTCTGTAGCTGACCCTGACGCGCACTCCCCTCTTCATCGCGTCGATGAACTTGTGCAGGTTCTCCCCGTCGGAAGGAATCCGTTCCAGAAGTATCCTGTCATGGACTCCCTTGCTTTCGGCGAGGACGCTGTTCACGGAAAGGGTTGAAAGCATCCAGTTCTGGATAGTATCCTCCTCCAGGACTTCATCGTTGAAGATATAGTACCGGAAGCCGTCCTTCCTGTCGCACTCGATGATGATGCCGAACATGTCGAGGATCTCGTCACGGTGGCGGTTGAAGGTGCTTCGGGCGATGCTGATCCCCTCGGACATCTCAGTTCTGAGCCAGCGGCTGTTGATCTCCTCAAGCGTTAGTCTTCCGGCTTTGTGAAGGGTATTCACGAGCCATATGTATTCCTGCAGGCGGGCGTAGGTTTTCATCTCAGTGTCTGGATTTAGCGTTCAGGTATTCCATTGTCCATATCTATGAAAAGGCTTTCATGCTGGAATTAATCTTGCTTCATTTACAAATATATGAATTAATTGTCTCATTTTTCGGAACATACCTAAAAGAACGGCTGGGATTATCATTCATGGTGGTTCATTTCAAGTTCTCTCCGTAGCCGGTTGTTATCTACAATCAGATCATCCCGGATTGAATAGAGACGAAGCAACGTATCAGCCTGTTTAGCCAGTTTCTTCTCCAGAGTCTTATAATACTCCGACTTCCTTGCTTCAAGTATCGCTTCCCTGTCTATCTCCATATACAGTTTGCTCTTTTCTTCTCCTCGTATCTTTTTCCGCAGGGATTCAAACGATGCAATCTTATCCTCGAGCTCATGTATGTACGACTCTTGTTCTCCGATCTGCTCCAGGGCCATTCTCAGGAGTGCTTCCGTGGGTATCTTCTCCAGACCGTCCACCCGTAGGGAAAGATTCTTTCTAATCACCTTTGCAGTGAGTACGTTGCGTCCCTTTTTATAATTACTCTTATCCATGCTTTTATGTTTTCGAAGGCAAAGAAAAAAAGAGGCTGTACCATTTTGTGGTACAGCCTGTATTAATCACCAGTAAATCAAGGTACACTATTGATTTGGTTTATTATAGTAGAATTCTTAAATTTGTTATGGCTTATTCCCATAATATCAGAAGTTTATTTTCTTCTCAGGTATCCACGAACAATGCCTCTGAGAATGTCGTATTTGGGACATAGAGACCTGCAATGAACAAAAACATTTGTACGTTATGAGCTATAAGAGAGAAGTTTTCCTTATTAAGGGAAGATACTATGCTTCAGGTTTTGATTTCTTTGTTGATTATGGCGCAGTAGAGGATAGTCTGACTATCGATGATTATTATGGCGTTCAAGCGGTCAGATGGTTCAGGCCAAATTTATTAATCATTAGACATGGCCATAAGTGGGGACTATTTCCTTCCATTAATGTCGTTGCCGAAGATTATACGGATTATGCCTCCGAGAATGATAATCCTTTTATCTATGATTCTTTTAGGATTCTCTGCCACGAAGATGCGGAGCATAACAATGAACTTTTTGACTCATTTGTCCTCCTGAATGTTGGGGAGAGGTGGTATGCCGTGAGAATAGAAATCGGAAAAGGTCTTGTAACTGAATTAAATATAGAATCCGATTTAGAGACAGATTCAGACTCCGCGCTACTTGAGGCAATTGAAGAGAGATACAAAATGAAGCTCAAGTTTAGAGACCTTTCTCAAAACGACGGGGACAGTAATGATAGTGATGACAAGGAGGAACTAACAGACTTTAATATCGACAGAGATTTCAAGAAAAGGTACTATAATCCCTGTGATTGCTGTTCTGACACCACTAGTTTCACCAGAATGATTCTATTCGGTTTATCCGATCCCTATTGGGGTGGCATTGAGCATGACATTAGTTTCTATTATGCTGCCGCTCATAGAAGCCCTCATGCTGCTCTTATAATTGGCAAGCTTTTACTTGACAGAGTAACTGAAGGGATTGCAAATGACAAAAAGAACGGTGATAAGTATTATAAGCCTGATATCAGTTATTATTACACGAGGCTTGATCGCAGCATTGAGTATTTAAGGCTGGCAAAGCGTTACGCTGATGAGTCTGGAGATACGACCTTGTCAGATATAGCTTGGTTATATCTGGAAAAGGCGGAAGATTTTGATAGGGAGATAAAACCTAAGGCAAAACAGCAACAAGGGAGGTTGGCGACTATCCCTCAGGAGTGGATAGCAAAAGGTTGCCCCATCCCCCTCGGTATGAAGAAGAAATAGTATGAAATACCGCAACCACTACTGCTCCCCGAAATACTCCGACGGTGACAAATGCTACTATGGAAATGTAGAAGGCGTCCCACAGATTCCGACTATCGAGGCTGCCAGCATCGACGATTTTGAGAGACTATTCCATCAGGCAGTCGATGATTACCTGGACCGCAAGTCAGGCGCCCGCTCATCAGCTGCCTGGGCAAAGCTCATTCCCGTCCTTTTAATCATCGCCTTAATTGTTGCTGCTGTCTTCACATGCCCTAAGAAGGAGCAGCATGTCGCAGCCATCTCGGACAGGGTTTCATCGGTCCTTAATGATGAGCTGACCGAGGAGTCGGATGGTTTCGAGGCATTGGGCGTGATGCTCGGCAATGCCCTGGCTACTCCCATTATCCGGAGTTCCGTCACTGTCGACGATTACGTGGTATGCAGCGTAGGTAAATACTCTTACCAGGGGAAGGAACAGATAGTCTCCATCGGGGCGTTGGGACATGTTTTCACCGTCTCAAAAGAACGGATCAGGCAGGCCGTTGACGAACTGAACCTCTGACCCTCAGAATCATTCATCGCCGTCTCTATTCCATCAAACGTATCACGTCTGAAACGTCCATCTTCTCAGCCAGCAGCGCGTCGGTGTAGTCCACGGTAGGGTCGATCCAGTCAGCCACTTCACGGGCTATACGTATCTTTTCGAGGTACTCCTGGTCTGAAATCCGCGACTCCATGAGGTCGCAGTATCCCCGTATTTCCAGAGCTTTCTTCAGGAGGAAGGCATCATGCATCAGTTCCTCAACCGCATCCATCCTGTCAGTAATCCTCTTTTCACGCTCCTGTTCAAGTCGCCTGTTCTCTTCTCTCAGCTTCTCCCATTTCGCTCGTTTAGCCTTCTCCTTCCTGATCCTTGCCGCGGCCTTCCTCAGGTATGGAATGATGTCACCGAACTGAGTCTCTACTTCTTTGACTGTCTTCCCTTTCAGCACCTTGCTCGGGGTGTCCGACATGCCGCCATATATCTCCAGGCACAGGATCCCAGTCGGGAACCATCTCTTTTTCGTTTCGCTTCCCCATGGTATCTCCTTAAGACAGGTGGGTTCTTTCACTCTTACCGGTATGGCTTCACCGTCAACGATAACAGCTGAAGCCGGCCTGCGGTAGAATGAACCATTATCTGCAGTAACGGAAAATCCCTCTCTGTACATCCTGTTAATGAATCTCCTGAATAACTCTACTGATTTAGCAATCATACCGGACGATGCGGATATCGTCAGGAATCCCCTTTCGTTCTGCATCTCAACTATCTCCTGAGTAATCAGTACATCCGGATTTCTTCCGCTTCCCACAGCGCATTGTTCAGCATGGGCCAGGCTCTTCTTCAAAAGTGCTTCAACCTCTTCCCTTGTTTTCTTGTCCATATAATTGTGTTTATTGTTTGACTGTTATGCACAAAGATAAATAAGGTGCAGACATTTTTCAGCGCGAAGAACTGTTTCGCATTTATTGCTTATTTTTGCCGAAGAATGCATCAAGAGTCCTTCATGAGAGGCACCAACCGAGCAGGCCAGATGCAGCGGTGGTAAAACGATGCGGATTGTTCAATCAAAAACAAATCTGTTCTATGTCACAGAATTCATCTCTCGCGGCGGAGGAACGCCGCAGGCAACTGGATTACATTACTTCCATCACGAAGTTGTATTTCCTCCACTCACCGACGCTGTTCGCCAGCTCCTACATCTGGAGCAAGGACGACAGGTATTACTTCATCGAGCTGAGGCTGGATATGGCCTATGTGTCGTCCAGCGGTTTCATCGCCAGGATCGCGGATCCGCCCTATTACCTGGGAACGATCGTAAAAACCACCTATCTGTATCCGGAACTGTTCATGGGAACATGCCCGAACGATGATTTACCGACGCTCGCCTGTTCCTATTCGGGCTCTCCCCTGTCCGAGCGCGTCACCCAGCACATGGTATGTATCGGCTGCGGTTGGGAGGGCGAGATAGAACGCCGGGGCTGGCACGCCCGAAGCAAAGCCTTGAGAAAAACCCAGGCCGAGGACTTGAAACGGCACCGTCAACTGATGGAATCAAACCCCGACTTCAAGCCGGCGGACCTCAGGGACCTTCTCAGGAGCCTGGGTGTGCCGGAGGAAGATCTTGTCCTTCCCGAGATCGAGAGGAAGATCGAAACAAGGGATGACGGGAGATTTGTACACCAGCGTGACCCGTACGGAGGAGTGAAGATAGAGGACAGGGAGTCAGGGTGCACGACGTACTATGACTGGCACGGTTTGGACGAATAGCTTTGTAATCCCCGCTCCAGCCCGGTCTCTTCTTGTGATACCGGGCTGGAGTTAGAGATGCTTTTGGCGATATCGCGCATGGCAAGAGAACGTTCTACAGCCGGTTTCCGGAACGACGATAGCCGGCCACGCCATGACGCCGCAGCCAACCCGCTCAATGATATGCCAGTCCTATCGCACCGCCGCTACCCTACCGGTCCCTGCGATGCTCCGAGCTGCCCAGTCCGCGCAGGATGGCGGATATGAGGGGCTTCAGGAGCAGGCAGAGGACGATGACGAGGACAAGTGTCAATGCATCTTCCATAACCTCGAATTCATTTCTTTTCCCTTAGTTCCGGACCTTCCGGCCCCGGGGATGCGTATATTTTTCTGCTTGGGGGAAGCGAGCCCATATAGATGAAGACAAGCCGGAGACGGAGAATACTCTCCTGACAGGAAGGAAGATTGTTCGTCTCCCCTGCCGGCAGGCCAGGCTTGGCGCATCGGCAGGGTGAGCTTAGATTTGCTGGAAGGGATATACGCCAATCCCCCGGGCCGACGAGCGGAGAATTCGCTTCGTGTCTAAGGAAGAAATACGCTGCATGCGAAGTTAATACGATACTTTGATTCTATCGTGTAAAGAACCGCCCCGGAGGTTGTCCGGGGCGGCGCAGAAAAGCAAGCGGGAGCGGAGAACCCGTCTCCCCGACGGTTACTGAAGCGTCCCGCCGATGACGCTGACCTGAGATGCGAGGATCTCAGTAATGGACCTTTCCACACCGTTGGAGTCGGTGTAGCGGTTGTTGCGGAGGCGGCCCTTGACCTCGACGCCGGCGCCCCTGACGAGGGCGGTGAAGTCCGGCATCCGGTCGTTCTTGAACGCCGTGACCTGGTGCCAGGTCTTATCACAATCTTTTGATAACACCTGTTATCCAAAGACAATTGTTATCAAATCTTGACATAAACCGGTGTCCTCTGCATGGTTTTCA
>JBGVAE010000077.1:0-4623 GCA_045224215.1 Candidatus Cryptobacteroides sp. | reverse complement strand
GTATGAGGCTTTTTGCAAGACTCTGTCCGAACGTCTTGGAAAAGAAACAGGCACCGGTGAGTTCGGTGCCATGATGGATGTCGAATTACTGAACGACGGTCCCGTGACCATCATACTCGATTCAAAGGACAGGTAAGCCTTATCCCTGGAAAGCCTGTAACTCTTCGTAGAATCGCTGGGTAGGGAATCCCATTACATTGTAGAAAGAACCGTCTATACGGGTTATCCCGATGTATCCTATCCATTCCTGGATACCGTATGCGCCGGCTTTGTCGTATGGGCGGTAGTTGTCTATGTAATAGCCGATTTCCTTGTCTGTGAGCTCCTTGAAGTACACGTCGGATGAAACGGAGAAAGTGCGGGTCCGTTCCTTGCTCCGGATCGTCACTGCTGTGATGACCTGATGCTCGCGTCCCGACAGAAGGCGGAGCATCCTCACGGCGTCATCCCTGCCGGATGGCTTCCCAAGGATCTCGCTTCCGCACAGGACCATGGTGTCTGAGGTGATGAGTATTTCATCATCTTCCAATTCCCGGTGAAACCCCATCGACTTTCCCAAAGACATCAATTCAGGTACTTTAACGTGCGGAGTGTCAGGGGAATATTCCTCTTTGAAATCTGTGCATGCATCCACGGTGAACTCCAATCCGAGGTCGGACAGGAGTTCCTTGCGCCGAGGGGAGTTGGAAGCCAGGATCAGTCTCATTTCAGAACAGCTTTTTATAGACCTTTGAGTCGAATACCCAGCGGCCCTGGGCCCTCATGACGGCTTCCATATATTCCCGGACGCAGGCTTTCCCGCCAGGACGCATGGATACAATGTCTGCAGCTTCGCGGGCTTCGATGCTGGCGTCTGCCGGAGCTACTCCGATTCCTGCGGCCTCGATGACTTCCACGTCAGGGACGTCGTCTCCGAAGTACATCACTTCCTCCCGCTTGAGGCCGTGCCTCTTGCAGAAGTCGTCAAAGTCTTCGATCTTGACCCGGGAACCGAGGTATATGTCCTCCGGCGGGATTCCATTGGCTTTGAACCGTGCCCTGATGCTTTGGGAACGACCTCCTGTGATCACTGCGACAGGGAAACCGTTCATGGTCGCCATCCGGACCGCGAAGCCGTCCTTGGCATCGAAGGTCCTGTACAACTGGCCTTCGAGATCTGCGAGGATGCCGCCGTCGGTCATGACGCCGTCGATGTCGAAGGCGAATCCCTTAATGTCCTTGAACTCAGTCATTTGAAATTAGTTATTCTTTCCGAACTGAGGGAGATCGCCGAGGTTGAATGTCCCGCCCTGCTGCTGGTTGCCACCGAGGTCGATCAGACCGAACTGGGACTCGTACTTGGTGACGTTGTCCATGAGGGCGTTGAGAAGCCTTTTGGCATGCTCTGGGGTCATTACCAGACGATTGCTGATCTCAGGCTTCGGAAGTCCCGGAAGCATGGTGGCGGAGTCGATGATGAATTCGCTGTGCGAATGGGTGATGATTGCGAGATTCGAGTAGTTTCCCTTAGCTATCTCCGGCTTGATTTCCAAGCTGATTTCTTTGTTCTCTGCCATATTCTTTGATTTTGGTTGTTATGTGCCGGAACGTACTGGCTCCAGAAATACAAATTTAGTGAAAAAAGTGCTATATTTGTATTTCTTGAATGTAGATAATGGAAATATGAGCGACAAGAAAGAACTCTCCGCAAAATACAATCCCGCGGAAGTGGAAGACAAGTGGTACGCCTGGTGGCTGGAACACAAGTGCTTCCATTCTGAACCAGATGAAAGGGAACCTTACACCATAGTGATTCCGCCGCCAAACGTGACCGGAATCCTGCACATGGGCCATGTGCTCAACAATACCTTGAATGACGTGCTGGTCCGCAAGGCTCGCATGGACGGGAAGAATGCCTGCTGGGTGCCTGGAACTGACCATGCCTCCATAGCAACCGAGAGCAAGGTCGTGGCCAAGCTCAAGGATATGGGAATATCCAAGGAGGACCTGACCAGGGAAGAATTCATGAAATATGCCTGGGAATGGAAGGAAGAGCATGGTGGAATCATCCTTCAGCAGCTTCGCAAGCTCGGGGCATCCTGCGATTGGGACAGGACCAAGTTCACGATGGATCCGGATCTTTCCGATGCTGTGATTTCCACTTTCTGCTATTTCTACAAGAAGGGGATGATCTACAGGGGAGTCAGGATGGTCAACTGGGATCCGGTGGCATTGACTGCGATTTCCGACGACGAGGTCATCCATCAGGATACTGCAAGCCATTTCTATCACATGAGGTATTTTATCTCCGATGGGAACGGCAAGCCGACAGACAAGTACATCATCGTGGCGACAACCCGTCCGGAGACCATCATGGCTGATGCTGCAGTTTGCGTCAATCCTGCAGACGAGAGATACCATTGGCTCAAGGGGAAGAAGGTACTTATCCCTCTGATTGACAAGGAGATTCCTATCATCGAGGACAGCTATGTCGAGATGGATTTCGGTACAGGGTGCCTGAAGGTTACCCCTGCGCATGACGCACATGACTACGAAATCGGCCTAAGGCACAACCTGCCGGTCCTGGACATTATCGACGACCACGGCAGGCTCAACGAGAATGCCACCATCCTCATCGGAGAGGATAGGTTCGTGGCCAGGAAGAAGATCGTGAAGATGCTCGAGGAGGCCGGCAATCTGGAGAAGGTAGAAGATTACACTTCTCCTGTGGGATATTCCGAGAGGACGAAGGCCGTTATAGAGCCGAAACTTTCCGCCCAGTGGTTCCTCAAGATGGGCGACCTGGCTGGTCAGGCTCTGGAAGCAGTGGAATCCGGCCGTATCAAGTTCATCCCGGACAAGTACAGGAACACGTACCGCCATTGGATGGAGAATGCACACGACTGGTGCATCTCCCGTCAGTTGTGGTGGGGACAGCGGATTCCGGCATATTACCTGCCTGACGGTCAGGTGGTTGTGGAGGAGACTCCGGAGCTGGCACTGGAAGCAGCCAGGAAGATCGATCCGAAGGTTTCTGCTGCAGACTTGAGGCAGGATGAGGATGTGCTCGACACCTGGTTCTCGAGCTGGCTCTGGCCTATATCTGTCTTCGATGCGGGCCGCCCGGGCCATCCTGAGCATGAACCGAACAGGGACCTTGCATATTACTATCCGACCAACGACCTTGTCACCGGTCCGGACATCATCTTCTTCTGGGTGGCCAGGATGATCATGGCCGGAGGTGAGTTCATGAATGACAAGCCTTTCAGCAATGTCTATTTCACCGGAATAGTCCGCGACAAGATCGGCCGTAAGATGAGCAAGACCCTCGGCAACTCTCCGAACCCTCTCGACCTCATCGCGAAGTATGGAGCTGATGCGGTCAGGATCGGAATGCTCCTCTGCTCTTCAGCCGGCAATGACATATTCTACGATGAATCCCAGATCGAACAGGGACGCAATTTCTGCAACAAGATTTGGAATTCCTTCCGTCTGATCAAGGGATGGTCAGTTGATGAAAAGCTTCAGCAGAGTGAGGTTAACAAGCTTGCAGTCAAGTGGTTTGAAAACAAGCTCAGCCAGACTGTAGAGGCAGTGGAGGATCTGTACGGCAAGTTCCGTATCTCCGAGGCCCTTATGACTATTTACAAACTCTTCTGGGATGAGTATTGTTCCTGGTACCTTGAAGCGATCAAGCCGGCGTATGGCGAAGCAATCGACAAGGCTACGTATGATTCGACTCTCTTCTTCTTCGAGCAGCTTTTGAAACTCATCCACCCTGTGATGCCATTCATTTCCGAGGAACTCTGGCAGTCGATGTCCGAGCGAGGGGAGAACGAGACCATCATGTACCAGCCTAGTCCGAAGGCTGCCACGGTGGATGCCAAGGTAATCGGAGATTTCGAAATCGCACAGGAGACCATCAATTCTCTCCGTGCCATCCGCCAGCAGAAGAACATATCTCCTAAGGAAGGTCTCGGCCTCAAGATAAAAGGCGACTTCCCGGAGGAGGTGCTTCCTCTGATTGCCAAACTGGCCAATGTCGCTTCAGCAGAAAGAGTTTCAGCCTTCGGTGAGGAAAGCGGTGTTTCCATCATGGTAAGGACCACCGAAATGTTCGTTCCTCTGGGAGGTCTTGTGAATGCCGATGAAGAGATAAAGAAGCTGGAAGCAGAGCTCGAGCATCAGCGCGGATTCCTCGAATCAGTGCGCAAAAAGCTCTCGAACGAGGCCTTCGTTGCTCATGCTCCTGAGAAAGTCGTGGCTCTCGAACGCAAAAAAGAGGCCGACAGCCTGCTTAAGATTGAAAGTTACGAAAAGGCTCTTAAAGCACTGAAAAATAGCTAAAGAAACATTTTAGTTTGATTATATAACTTTTTTGTTATGGTATATTCCGAGACGAGTTTCCCAGTCAGATACTACGAAACCGACCAGATGGGCATCGTCCATCACTCGAATTACATCCGCTATTTCGAGTGTGCGCGAAACAACATGATGGCCGAGTTCGGGTACCCGATAGAGAAGTGCGAGGAGGATGGGGTGACCATCCCGATCGTCTCCGTGGAGTGCCGTTACAAGCATCCGGCGAAGATGGGTGACACGGTCCGGGTAGTAGCCATGATAGAAAAGGTTCCGCTTGCCAAG
>JBGVAE010000076.1:0-4935 GCA_045224215.1 Candidatus Cryptobacteroides sp. | reverse complement strand
TAATTCTCTTCAAGCACAGGTATCCCTTCCTCGTCGATGCTGAAAGCGAAGGGAGGGAACTTGCGGTCCCGGACAAGCGAGGCGCTGACCTCGCTGATGTTCTCGTCTTCCTCGCTTACCTTGATCTGCAGGATGGTCTCAGCCTTGTGGTTGAGTTCTGTGCCGATGTGGCCGCGCAGATTGTCATCACCCTTATTCAAATGAAGGACGGTATGTATGTGGACATTGTACTGGCTGCTCCATCTCATCAGCAGGCCAATCACTTCTGCAGCCTCAGTTGAAGAATTGATATCAAAGAGAAGGTCTCTCAGGCCGTCAATGATGACCAGACCGACCTCCGGCTCCGTGTTAAGGGCCAACTCAATGATTTCACGCCGCTCGAGGGTAGACCTCTCCCGCAGGAAGGCAAAGCTGATACGGTCATCATCCATCTTTTCCGGGTAGCCGCAGAGCTTGTTGATGCGCCTGAGGATGGTCCGGCAGTGGTTGGGACTCTGCTCCGTGTCAAAATACAGTATCCGCTCCTTCCCTTCGGGGAACCTCGCTTCATAATTAAGGATTTTCCTTCCAGTCAGGGCGGAGGCGACGATCGCGCTGACATTGAAGGACTTCCTGGACTTGCCCTTGCCGGTGGACGCACTGAAGTTGCCCAGCGTGCTGATGGTGGTCCCTTCGATCCTGATTACCTCCGGCGGCGTTTCGTACTCGTCCGATGCCTTTATAAGTATGGACTCCCATATCTTTCTGAACTCTTCTAACGTAAGTCGTGTTTCCATCTTCTGCGCATTTATCGGTGATTGTTAACGTAACCTATCGACTCTTCAACCACTTCATCACTTGTCCTGTGATAACCTTTTAGAAGCCAGGCGTCTATCTCGGAACGGCTGAACCGTATATGCTTGCCTTCCTTATGGTATGGGATCCTGCGGATGGCCACCCAGTGATAGACCGTTTTCTTGGAAGGATGATTGGGGTGATAGGCGCACAGGTCACGGATGTCCATCCATTCATCGGGTTCGTACGCATCCTTCTGGTTGCGGATAATGAAGTTCTTGATCTCCTTGACGTCCTTCGACAGGGAGGACAGAATCCTGGGAAGATGATCGAAGGGGATGTGCAGTTCATCTGATGACATGACATTCTCATGGTTTTTTAGTGAATAACAGGTTCCGGAGTCGCGGCCGCTAACAGGAAACCATGGCCCTACCTGGACCACGGCACAAAAATACCGGCCCTTTGAGGGGCCGGGGTAGGATTGGGGGAACGCAAAAGTATCCCCAAATTACCGTTTTCGGTACCGTTATCTGCTGTCCCGTTCTATCTTGGCGGAGATTGAGGGGAACAACTCCCTCATGCAACCGGAGACGATGCGGAGGTCCTTCTGGGTCTGCAGCTCTTCGAACTTGAAGTACAGCCGGTCCTTGATATTGTCACGGCTTCTTCCGGTGACGCTCTGTATGAGCCTGATCCAGGCCGCCTTGTCCGAATTGCCGAAATTCACGCCGAGGGAATCGAAGAGATAGTAGAAGAAGATGACCTGCTGTCCAGTCGTCATGCCCTTGTCCTTGTCACCGGACTTGGCCCTGCGCTCCTCGTTCCTCTGCTCAAGCGCCCGCCTGGTGGAGCGGATCCTGTCCAGCTCAGACCCGTTTGAGCGCGAGACAACGTACTCCAGCGCGTTCAGGATGCCCTCGCCGTCCTTAAAGAAATAGTTCTCCGTCGCATACAGGAGGGCATCGATGCTCACGTATCCCTCCGGCGGTTTGCTGGAAGACAGTTCATTCATCGCCTGCTCGGCCCGGAGCTTGAGTTCAAGGATGACATCCTGCCGCGGATCGTAGTCGGAGTCCTTCCCGCGGTCCGGGCCGTCGTCACCGGACGGCTTCCTGTCGAACGGGTTGAAATAGGGAAGGGCCTCGGCGCCATAGACAGCCTTGCTCTTGACCGCCTCCAGGCAGCAGCGCAACTCGGGATGCTCGGACGACATAACAAAAAAGACCGCCCCGAAGATGACTGTGGCCTCCTGAGGGCGGTTTACATGGTAATCATAGTAGTTGAAATCAAGGAAACGGAGCAGCCGGTGCTCGGTCTGGGGGTTACGGGAACGGTATCTAAGGCTGTCCCAGAGTTCTGCCACCCCCAGCTCGGGATACTCCCGGCTGCACAATTCCGACAGGATCGTCTCCATGGAATTGAACAGGGTCAGAAGCGGCAGAGAGGATTCCTTGATCCTCTGGGCCCCTTCGACCTCGCCGTTATACAATTTTGTCACGATCGGTACAAGGAATTGTCTAACTCCTTGCATCTTGTCGAGATCTGATCTCGACCTGTAGAAGTTACGGATCCTCATATCTGAAAGCGTTATTCCTTGTCCCTGACCTCGTCCTCTGTTTTGGGTTCTTCCCTGATCTTGATGCGCTCGACAGCCTCACGCTTGCTCTTGTCAACGATGTCGGCGTAGATCTGGGTCGTGCCGACATTGGCGTGGGTAAGCAGATGGGAGACCGTGTAGATATCCGTGCCCTCGTTCACCTGGAGGGTGGCGAAGGTATGGCGGAAGCAGTGGAAGGTGATGTGCTTGGTGATGCCCGCGGACTTGACCCACTCCTTCAGCGGTGTGTGCGTATAATAGCGCCTGAGGTTCTTGAAAACCAGGCCGGTGGACGGTTCCCCGCATAACTGGTAGGCCTCATCCGTGAGGGGGAGCGTTGCCTCGGTGTCGGTCTTCTCCGTCCTTATCCGAATGCACCAGCCGCCGTCCTGCGCTTTTACTATATTGCTCCAAGTAAGAGCAAGTATATCGCTGATACGCAATCCGGTAAGGCAACTGAACAAAGAGGCGTTCTTCAAGTCGGGGACGTCGCAGGGTGTATCCGCCAGCATGCGGACTTCCTCCAGGGTGAGGAACTCCCTGCGGCCGCTCACGGCAGCGATGGGCTCCAGGAAATCGTTCAAGTTCTCCTTGAGCAGCCTCTCATGGTACGCGATCTTGAGGCAACCGCGGAAGGTGGACCAGTACCCGGCGGCGGAGTTCTGCGACAGGTCCTTTTCCTCGTCCCTCAGCTGCTTGGCGTTCAGGAGATACTCCCGGAATCCCTCACAGAAAGGGACGGTCAGGTCGCCAATGCGGCACGACCCTTCACAGTAGTTGCTGAAATGGTCATACACCCGGATCCATTTCTGGTCCTTGGATTCAAGTTTCTTGCGGAAATAGGCGAGGAAATCCATCTTCGGCGTGAGTTTGTCCAGGAACTCGTACTGTCCCCGGATGATCGACAGCTCGCGCTGGGAGCGGATAGCCTCGGCCTGATGAAGCTTCTCTTTGTTCGCCTCTTTCTCGATTGCGAACTTGGGATTCTTGACGAGATAGATGCCGAGGTACTCGTGCCTGATGTCCTTCTTCGTCACAGGATCCTTGAACGGTGGATAGAAATCCAGATACAGCGATATCTTCCCGCTATTCAGAAGACGCTGCCTGAGGGTTACTTTAGTTGCTTTCATTGGTCGCTTATCTTATTGAATAGTTTGTCCAGCTCTGATTTCTTGTACCAGACGAAATGACCTTCCGTCTTGACCTTGGTGACTCCCGCAGCCTCGGTTTCTTCAGTAAACCGCTTGGTACCGATATGATAGTGCTTGATGGCATCATTGCGGCGAATGTAGTACCTGCGGATCTCGGGAGGGATCTTGGGCGTCTTGTCCTTGAACAGGCGGTCGAGCTCCGACTTGGGGTAATACATATAATTATGCTGGCGGATCCCTTCGAGACCGGCAGCATGAACCCCGTCGTAGAAGGCCTTGTTGCCGATACGGTAGAGTTTCCTGGCCTGATCGACGGTGAGATAGTTCTTCTCAATGTCTCCGCGGAAAAGCTTCGCCTTGTCCCACTCCTCCTTATTTATAAGCAGTGTCCAGCCCTGGCGCTGGCAGGTGATGCCTTTCCGGCGGATGAAGTAGGAAATGTACTTTCGTGTCAGCCCGTCCCTTTGCATCAGTTCCGCCGCATCGTACCACTCGTCCGGATTGTAGTGCTTCCTGAGGGGGAGAATCTTGTCGAGCTCCTTCCGGGGGAAATAGTTCTTCCCCTTGATGATCTTGGGACGGATACCTTCGTCCTTCATCCTCTTGTATATCCAACTCAAGCCGACATCATAGCGCTCCAGGGCTTCTTCTTTAGATATGAGGATCGAGTAGTCGCCCTTGTAGGGTTGGGGGAGACGGGACGAATCACTCCTGAGCTGCTCGATGGGAATGCGCTGCGTGCGCATGGAGACACGCACCGGGACAAGTTCGCCCTCACGGATCCGGGCATAAATGGTGGGGCGGGTGACCCCACAGTATTCCGCAGCCTCGGAGATGGAGAGTAGCGCCTTGTCATTAAGGACGGACTGGATCTGATCGATCTGTTTTACAGATGTAACCGAGTTTTTCCGGAGGCGTTTCGTGCGTTTATGGTACTGTTCACGGCAGGCCGGAGTACAGAAAACCTGACGCCCGAACTCGGGTGTAAAAAGCTTGCCGCAGCACTTGCACTTCCTCGTCGTCTTGTACATAGTTTTTACATCAATTACAAAAATACGAAATATAAGAGTTCCGCGACGCCAAATAAGCCTACTGATTGGGGACAGTTTGTAAAATGCTGTAAAATGGTGTAAAATTTTCCATTTTGGCGTACAACTATGAAACCCTTGAACCACGCGTGGTTCAAATGTGGTTCAAATATAATGAAAAAATCCGGATATCAAAAAGGAATACCCGGAATTATTTGTCTATGTATTTAATTGATTATTAGACAATTCGTACTTTTTAGTACAGATTTGGTGGAAGTTGTTACTTTCTATTTACTTCCCGATGCAGCAAGACATGAACTTTCCAAAGTTATTTCTGCACACGACAACCATCATTGATTATCAACGAGTTACGAGGGCGTTTTGT
>JBGVAE010000075.1:0-3608 GCA_045224215.1 Candidatus Cryptobacteroides sp. | reverse complement strand
ATAAGCGGCAGGATGATATTCCTCAAGGACTTGCTCGACAAACTCGGAGTCAATTACCAGCTGATCCGTCACGGCAAGTACAAGAGCGCCGGAGAGATGTATGTCAAGAGCTCCCCGAGCCAGGAAAACATGGAGCAGAACCAGGCCATGATAGACTCCATGTGGGAGACGATTGCCGAAGAAACCGCACAGAGCAGGGGCATAAGCGTGGATTCCCTGAATTATTTCATCGACAACCTGACCATTTCCTACCCTGAGGACATGGTCGCCCATAACCTTGCCGACGGCGTCCTTTCAGTTGAAGAGCTTAAGGAGAAGCTCGCTTCCCTCGCCACCAAGGACAGCTACAAGGATGTCAAGTTCATCCAGTTCAAGGACTATGTGGCCGCCAAGATAAAGCCTAACCTGACCGCCAAGAAGAAGATCGCCATCATCTACGCAGACGGCAACATCGTGGAGCAGGACGACCCAAGGAACATCAGCGGGAACAGGTTCGCCGGTATCATTGCCAAGGTCCGCGCCGATTCCACGGTCAAGGCAGTCGTCTTCAGGGTGAATTCCCCTGGAGGAACAGTACTCGCAGCCAGCAAGATCAAGGAAGAAATCGACCTTACCAAAGCCGTGAAGCCGGTTGTCGCATCCTACGGAAGCTACGCTGCATCAGGAGGTTACTGGATTTCCAACAACTGCGACCACATATTCTCCGACGCAACCACCCTCACCGGCTCCATCGGATGCTTCTCAGCCATCCCTGAGTTCGGCAAGACCCTCAAGGATGTCGTACACGTAAACATGACCCCGGTGAAGTCCCACAAGCACTCAGACATGATCTCCCTCACCAGACCTTTCGACGCAGAGGAAACCGAGTGGATGCAGAAATATGTCGATGACATCTACACCAATTTCGTGACTATCGTTGCAGAAGGCAGGAACAAGACATACGAGGCTGTGGACAGCATTGCCCAGGGCCGTGTCTGGACCGGAAGGGATGCCATCAAGATCGGGCTGGTCGATGAAATCGGCACTCTCGAAGACGCCATCCGCTACACGGCTTCAATCGCCGGAGACAGCGACCTCGACAACTGGGGCGTAGTAGCCTATCCGAAACCTGCCGGCTTCATGGAACAGATCCTCCAGCAGATGGGCAAAGGCAAGGACAATGAGGAAATCATGGTAAATGCCTTCAGCGGCACTCCTTTCGAATATGTAGCCAAGACCCTGCTCGAATGGCAGAAGACTTGGACAAAGGGTAACGGTGACCTGGTCTTCGCAAGGCTGCCTTTCGAAATGGAAGTCAGATAATCCTGATACGGATGAAGCCCTCCGGCTTCGAGGATGGATCGGTTATCTTGACTGAATCATCGATCCTCCGGCCAAGGAGAGCAAGGACATGGGAGCCTTCGTCAGCTATGACGAGGGCTTTTTCCTTTTCAATGAGCGACATCTTGAGGCTCACGAAAACATCGCTCAGCTTCTTTTTGCCACTCATTCCCAGCGGGCGCATCCAGTCCCCAGCCTTCCATTTGCGGACGGTGAAAGGGAAATGAATATCCATCACCAGCGTACCTTCGGGCTGACGGACGTCTTCCGGTACAATACTATCTACGACAAAAGCCACTCCTCCCAAGGAATATTCTCCCTCCCCTTCGATTATCAGGCTGGAATCTCCTCCGGCAGATTCCACCCGAGGGACAATAACCAATGAATCCCTGGTCGTAAAAGCCTCGTAACCATCTGAATAGAAACGCTTTCCGCTTACCGGTCTGCTTTCTTCCAAAAGCCTCGAAATATCGGAAAGGGCAGAAGGAGTAAAGCCGTATGGCTCCGTCAGACGATAGAGAAGATAATCTCTATGGGGTGCAGCTAGCAATTTAGGAATGGAGATACTGATCCCTTCCCCGTCCTTTTCTGAAACGGCCGGAGCAAAATCCTGGAAAAAGTCTTCCGCGACCTCCTGGACCTGGGCGAAACGGGCGATGTCGGCATTGAGGGTCCGGACATAGGCAGGATTTATCCTGCCCAGCAACGGAAACACCTCGTTCCGGATCAGATTGCGCTTGTATGCTGAATCGGAATTGGTGCTGTCCTCGTGCCAGGGGATATTCCTTGAGAGGGCATATTCCTTGATCTCCTCCCTGGTGAAATCCAACATCGGCCTGATGAGCAGGGTCTCGCTCCCGGGAAGTGTGGATTTGCGGCTGATTCCCGTGATTCCTTTCAACCCGGTACCACGGAGAAGATTGAGAACCATGGTCTCCGCGTTGTCATTGGCATTGTGGGCGACGGCCACTGCAGAGTACCCATATGTTCCGCACAAGTCTGCGAACCAGGCATACCGTAGCTCCCGGGCAGCCATCTCTATGCTGACCCCGCCGGAGGCTGAATACTCCCTGGTGTCGAAATCCTTCTTGAAGAAGTGAAGGCCGTTATTCTCCGCCCATTCCCTGACAAAGGACTCGTCAGAATCGCTTTCCACCCCTCTCAGGTGGAAGTTGCAGTGGGCTATCGCCATTTTCAGCCTAGGCGAAGAATGCAGGAACAAGTCTGCCATGACCATGGAATCGACACCTCCGCTCACGGCAAGGAGGACCGCCCCGTTGTACGGGAGCAATCCAGACAGGAACTTGTCGAAACGCTCCTGCATGGCCGGAACTATTTCTTCTTGCTGGCGAAGGTGTACGTGAAGCCGAACTGGAGGGCTTCCGCGAGCTGTATGGCCTTGTGGCCGTCAGGGTAAGCCTCGTCCACGATGAGGACTGTGTCGTCGTAGATAAGGTTGGTGGTAAGGTTCAGGGAGAAGAACTTGTTCAGTTTCCACATCATCCTGGTGTCCCAGTTGACCCTCAGGTTCTGAGGATTCTTCAGGTAGTTGGAGAACAGGAGCAGATGGGTGGATCCTTCGAAATTGTCATTGATCTTGACCTTGGCATCTGCCGTGAGCTGAGCACCGAATTCAAACCTGGCCGGACGGTAGTAATAACCTGTAGTGTAGTAGACTCCGTCATCGTCCTTTGCGTCGGGATACAAGGTTGCATCCTCATATTCCTTCCTCCTGTCCATACCGTTATTCTTCCTGAGCTTCTCCCTGCCGACGATGGTAAAACCTCCGGTCAGAGGAGCGAAGTTGACTGTGAGCCACTTGGTCGGAACCCAGTCCACACCAAGACCCAGGGTCACGATTGCAGGGGCGAAGAAATCGGACTTCAGCACCCTGGCGTCCTTCCACATCTGGCTGGTCGGCTCCTCGCCTTCAGCCACCGAAGGAGTCGGATAGGTCCAACCGCTGGTAAACTGGTTGAGGAACGTAAACTTGGCCGTATAGCTCATGGTCTTGGTGGCCTTGTAACCCCAGGTACTTTCGAGAAGTATCCGGTCCTTGTTCTTCTGCATCAGCGGCTTGTCATCTGAATACAGGAAGCCGTAGTCGAGCTGGAGACGGTTGTTCCAGTACATCTCGTCCTTCTTCCAGTCAGCCTTTCCGTCAATGTAAGCGCTGAGGGCGTAATTGTTGTAACCTCCCTTCGCCCAGTTGGTAAAACTGTTCTGGATGAAGTTCACGTTCGTCATCAGGGAACGGGTCCAGTAATCAGGTTTCGGAGGGACCACCT
>JBGVAE010000074.1:0-5256 GCA_045224215.1 Candidatus Cryptobacteroides sp. | reverse complement strand
GAAGGAATGCCTCGGATTACCTCGACGGATTCGATGTTGTCGGCGCTGATCTGCCTGAGGTCCACTCCGGTGCCGGCGTTCGTACCGAGAGATGTATTGTCCGAAATCGGTACGCCATCGACCATGATGGACGTTCCGAAAGCATTGTTGGCTGTGTTTTCGCTGGCATTACGTAGGGTGATCTTAGCCTCAGAGGTCATGTCCGAAGAAGTCATCAGCTGGCCAGGCAGCAGTTGCATGATGTCCTTGAGGCTGGTGGCCTGCAAATGGTCGATGGCCATACGACCGATTGTCGAGCTGGTCGATGCCCCGGTCGAACTTGGTTTTGCCGTAACGACGACTTGCTCAAGTACAAGGGATGACTCCTTGATCCGTACGCTGAATGTGCTGTCTTTCTGGAAGTTGTACGTTTGAGTGAAATCCTCGAATCCGAGCATCTGGATGGATAGTGTTGCCTTTCCGGAAGGTACTTTATCAAGGTGAGCGTTTCCATCGAGGTCGGCGATGTCGAAGATTCCGTAGTCGACAAGAAGGCATGAGGCACCTGTGACAGGTTGCCCGTCCGTGTCTGAGAGTACTGTGATTTGTAGGGTCAGGCTTTTCTGACGGTTTTGCGCCCACGAGCATGGCACTCCCAAAGATAGGAGAATCAGGATAGTTCCAAATAGAGTGAACGCAAACAGGGGTCCGGAATGTGGTTTCAATCGTGTAGGTTTTAATGTTTTCCGCAAAGATAATCAATTAAGTCTGAGATAATCAATAGCAATTTATGGTTATTCTTGTTTTTCATCCATTTTTTCCTATCTTTGCGCCCGAGGAGAAGGACTTATGGCTTCTCCAAGTGTGCTTGGTACCACTATAAAAACAAGTTTTATGTCTGAAAACAAATCAATAGGGCGGGGGAAACTCTCTCCGGTGTTCTTATGGTTGGCAGTTCTGTTCAATGTCTGCCTTCTCGCTTCGAATCTGTTCGCAGTCAAGATATTCCAGTTATGGGATTGGTGTGTACTTCCGGGTGCCGTAATCATATTCCCTGTGTCATACATACTTAATGATTGCATAAGCGAGGTCTATGGTTACCGCAAGGCTAGCCTGGTCATCTGGACCGGCTTCACCATGAATTTCTTCTTCATGCTGGTCGCCCAGCTTGTGCTGGCCTTGCCAGGGGCTCCTTTCTGGAACGGGCAGGAGGCATTTGCCTATGTCTTCGGAGCAGTTCCAAAGACCTTGTTCGCCTCTCTCATGGCTTTCCTGGTCGGTTCCAATGTCAACGCAATGACGATGAGCAAGATGAAGGTTAAGGACAACGGACGCAAGTTCGGAGTCCGTGCCATCCTGTCTTCGCTTTTCGGAGAACTTGTGGACTCATTGATTTTCATACCGATCGTGTTCTGGGGACAGGGATTCAAGACTGTCCTTACAATGATTGCCTGCCAGGTTACCGCCAAGGTACTTTACGAGTTTTTCATCCTTCCGCTGACAGCCTCAGTTGTCAAATGGCTGAAGAAATATGAAGGCGAGGATGCCTTCGATAAGGGAATATCCTACAATCCATTCAAATTTAACATTGACTGACAATGGCAGAAAAGAGAGAACGCGGGAGTCTGAGCGCCCTGGGCAGCAAGACTGACTACAGCACCGACTATGCTCCCGAGGTCCTTGAGACCTTTGAGAACATGCATCCGGAGAATGATTATTGGGTGCGTTTCAATTGCCCTGAATTCACTACATTGTGTCCTATAACAGGCCAGCCTGACTTTGCCGAAATCAGGATTTCTTATATCCCTGACGTACGTATGGTCGAGAGCAAGTCGCTGAAACTGTATCTTTTCAGTTTCCGCAACCACGGGGATTTCCACGAAGACTGTATCAATACGATAATGAAGGACCTCATCAAACTGATGGATCCGAAATATATTGAAGTCACAGGATTCTTCACTCCGCGCGGGGGAATATCCATCTACCCTTACGCTAATTACGGACGTCCGGGAACGAAATACGAAACGCTGGCTCAGCAGCGTTTCGCAGTTCATGAATGATATTTTTCCGCTCCTTAGAAGGAGAATATGTAGCTGACTCCGATTGAAGTCATCAGTTTCCTGTCGTAGGTCAGGGACTTGAGTTTGGTTCCTTCCTTGTTGGTGTCTATGTCCTTGTCATAGTTGTAGTCCAGCAGAAGGAATAGATCCAAAGCGTTCTGCTTGTTGATTTTGAACTCTGTACCGAGACAACCCCTTAACCTGTTGAAATAGGTGTCGGTATAGCCAAGGAAGGAATAATCCGAATAAGCCTGGCTGGAGGTGCTCCAAGTCGCGCTGCAGGCAGGGTCGTTGAATACGTTCCTGAGTTCTGCGTATGCATATGGTGTCCAATCCCTGTCGGCCTTGTAGGCAATCTTGAAGCGGCTCTTCAAGGTAAGGGAGTTAGGTGTTGTCTGGTACTTGTTGTTGACATCCCGGTGCGTCAGCTGCAGCCTTTCCTTGAGAGAGAACCTCCATGCACCGGCACGGAATCCGAGAGTGGCATTTCCGTAGATACGATGGCGTATCTTCCACTCGTCCGAAGAATTCTTGTTCTCCATGAACACATAGCCCCCACCGACCTTCAGGTAGTCGTTGATCTTATATGTCAGACCTGTTCCGACTTGCAAGCGACCGATGCTGGAGAATTTGTCCTCCAGCCTGGCTTCCGCGTCCACAGTCCAGTGGAAACCCTGTGAAATCTTCTTGTCTGCCGTGACGTTGAAGCGGGCTCCGAAGTCGGTTTCCAGCTCATTGTCCGTACCTTGGGCTTTCAAGCCTGCTGGCAGTACGTAGAGCAAGGCAATTATTATGATGCTTATCTTTTTCATGTCCAATAATAATAAAAAAACTTGAATATATCGTCTGATGGTACTTTTACCAACGTCCTCCGGGACCGCCTCCGCCCCCAGGTCCTCCCTGGCCACCGCCACCGCTGTAGCTGCTGAGGCTTACTGAGGTGCCTCCGGTCAATTCATAGACAATGTATTCGTCGCCGGTATTGTTATCTTGCGGGTGAATGTGGTATTGGAAATATCGTCGTCTGATGAAGCGTCTCCCGTACTCGGGAATGTGTAGCTGCCTGCACCGTCGTCTGCAGTGCTTGTGACGACAAGTGAGTATGATGCCGAGGCGGACTTGCAGGTGTCATTCCCTTCGAATGATGCCGAGATGGTCGTGGATCCGGCTCCGACGAGAGTGATGGTTCCGTCTGATGCTATCGAAGCGACACTCGCGTCGCTCGATGTGTAAGTGACATCGACCTTGTGAGTGTTGGTTAGGGCAGGAAAGGAGTTCTCGGCTCCGATCGTGGCCTCATAGGAAGAGGCGCTCCAGGACAGC
Organism: Candidatus Cryptobacteroides sp.; assembly: GCA_045224215.1. GTDB lineage: Bacteria > Bacteroidota > Bacteroidia > Bacteroidales > UBA932 > Cryptobacteroides. The sequence goes on along the minus strand of JBGVAE010000074.1, from coordinate 1,894 downwards.
TCGGGATCTGTCAGTGTTGATACACTGCTGCTGCCGTCGATTTCGATGAGGTCGCCCTGGCAGCCGGCGATGCTGATTATCATCAGGGTCGCGGCCAATTTGAAGATCATGTTATTGATTGGTCTCATGGCGATAATCTTTCGAACATGCCCTATTTTGAAGCGAACCCCGGTTTTAATCCTTCTTGACGTCCTTCTCCTTATCCGACTGGCCCCAATGTAAATACTTGAATCTCCTGATCTTCTGGGTTGCAGTTTTTTCGAATGACTCCCTCATGGCCTTGATCTCGCCGATCTTGGACTGCTTGCTTACCCTCTTGTTGACATATTCCATGACGGCCTTTTCATGGGCCTCGAGTTTCTCGTAGAAATTATCCTGTTTTTCGAGTTCATTCCAGTCAACCAGGTCGTCGTCGAACTTGACAAGTGCCACGAGTTTCCCTTCATGCTCGATGACAAGGGATTCTTCGACACCGCTGATATCGTTGATGACCTGCTCGATTTCCTCCGGGTAGATGTTTTCTCCGGAAGGTCCGACTATCATGTTGCCCAGGCGGCCTTTAATATAATATCTTCCCTTGGAATCCACTGAAGCCAAGTCGTTTGTGCGGAACCATCCGTCATCGGTAAGGGCGGCCCGGGTCCTCTCCGGATCGCGGTAATATCCCAGCATGACATTGTCGCCCTTGGCAATAATCTCTCCTTCTCCGGTTTCCGGATTGACGTTCTGGAGTTTTACTTCAACATTGTATGCCGGTACTCCGATCGATCCGACTACTGTCTTGCCGACACAGGCATTGGTAATGAGCGGGGCGGTTTCGGTCAGTCCGTATCCGATAGCGTAGGGGAATCTGGCTTTGTTGAGGAATTCTTCTACTGTCGGATCCAGTTTCGAACCTCCGATTCCGAAGAATTTGAGCTTTCCTCCGAAGGTCTTGTACAACCTCCGGCCTACGAGCCAGTACAGGAGCCCCGGGATGTTCTTCTTCAACCAGGTCAGGGTCTTGCTCTTCTCGATGGCCGGTACTACGCTGTTCTTGTATATCTTTTCGATGATGAGTGGCACGGAACACATTATCGTAGGCCTGACCTCCTTCATGGCCTTGATGAGGACCGTAGGGGTAGGTGGCTTCTGGATGTAGTTCACGCAGCCACCGGCATAGATCGGGTACAGGACGCTGAATGCCATCTCGTAGGTGTGAGACATAGGCAATATGGACAACCAGCGATCTTTCTTTCCTGCTTTCTGAGCGTGGTAGGCTGCTATTATGTTCTGGCAGAAATTGCGGTGGCTGAGCATCACGCCTTTTGCCTTGCCTGAAGTTCCGGAAGTGTAGATGATGGAAGCCAGGTCGTCTGCCTGGGGTTCGGCGCTATGACCTTCGCAAGTGAACGCGTGGTCGTCCTTCTTGATAAGGCTGAAGGTCTCGATGTCTATGACCAAGGTCATCTTTTCCTTGATTGCATCGTTGAGTTTGCCTAGCATCTTCTTCGCGATGAATATGGCCTTGCATTCAGAGTGGGTGAGGATATTGGTCACTTCGCTTTCCGAAGAATCCGGAAGTATAGGCACGGTGACCCTTCCGAACGGAACGCACGAGAACATCGCAACCGTCCAGTTTGGCATGTTGTTGGAGAGGATGGCCACCTTGTCTCCAGCGCTGATCCCGAAACGGTTGAAACGCTGTGACAGTTCCAGGCATTTGTGCTTGAAACTGTCGTAGGTATATTCCTGTCCTCCGTCCACGAAGCGGGACAGCGGTCTCCCTGCGAAATTGTCTGTAGCGTATTCGAAAAGCTTCGCCAGAGTGGTGACATAATTCTCCCTGCTGGCCTTGAATAGTAATCTTTTCTTCGGCATCTTCTTGATCAGTGTGTTACGTAACCTTCCGGAT
>JBGVAE010000073.1:0-5347 GCA_045224215.1 Candidatus Cryptobacteroides sp. | reverse complement strand
AAAGGAGAACGGTGTCCAGGGTCGTGTAACCCTCCAGTTCACTGTTGAAAAGGACGGTTCCGTTACCAACGTGAAGGTGCTCAGGGGAGTCGATTCTTCCCTCGACAAGGAAGCTGTCAGGGTTGTCCAGAGTTCTCCGAAGTGGAAGCCAGGTAAGCAGCGTGACCGCGCTGTGAAGGTAACCTATACCTTCCCGGTTATCTTCCAGCTTAGGTAAAACTAGTCTAAAAAATGAAAAGGCCGTCCAAATCGGATGGCCTTTTTTACTAATAATGGCAGAAAACCAAAAAATTGAAAAAGCTGTTTTCGTCGGAATAATAAAACAGAATGACGACGAAAGGAAGGTATATGAATACCTCGACGAACTTGAGTTTCTTGCTGAGACCGCAGGTGCGACAGGGGACAGGAAGTTCGTACAAAGGGTTGACAAACCGGAAAAATCCACATACATAAGGAGCGGAAAGCTTGAAGAAATAGCTCAGTACTGCGAAGATAACGAGATTTCCTATGTGATTTTCGATGATGAACTTACGGGAATGCAGCAAAGGAATATCGAGAAAGTTATCAAATGCAGTTCAGTAATAGACCGCACCAGCCTTATCCTGGAAATATTCGCTCAAAGGGCAAAGACATCATATGCCAAAATGCAGGTTGAGTTGGCGCGCTATAACTATATGCTTCCTCGACTTGCAGGTATGTGGACCCACCTCGAGCGACAGAGGGGAGGTATGGGTACCAGAGGAGGTATGGGTGAGACCCAGATAGAGGTTGACCGTCGAATCGTAAAAAGCCGTATTTCCCTTCTTAAAGAGCAGTTGAAGAAGGTAGACAGGCAGATGGCAACTCAGAGAAGCAACAGAGGTTCCATGGTCAGGCTGTCTCTGGTGGGATATACCAATGTCGGCAAAAGCACCATAATGAACCTTCTTGCAAAATCCGACGTATTTGCTGAAAACAAACTTTTTGCAACACTTGATACAACCGTAAGGAAAGTAGTTATCGAGAACGTTCCTTTCCTGCTCAGCGACACCGTAGGCTTCATCAGGAAGCTTCCTACCCAACTGGTTGAGGCTTTCAAAAGTACCTTGGACGAAGTAAGGGAAGCTGACATCCTTCTTCACGTCGTGGATATTTCACATCCGGGATTTGAAGAACAGATGGAAGTCGTCGAGCAGACGCTAAGGGACATCGGAGCGGCAGACAAACCTGTATATGTCATTTTCAACAAAATAGATGCATATACTTATGAAGAATATGACGAATTTTCGCTTACCCCGAAGGGTAACGAAAACCGCTCCCTCGAAGAATTGAAGAACAGCTGGATAGCTCAGGAAAAGACCCCTTGTATCTTTATGTCGGCCATAAACAAGACCAACATAGAAAAACTAAGGAACGACCTGTACAAGATGGTAGCAGAAATCCATGCCGGCCGCTATCCGTTCAACAATTTCCTTTGGTAAAAAAATTATAAAATATTTATGTCAGACAAGGTTCTTCTTGACAAAGAAGGCTTACGTAATGCTCTTGGACTGAAAGGTTTCGGAGGAAATATCCTGGCCGGATTCCTCTATCGTCTGATAGGACTTGGAAAGCTTAACGGGCATTATGAAAGCATTGCCGAACTGGATGGTCCGGATTTTTCCTATGCTGTCCTTAAAGAGATGGGAATCTCTTATGATATTCTCAAGGAACAAGAAGGATACATCCCTTCGGAAGGAGGTTTCATCACGGTTTCAAACCATCCTTTCGGAGGAGCAGAAGGCCTCATACTCAATGCTTTGATTGGTTCTAAAAGACCTGATTTCAAGATATTGACAACCTTCCTCCTAGCAAAGGTACGAAACCTGTCTTCATGGTTCATTCCTGTAGATAATTTCTCCTCTGCGGGAACCAAGAGCATAACTGGAATAAGGGAAGCTCTCGGACATCTTGATTCCGGACATCCTCTCGGCCTTTTCCCAGCAGGAGAGGTCTCCACATGGCAGGACAAGAAAGTAGTCGAAGACAAACCTTGGGCAGACAATATCATCAAGATAATCAAGAACTCCGGACTGCCTGTTGTACCTGTGTATTTCGATGGATGCAATTCCACTCTGTTCCATCGCCTTGGACGAATACATCCTATGCTTCGCACCGTACGTCTTGTGAGGGAGCTTATGAACAAGAAGGGTATGACAATCAAAGTCAGGATAGGCAAACCAATATCCAAGGACGAGGTGGAAGGGATGGATCTCAAGACTCTGGGGAAATATCTCAGAAACCGCTGTTATGCTCTTGAATCCCAGTGTATTCCTGTGACCAGTAATACTTCATCGGTTGAAATGGAAGACCTTTCCGCTCCTGCCGACCAGGATTCCGTCCGTTCGCAAATGGAAGCGCAGGAAGGGAATATCTTGTTTCAAACCGGAGACTACAGGTCTTATCTCATAGATGCAGATGATGCTCCGGCTGTAATGAAGGAACTATACAGGCTCCGTGAAGAAACTTTCCGTTCAATTGGTGAAGGAACCGGCAAAGCTCTGGATACAGATTCGTATGACACTTATTACAAGCATCTTATATTATGGCATATTAAAAATAGGGATATAGTGGGATCCTACAGGGTTGGGTATGGTTCAGAAATATTACCTAAGCATGGTATTGACGGACTTTACACTGCAAGCCTTCTAAAATATGGTCCTGCTGCGGATGATGTCCTCCCTCACGCCATGGAACTTGGAAGGTCCTTCGTCGCACTTAAATATCAAAGAGAAGTTCTTCCGCTCAAACTTATGCTTGCCGGTCTTACCGTTGCTCTCATCAAAGATCCTCAGTGCAACTGCTGCATCGGGACGGTGAGTATAAGCGACCTGTTTCCTGATTTCTACAAGAGTCTGGGAATATATTTCATTGAAAGGGATCTTCCTCTGCATGAAGGAGAAAGATTTGCAAAGGCTACAAATCCTTTCAAACCTGATTACCTCCGCGTCGATCCGGAATCTCTTCTTTGCGTGGTTCCGAAAGGTAACATCGATGCTTATGACAAGTTGCAGTCGTCCCTTTCGGATGGAAAATACAGGCTTCCTGTGCTTTTCAGGAAATACTTCAGTTGCGGGGCAAGAGTAGCTTGCTTCAATGTAGATCCTTCGTTCAATAATTGTGTTGATGCGATGATAGTATTGAAAATGAAGGATTTCCCTGTCCATATGATCCGCTCGATCGTCAGACCTCTTGATAAGGATATGCAAGAAAAAGTGTTCCTGAGATTCTACGGAACTACAAATCCTTCCTGATAGATGAACAGTCCTCTTTGGGTATATCTCCTCGGTCTTGCCGGTATGGGAATCTACGGTTCCCGTATCCTCATCCAATGGTACATGTCGGAGAAGTCCAAGAGGGTGGAATCTCCTGGAATATATTGGATCCTGAGTAGCGTAGGAGCTGTAATACTGTATATTTACGGATGGTTGAGAAAGGATTTCTCAATCATATTCGGAGAGAGTGTTGGATATTATGCCTATATGTGGAACATCAGCATCCTGGGTCTTTACAAGAAGGTCTCAAAACCTTTGATTGTACTGCAGGCTGTTTTCCCTATTTTGATATTAGCCTTGATAATCAAGGATTTACCCACTTTTACAGAGACTTTCCTTCACAATAAGGACGTTCCGTTGAAACTTCTTCTTTTCGGAGTCCTTGGACAAACTGTCTATGAATCACGTTCCATCTACCAGCTTGTTTATAGCTATAGGAGAAATACTTCCATTCTTCCGACAGGGCACTGGATCCTGGCCGTGATAGGTTCTGTAATGATAATAATATACGGACTTATCCGGCATGACTGGGTTCTGGCGATCGGACAGTTCTCAATATTCTTTTCAATTAGAAACCTGATGATCTCCATTTCTTCTTCAAAAAGAAAAACAACTAAGCTATTGATGGTTAGGCCGGTTCGTTTTGGATACAACTTCCAGACAGCTGGGAGCAATAAGTTCCAGAATGAAATGAATGATAAAGATTCACAGGCTCTTGCTCTCGCCGAATTCAACGGAATGGTCCGTTTGCTTGAGGCAAAAGATATTCCTCTAATTGTCGTTGATGACACTCCGGAACCAGAAACCTGTGATTCGATATTCCCGAACAATTGGTTCTCTACCCACGAAGACGGAACCTTGGTCCTCTATCCGATGCTGGCTCCGAACAGGCGGGCTGAAAGGGATCCGAAGATAATTACTACCATAATGGAAGAATCTGGTATAAAGAAGGTTCTGGACCTGTCTGTATGGGAGGAAAAGGGGAAGTTCCTGGAAGGCACCGGCAGTATGGTCCTGGACAGGAAGAATAGGATTGTATATGCCTGCCGCTCTCCTCGTACATCAGAAATCGTCCTTGATGAATTCTGCAGGAAAGAAGGGTATCGTCCTATCGTTTTCGACGCCCTTGATAAAAACGGCAATCCTGTATATCACACAAACGTGGTAATGTCTATAGGGAGCTGTTTTGCAGTCCTTTGCAAGGACGTTATAATATCTCCTCCGGAACTATCTGAAATAGAGTCCAGTCTCACTGCTTCAGGAAAGACCGTCGTGGGAATATCATTTGAGCAAATGTGCAAATTTGCAGGGAATATCCTGGAAGTCAAGAATATAAGGGGAGAAAGTTTCGTTGTAATGTCACAAACGGCGAAGGATAGTTTCTCTGAAAATCAACTTGCCGTAATTGGAAAAGATTGCACCATCCTTCCTGTATCCATCCCTACGATAGAATCTGTTGGAGGCGGCTCCGCCCGCTGCATGCTTGCCGAAGTCCTCTGCAGAAACCAGTAGCTTTCGGAACTCTTTGCACGAGAAAGAAAATGGGATGGCTACACTAGGACAACAATCTGATATAAAAAGTCAAGATGACTTGAGGTCGCCCTCTTTTGTTGTGCTTGTGTTTGATCTTGAAGGAGGAAGGGAGATACCCTCCCGGAGGACTCCGCTTCGCTCCGGCCCCTCCCATTGTCTCCTGCGTTCCCGCCCTCGGGCGGGAACTTGTATCCAACGGGCCCCTCCCCCTGCCCGTGTCCGGGGGTGGACACGCCTCCGGGAGGGTATCTCCCTTCCTCTTGACGCGCCCATAAAAATATAGCTATTCTTTTGATAATCAAAGGAATAGCTATCGCTTTTATCAATCTATTTGATTATATTTGTATTGCGCTCTAATTAACCAAATAATGACATCAGGTATGGCAAAGGTAGTCTATAAATCTTACAATAGCAGCCTGATGCCATTGGGATGGGTGTGGGTGCGGGTAGCGCTGAAAGGGTACCGGCCGTGGCGGGCAAATGGGTACCGCCGTGGCGCGCAATAGGGTACCGTGTAAGAA
>JBGVAE010000072.1:0-8509 GCA_045224215.1 Candidatus Cryptobacteroides sp. | reverse complement strand
CCACATTGCCCACGAACAGGGCTATTCCGCGCTTGCCCTCAGGTGCGCAGAGAGACATTTTCTCCAGCAGGGTCTTCCTTCTGGCGATGTAGGTTTCTTTTGGGAACATATTCTTTGATTAAATTTTTTCGGTTTTCACAAAGATAAGAATTAAATTTGTTCACTATGCTTAAATTCATTCTTATCTGCGCGTTGGTCGGGGGATTGCTCGGCCTGCTGTTCTCCCGCAGCGGAGAAGGAGACAAGGGATTCACCGAAGGAGCCAAGAAAGGTATCGAGCTGGGTTGCGGCTGCGTGACCATCTCGGTAGTACTGCTCATCGTTCTGTTCTTCCTCATCATCGGACTCTTTACAATCTGACGGAATTATACACTTTATGGATATGAAGAATATGCTTTATTGGCTCGGAGCCGCCTGCCTGGCAGTGCTCTTCGCAGCCGGATGCACACAGAAGCAGAACACCCTTACCGTCCAGGAGAAAGCCGAAGGCTGGCAGCTCCTGTTCGACGGAGAGACCCTTGACGGCTGGAGGGATTATAACGGAGACTCTCTCACCGGCCCGTGGACCGTCGTGGACGGAACCATCCAGGCCCAGGGCGAGGGAAGCGACGCCAACGGCTACATAGTCACCGACAAGGAATATTCCAACTTCGACCTGAAGTGGGAATGGAAGATCAGCAAGGGCGGCAATAGCGGCATGCTCTACCATGTCGTGGAAAGGAACTGCTTCGATGTGCCTTACGTGACCGGTCCTGAATACCAGCTCATCGACGACGACAATTTCACGGAGATGAATGACGGCTACGTCCTGGAGCCGTGGCAGCGCTGCGCGGTGGACTATGCGATGTACGTTCCTGATTTCGAGACCCGCGACCTCAAGCCGGCAGGGGAGTGGAACGAGTCCGAAATCATTTTCGACAACGGCCATGTGACCTACCTCCTGAACGGAAAGGTGACCGTCGAGTTCGATGCCTGGAGCGCAGACTGGTTCGAGCGCAAGGCTTCCGGGAAATGGGCTGAGTGCACTGAATACGGCATGTCCCGCACCGGCCACATCTGCCTCCAGGACCATGGCTACCCGGCCTGGTTCAGGAACATCAAGATCAAGGAACTTCCTGCCGCAGAGCCAGTTGAGAAAGATCTGTTCAACGGCAGGGACCTCGCCGGCTGGATCAACTACGGCACCGAGCTCTGGTATGTCGACGACGAAGGCTGCCTGGTCTGCGAGAGCGGCCCGGACAAGGCCTACGGCTACCTCGGAACCGATGAATATTACGACAATTTCGACCTTACGCTTGAGTTCAAGCAGGAGGCCGACGGCAATTCGGGAGTATTCGTGCGCTCGGTAGTTCCGGAAGGGGTCAAGGTGAACGGCTGGCAGGTCGAAGTCGCTCCTCCTAACTGCGACACTGGCGGAGTCTATGAGTCCTACGGCCGTGGCTGGCTGTACCAGATTCCGGACGAACAGGAGAATATCCTCAAATACGGCGAATGGAATACCATGCGGATCCGCCTGGAAGGCGATCGTCTCCAGTCCTGGCTAAATGGCGAGCCTATGACGGACCTGACCGATGAGGCAATCGGTAAGGGCCACGGACGCATCTGCCTGCAGATCCACGACGGAGGCGGCATCAAGGTCCGCTGGCGCAACATCCACATCAAGACTTTGTAATAATTCTAAATTGACACGATATGACTGAAAGGACTGATACCCTGATGAAAGAGGTCAGGCAAGTGCTCGAATGGGACATCCTTAAATTCTGGGCTGGGATGCAGGACCCGCGCGGGGGATTCTACAACAAGGAAAACATACGCGAGGAACACCTCAACGCCAGGATCCTCTGGGCATTCTCAAATGCCTTCAGGAGATTCAGGAAAAAGGAATATCTTATGCCGGCCATGAATGCCAAGGACTACTTCCTGCAGCATTTCCTGGACCATAAATACGGTGGTGCTTACACTTCGGTGGATTCCTGGGGCGAAAAGATGGACACCGACGCCCATCTGTCCGGCCAGGCCTTGGCGATCTATGCCTTGAGCGAGTTCTATGGGGCTACCAGGGACGAAGAGGTCCTAAAGCAGACCGTCAATATATTCAAGATCGTAGAGAAGGGATTCCGCGATTCGGTTTCGGGCGGTTATTTCGAAACTCTCGAGCGGGATTTCAAGCCGAAGGACGAAAGCAAGGTGGCTCTATCGCATCTGTTCCTCCTGGAAGCCTATGCCAACTTGTACCGGGTGTGGGGGGACGATACGTTACGCGGAGTGATCTCCGGATTGCTCGAAGTCATGGTGACCAGATTCTTCAATCCCGGGACCGGCCACCTGGAACTGTCTGCAGCCAGGAATTGGAACCGGACTCCGAAAGGATGCATGTTCGGTCTTGACTTGGAAGCGTCCTGGTCTTTGCTGGATGCCGCCTATGCTATCAAGGACATAGACGAGATCAACCGTGTGAAGGAAATCTGCCTGCAGTTGTACAGGGCTGGAATGGAAGGATTGGCCGGAGAGGGATACGTCGTTTACGGGAAGGATTCCGAGGGCAACGTGGACACTCAGATGGAGCCTTGGGTCCAGGCAGAGGCCTTTGTCGCGAACCTCTGTGCCTGGAAATACCAGTCTTGCACCGACGGTGCGGACTATGCGCTCCGCATCTGGGACTTCATAAAGGACAACCTCAACGACACGGTTGACACCATGGCCTTCAGGATGTACCCGATGCACGATGCCCGCGCCTGCGCGCAAGCAATGAGTATTTTCCGTTAATAATAATCCAGAGATATGATACTTAACGTAGTTCTCAGCATAGTGGTCGGAGGCATGCTCGGCCACGCGGTGGATGCCGGATACGACGGACGCCTTGCACAGTACATCAACAGTCCGGACAGCTATGCAATCCGACTTTTCTCGCCGGAAATGATAGCACAGGGCAAAGGCGGATGGCAGGGCGAGCATGCGGGGAAGTGGATGTACGCAGCTGCGAAGGCATACGAGCGCACCGGAGACCCTGCGGTCCTCGAAAGACTCACTTCCGTTGCCGACTATCTGGTTTCCCGCCAGGAGGAAGATGGTTACCTCGGATGCTACCGCGAAGACAAGCGCTACTATCACCGTCCTTCGCCGGAAGCCATGACAGTGGACTGGGACACCTGGATAATGGCCTACCTGATCAAGGGTTTCACCGAAGCCAGCGTCGCCACCGGCGATCCGAAATATGCCGACTGCGCCCTGCGCATCGTCAGTTTCCTCCACTGGACGGTATTCGACCAGGGCATCAAGATAGCCCAGACCGGGATGCACAGCGGAATGGCAGGTTGCGGGATCCTGGATCCCCTGTGCGACCTCTATGTCCAAAGGCCGGTCAAGGAGGTCAAGGAAATGATAGACCGCTGCATCTTCGAACTTGACGATACCCCTTGCCTGCAGCTAATAACCCTCGCTTGCAAGGATTACGACGTGTCCCTGATAGGCAACGGAAAGATCTACGAGATGAACCGCTGCCTCACCGGTATGGCCAAGGCGTACAGGCTCTTCGGCGACGAGCGTCTGTTGAAGGCCTGCACCAATGCCTGGGAAAGCATCAGGGCGAACCATCTCACCACCCTTGGAGGGCCTTGGGGCGGCATCAACTACTGCTGGGAAATATTCAACCGAGTAGCTGAATGGGCACCTTACGAGTGCACCGAAACCTGTTCAGTTATGGAATGGATGCACTTCACCTGGGAGATGCTGAAGATTACCGGCGACGGAAAGTACGCTTCCGAACTTGAGAAATCTTCCTACAACGCCCTCATGGCTGCGCGCGCCGAAGACGGACTCCGCTGGGAGTACTATGTACGCACCAACGGCGAGTTGACCCCTCGCGGGGACTGGGCCTGCTGCTGGAGCAGCGGCATGACCGCGCTGGAAGACATCCCGGTCTATATGTACGACACCCGCAAGGACGGCATCTATGCGAACATCATCAGCGAAAGCTCATACGAAACCACCGTGCGCGGGAATCAGGTCAAGCTTCACCAGATGTCAGACTACGCCAGGACAGGAATCGCCGAATATGTGGTCAGGGGGCATGGGTCCTTCATCATAGCTGTCCACAGTCCCGAATGGGCCTCCTCCTTCAAGGCTGCTGTCAACGGCAGGGAGGTGAAGGCGAAGGTCAAGGACGGATACATCACCGTCAAGCGTTCCTGGAAAGACGGGGACAAGCTCGTGCTTGCGTTCCCGTTCGAAATCCGCACACTGGAGAAGACATGGGAATACCGTAATGCTGGACCGAAGGAACACAATTTTCCTAACTGGTACAACGGATTCACGAACCACTACGTGACTTTCTCGGCAGGTCCCCTGGTGTTCGCGACCGACCATCCCGACAGTTTCGAAAAGCAGGATCCGCTCTCTGTCACACGCGCAGAAATCGCTGACGCCACTCTCGTCAAGGTGGAAGGCAACTCCATCATGAATCCAAGCCCGGAACTCCACGTGGGCGGGCTTTCATTGAAGCCTATTGCCATGATGCCACCGTTTGAGGAAGGCCCGCAGTGGCGAACTACCTGGTTCCAGATCAAGTAGGCGTGCACAGTTCCGTAAGCCTGACGAAGTCCTCCACGCCGAGACGTTCAGGCCGGAGATCGAATACCGGATCGGTCAGGATGCTGGCCGGTCCGTCTTTCTTTGATGCCGGGATAAGGGGCTTCAGGGAATTCCTGAGGGTCTTGCGCCTCTGTCCGAAGGAAGTCTTGACGATGGTGCGGAAGAGTTTATCGTCGCATCCCAGGCTCGTGCGCGAATTCCGGGTGAGCCGGATCACGGCAGACTGGACCTTCGGCGGAGGATTGAAAGCACCGGAACCGACAGAGAACAAATAATCAATGTCATACCAGGCCTGAAGGAATACGGAAAGGATGCCGTAGGTCTTCGTGCCCGGCTTCTCGGCTATCCGTTCGGCCACCTCCTTCTGGATCATGCACACTACCTCCGGGATGATGTCCTTGTGGTCCAGAATCTTGAAGAATATCTGCGAAGAAATATTGTACGGGAAGTTCCCGATTATGGAATATGGACCCGGAAACACCTTGGACAAGTCCATCTTCAGGAAATCCCCTTCGATCAAGCCCTCGCCCAACTGCGGATAATGCTTCCGGAGGTACGCAACCGACTCCTTGTCGATCTCTACGACCTTCAAGCTCCTGTCCAGCATGTACTGCGTCAGAACACCCATTCCGGGGCCGACTTCGAGGACGGGGCTGCCTTGAAGTGCCCCGACTATATTCATTGCAATGCCCTGGTCCGTAAGGAAATGCTGGCCCAGACCTTTCTTCGCTCTAACTTCCATAGTGCAAAGATAGCAACCTTCGTGATTATTTGCTAAATTTGCGGATTGTCAGAATATTCAAGAACAACGATATGTACAGAACTCACACTTGCGGAGAACTCCGCATTGGAAACGTCGGCCAGGAAGTCACCCTCGCAGGATGGGTGCAGAGGTCGAGGAAACTCGGAGGAATGACATTCATCGACCTCCGCGACCGTTATGGCATAACCCAGCTCGTAGTCGAGGCGGACGCTGACCCTCAGCTGGTAGAAACCGCTACCTCCCTGGGTCGTGAATATGTCATCCAAGTCACCGGTGAAGTGATTGAACGCGAGAGCAAGAACCAGAAGATGCCTACCGGAGAGATAGAAATCAAAGTCTCCGGGATAAATATACTGAACAAGTCCGTGACCCCTCCTTTCACCATCGAGGACGAGAGCGATGGAGGTGAAGACATCCGAGCCAAGTACCGCTATCTCGACCTCCGCCGGGGCCCGCTCCAGAAGGCCCTTGCCATCCGTCACAGGATGGCCCAGGAGATCCGCAACTACCTCGATTCACAGAACTTCATGGAGATCGAGACCCCGTACCTTATCAAGTCCACTCCGGAAGGAGCACGCGACTTCGTGGTCCCGTCCAGGATGAACCCCGGACAGTTCTATGCCCTTCCGCAGTCTCCTCAGACCTTCAAGCAGCTGCTTATGGTCGCAGGTTACGACCGCTACTTCCAGATTGTCAAGTGTTTCCGCGACGAGGACTTGAGGGCCGACCGTCAGCCGGAATTCACCCAGATCGATTGTGAGATGAGTTTCGTGGAGCAGGAAGACGTTCTTCAGACCTTCGAAGGAATGATGCGTACCCTCTTCAAGAACGTACTCGACGTAGAGATCCCGGATCCGCTCCCGAGGATGAGCTGGTACGAAGCCATGGACAAGTACGGCTCCGACAAGCCGGACGTACGCTTCGGGATGACTATCCACGAGATCTCCGATAAGGTAAAGGGAAGAGGCTTCGCAGTCCTGGACGGAGCTAAGTACGTCGGCGCCATAGCCGTGCCGGGAGCCGCCGGCTACACCCGCAAGCAGACCGATGAACTCACCGAATGGGTGAAGAGACCTCAGGTCGGAGCCAAGGGCCTGATCTACATCAAGCTCAACGAAGACGGATCCGTCAAGTCCTCCATCGACAAGTTCTATTCCCCTGAAGATCTCAAGGCCATCGCCGAGGCGGTGGAAGCCAAGACCGGCGACCTCGTGCTGGTGATGTCCGGCGACAACGTCCGCAAAGTCCAGAATATGCTCGGCGTTCTGAGGATCGAGATGGGCAACCGCCTCGGACTTCGCGACCCGAAGGTGTTCGCCCCTCTGTGGATCGTGGACTTCCCGCTTCTGGAATGGAGCGAGGAGGACAACAGGTTCTACGCAATGCACCATCCTTTCACCGCCCCTAAACCGGAACACATGGACTGGTTCAACAGCGACAAGAAGGAAGACCTCGAGAGGGTCTGCGCCAATGCCTACGACTTCGTGCTCAACGGCACCGAACTTGGTGGAGGCTCCATCAGGATCCACGAAGCCCAGGTCCAGGAAAGGATGTTCCAGGTCCTTGGAATCGGCCCGGAAGAGGCTGAATACAAGTTCGGCTTCATCATCAACGCCTTCCGCTTCGGAGCCCCGCCTCACGGAGGACTGGCCTTCGGTTTCGACCGCGTCTGCGCCCTCTTCGCCGGCAAGGAATCCATCCGCGACTTCATCGCCTTCCCTAAGAACAACCAGGGACGCGACGTGATGATCGATTCCCCTTCAGAGATTGACCAGGTGCAGCTTGACGAGCTGAATCTCGACATACGATGCAACGCCTGACCCTTGCCATGCTGGCCACGGCCATCCTGGCCGGTGTCTTCGCGTGCACAAACAACAATCAGATGGGAACATACGGTTACGATGCTTTCTTCCTTGCCGACAACGGCTATCCGACACTTGAACTCACGAGCAACGACGGCCAGGCGAGAGTCCTCCTGGCACCATCCCTCCAGGGACGAGTGATGACCTCCACCGCCGGAGGAGAAAATGGAAGAAGTTTTGGCTGGATCAGCTACAAGGCCCTGGCCGAAGGCATGGTGAACCCTCAATTCAACCCATTCGGAGGCGAAGAACGCTTCTGGATCGGCCCTGAAGGCGGCCCGTTCTCCTGGTTCTTCAAGCCTGGGGATGAGCAGACATACGCCAACTGGGACGTGCCCGCATTCATAGATTCCGAGCCCTTCGAAGTCGAATCATCTACAAGCAAAGAGGCGATATTCGTGAAGGAACAGACCCTCTGCAACGCTTCCGGCAAAGAATTTACCATCGGAATCCGAAGGGTGGTAAGGCTTCTTGAAAAGGCTGAAATAGAAGAACTACTGGGTTTGGATATTCCTGAAGGAGTGAGGTTCGCAGCCTACCGCACGGAGAACACCCTCATCAACAAGGGCGATAAAGAGTGGACGAAGGAAACCGGCATGCCATCAGTCTGGCTCCTGGGAATGTACCCTCCGACCCCCGGCACGACGGTTTATATTCCTTTCAATGAAGACTTTGACGGCAGGAAGGTGAATGATGAATATTTCGGGAAAGTCCCCGCCGACCGCCTGGAAGTCTCCGACGGAATGGTGCGATTCAAGATCGACGGGAAGTTCCGCTCGAAGATCGGCCTCCCGAGAGGCAGCGCGCAGGACATCTGCGGCAGTTTCAACCCGGAGGAAGGGGTTCTGAATATTCTTAAGTATTCAGTGCCGGAAGGGGACTGCGACTACGTCAACGGCCAGTGGGGCCCCCAGGACAACCCATTCGACGGCGACGTGATCAACTCCTACAACGACGGCCCTACCGAAACCGGCGCCGTCATGGGGCCTTTCTTCGAAATCGAGACCTCGTCACCTGGAGCAGCCCTCGCTCCAGGACAGAGCCTGACCCATATTCAGAACACCATCCACCTCGAAGGCCCAGGCGAGCTCATCGAAAAGATCTTCAACCGGATATTCTTGAGGAAGGATATGAAATTAAAATAATTTTCATATCTTTGCAGTCCCGACCGAAATCAAGGTTTGACAAAACCATTCGGCACAACCCCTGGAGAGGTGGGTGAGTGGCTGAAACCACCGGTTTGCTAAACCGACGTACGTCTCAAGCGTACCACGAGTTCGAATCTCGTCCTCTC
>JBGVAE010000071.1:0-4454 GCA_045224215.1 Candidatus Cryptobacteroides sp. | reverse complement strand
TGCCATGTTGAAATCTGCAGTCATGGCCCCGGCGATCGCGACTCCTACAGCCATTCCTTCAGGGAAGTTGTGTATAGTCACTGCAAGAGCCAGCTTCGCGCCTTCTCACGCAGGCCTATCATCCATTGCTCTCGAAGCATGGATTGACCTACCCTCAGTATCTGGTACTGATGGTCTTGTGGGAAAAGGATGCGCAGCCGGTGAACGACATCGCCAAGCGTTTGATGCTTGAAACCAACACCGTGACTCCGTTGCTGAAGCGGATGGAATCCACTGGAATCCTGACTCGCAAAAGGGGGGAGAACGATGCAAGGCAGATCATAGTGGAACTGACAGCGAAGGGGAAAGGAATGCAGGAAGAACTGAGCGAAGTCCCGGATACTGTCGGAAAGGCGGTTCTTTGCAAGAGCATCACGCCCGAGACTGTCCCCGGGTTGTTCTGTACTTTGGATGATATGATCTCCCGACTTAAGGAGGAAGTTTAAAGCCTGGTTCTCCAGGCTTTTTTTTATATTTGTATGTTCTAGTTTGTAGTGTTAATTTTAATTATTCAATATGGACAGAAGAAAATTCATCAAAGGATCTGCCGCTGCCGCGGCTTTGGCAGGCGCAGCGTTGACTGTTCCTGCATGCGATGAAGCAGGATTCCTCCCTTTCATCCATGGCAGGGGAGGCAGGAAAAGCGGCAGAGGCTCTGAAGTTACCAATCGAATCCATATACAGTAGATCTGCAGAAAGCATAATCATCATGAAAGTCATGTCGCTTGTTTCCGCCCTTCTGGGCCTTTTCTCTTGCTCTGATGCTTATACCGACCTGGATTCCGATGCTTTCCAGCAGATTGTCCAGGAAGGCTCGATTGCATTGGTGGATGTCCGTACATCCGAAGAATATGCTGCCGGCCATATTCCGGATGCATCCAATTGTGACTGGTATTCGGAAGACTTTATGTCAATGGTGGAGGCCGCATATCCTAAGGAGACTCCGCTTGCAATTTACTGCCGCAGCGGTAAACGCAGCGCAGCCGCTGCCGCCAAGCTGTCCAAGGCAGGTTACACCGTTTATAACCTCAAGGGTGGCTACCTCGCATGGACTGAAGCCGGAAAGCCGGTGAATAAGTATGAGGCTGAGACCTTCTTTACCGAGAGCGGCGTCCCGGTCAGGATAACCCTGGTCAAGCACGGATCCCTTGCCATTTCGTATAAAGGGAAACAGATCCAGGTCGATCCTGTCTGCGGATTGGGCAAGCCGACGGATTATGCGGTCGAGTTTCCAAAGGCCGATGTCATCCTGATAACCCACGAGCACGGCGACCATCTGGACAAGGACGCAGTTGCGGCTCTGACTGAGGATGGAAAGACCACCCTTGTCACCAATTCGAACTGTGCGGACATCCTCGGGTGGGGGACCGTAATGGCTAACGGGGACAGCATGTCCATCCTTGGTGATATCGTCCTTGATGCCGTCCCGGCATACAACTATACCGACGGACATACCCAATTCCATCCGAAAGGACGGGACAATGGTTTCGTGCTTACCGTGGATGGACTCAGGATCTATATCGCTGGGGACACAGAGGACATACCTGAAATGTCGGAGTTGAAAGACATCGATGTGGCCTTCCTGCCGGTTAACCAGCCTTATACGATGACCGTCGGGCAGTGTGTCAATGCTGCCAGAGCCATCAGCCCCAAGGTCCTCATCCCTTATCATTTCTCACAGACTGACATCTCCGGTCTTCCTGCCTTGCTCCCGGAGATGAAAGTTCTGCTAAGTCAGATGCAATAAGTTAAATGTAAATAATTTATAAAATGTCACTTGAACAAACGATCCAGGAAGCTATCAAAGAGGCCATGAAGGCCAAGGATACCGTAGCGATGAATGCAACCCGTGCCATAAAGGGTGAAATCCTCCTTTTCAAGACAAGCGAAGGTGGCTCAAAGGAAGTCACCGACGGAGATATCTTCAAGATGATCCAGAAACTTGTGAAGCAGCGCAAGGAGGCTGCCGAGCAATATGTTGCTGCCGGCCGCCAGGAATTGGCGGACAATGAACTGGCAGAAGCGACCGTCATGGAGAAATATCTCCCGAAGCAGCTTTCCGTCGAGGAAGTCCGGGCAAAGGTACAGGAAATCATCACCCAGGTAGGTGCGACTTCGATCAAGGATATGGGTAAGGTAATGGGTGCTGCCAACAAGGCTCTCGCCGGCCTCTCCGACGGCCGCACCATTTCCACGGTAGTAAAGGAACTCCTTGGCTAGCTGTTGTCTATTTGTCGATTTCTACGATCCGATACCGCTTCGAACCTAGGCCGATTGCTTCGGCGTGGTCGATGGTATGGGTACCGTGCTGCTGGTTGATCCTGCTGAGCAAGTCAGTAGGATCATTCGTGGCAGTGACCTTCTGCTGGTTGATGATGTCGACGCAGGCCTGATCGAGGGCCACAGGGTCAGTTGATGCGAGGATGCCGTAGTCTTCGAGCTTCACTGGTTCAGGATGGTCGACGCAATCGCAGTCAATGGACATATTGTTCATTACGCTGATGAATATTATTCCCTGCTGGCGGCGGAAGTAGTTTACAACCGCCTGTGCAGCAGCAGCCATGCTCTCCAGGAATCCGTCCTGGTCTCCTATGTATTCAGGCGTCCAGAGTTTATCGATGTCCAGTTTTTCCATCTTACCGGAAGAGTGGATATATGCCTTTCCATTGTTGCTGGCGCAGCCTATTGAAAGATTCTTCAGAGCTCCGCCATAACCGCCCATAGGGTGACCCTTGAAGTGGTTCAGTGCAATCATGAAATCGTAGTTGGCCATATGCCCGCCAACGATGTCGTATTTGATATGGCTCTGGTCCTTGACCGGGATGCGGATCTCATCGTATTCATCCATTATATCCACTGGGAAATAGTCGGTGAAACCATGCCGCCTGATCACCTGCCAGTGGTTCTCCGAAGTTGTACGTTCATCCATCTTGTCTTCCGGTTCATCCCCGTATGCAGTGTTGCATTCCACTATGGTTCCGTCGACTTCGTACACGAGGTCCTTGATGAGTTCCGGCTTGAGGTAATTGGGGTTGCTTCCCTCTCCGGTGGAGATTTTTACCGCCACTCTCCCCTCGGCTTCGACACCAAGGGCTTTATATATCCTGACGAGGGATTCAGGGGAGATTTCGCGGGTGAGATAAACGGTTGATTCTTGGGATTTGCAGCCGGCAAGGAATGGCATTGCGGCACATAATAATAAGCTATACATCTTCATTGTTGGTTATCTGGTTGTGGTTGTCCATGTATCTGTCGTCTAAATATAGTTATTATTCTTTACATGCTATCTTTGCACCCGCGAAAAGACTCTTTTCGCAGCTTGGTAGAGCTGCAATCTCCATCGTTTTTTTTAATAATTATCAACATGAAAAAGAGATTGCTGTACACCATTCTCTCCATCAGTCTGCTCACAGTCATGGCGGGTGCCGCCATCGCTCCGGCGCTGGGCGTGATCGGTGCCCATTTCGCTGGACTGAATCAACTGCTCATCCAGCTCATCGTGAGCCTTCCAGCGCTTTTTATCATACTCACGAACCTGTTTTTCCCCTTGCTCTGCCGCCTGATGAAAACCCGTGCCCTGGCACTGACGGGACTTGTCCTATATGTGCTTTCCGGAGCCGGAGCCTTCTTCGTGGACAATATCTGGCTTCTTCTGGTTATGCGAGCCTTGATGGGGGTCAGCGTAGGAATGATCATGCCGCTTTCGACCGGCCTGTTGGCCTATTATTTCCCTCCTGAGGAGCAGGCGGGCCTGATGGGCCTGTCGGCCGCGATGAACCAGATGGGTGGAGTCGTAGCAACCTTCCTTGCTGGGTTTCTTGCCGGAATCTGCTGGAATTACGCTTTCCTTGTCTATCTGCTGGGACTGTTTGCCGTCGTACTTGTTGCGTTGTTCCTCCCCAACGAGCGCTTGCAGGGAAGAGGCGGAGTGTCGATTTCGCTTCTGAAGCGCTTCCATCCGTCGGTTATAGGAATGTTCTTGGTGATGATCCTTTTCTTCATCTATCCCACCAACTTTGCCCTGACCGCTTCCGGAACCCTTTCCGAGATGGGCGTGACGCTCACGATGGTTGGACTGGACGTTGTGGCTTTCCTCGTGGGTCTCTCCTTCGGTTCCTTGATGAAACGTTTCGCCGCGCAAATGAAGTATGTCGCGCCGCTGGGGTTTGCCGCCGGATACCTTTGCCTTTCGGCCGGGAGCTCTCTGCTATTTCTCCTTGCCGGTTCGGCTGTCATAGGTGTCGCCAATGGAATCGGTGTCCCGTACCTTAATACAATCGGCTCCGTGAAGGCAGGCAAGGATGCAGCGACTACTGTCATGCCTTTGCTTTCTGCGGCACTATATCTTGGACAGTTCCTATCTCCGCTGATCGTGTCCCCTATTTCCTCAGCAACCGGCACATCACCTTATGTAA
>JBGVAE010000070.1:0-2283 GCA_045224215.1 Candidatus Cryptobacteroides sp. | reverse complement strand
GACGGTCTTCCCGTTTTGGCAAAGGACTATAGTTTCAACCGCAGCGCACAGATAATCTCATTCGATTATGAGTTAATGTCAGAGGATCTGCACCGTGCCGCCCTAGACAAGGCTTTCGAAGGAATCGACAGGATGGGATATCAGGATCTCCTGCACCGGCTCTCAGTGGGCTATTCAAGCATAGGCTTCACCCGTTCCAGGGCCATCATAACCAAGCTGAAGAAGTTTCTCATGAAGTATGATATGATCAGGCAGGAAGACAGGAAGTATGTGTACAACAGGGATTTTCACTATGTCCCTCTCAATATCGACCAAACCAGTATAGAATAGTCGGGTGCCCATTAGGCGTTATCCCACTATACCGGTCGCTTCCGTTGGCACTTCTGTGGCCCATGGATGTCCAACAGTAGTGTAAACGCCCACTTTAATTCACGTCTTATAAAACATTATGATACAATGACAATAGAAGAGATAAAGATGATTCCGATCAAGGATATCCTTTCCCACGTGGGCATAGAGCCCGTGATGTCGAGATGCGGTGGCGAGCAGCTGATGTACAACTCCCCTCTCCGTCCTGACAGGAACGCCTCCTTCTCGGTCAACACCCGGAAGAACCTCTGGATGGATTTCGGGACGCAGCTGGGAGGCAACGTCATCGACCTTGCCATTGCCCTGAAGGGAGACTGCACGTTCAGCGAGGCCTTGGCCTGGCTTGAGGAGCAGGTCGGCGGTCTTGACATAGGGATGGCCGAAGGCGGAATGAACCGGTTCCTGGAGGAACTGTCCTCAAAGCAGCAGGATAAACCGTTCTTGAGCAACGTACAGGTGGAAGAGCTGACCAATCCCTCCCTCCTGAGGTACCTGGAATCCCGGGGTATCCCGGCCGAGATCGGCTGGCGGTATTGCAAGGAGGCCCACTATACCGTCCGTGACCGGGAGTACTTCTCGATCGCCTTCATGAATATCCTGGGCGGGATGGAGCTCCGGAACCGGTACTTCAAGGGTTGCCACGGGGCAAAGGCCCTGACCATAGACCGCGTTGACAAGTCGCAAAGGACTCCCACCTGCTGCGTCTTCGAGGGGTTCATGGATTTCCTCACGTACAGGTTGCTGGAGGACAGCGGCGACTGCGAGTTGGTCCCCCGCCGGCCCTGCGACTGCATCATCCTGAACTCCACGTGCATCACCGCGCAGGCCATCCCCTTCATCGACGTCTATCGCTGTGCCTACTGTTTCCTGGACAACGACTACGCCGGGAGACAGGCCTTCGGAACCCTCTGCCGCGCCATGCCCGGGCGGATCCATGACATGTCGAGCAAGTTCATGCCTTACAACGACCTGAACGACTACCTTATGCTGAGCGGCTCCTGGTAAGGGCCTTCCTTGGCATTTTCTGAAATCCTCGTCCTTTGCAGGGACGGGGATTTTTTATGCCCGGGCGGGAATCCGAGTATACGCTACGAGTATCATCTCGTCTTTTCTTCCCTCTTTTCGGGCCGATTCCGGCCTCCGGACTCCCCTGTCGGTTCCTCTTCTTTCTTCCCTTTCCTAATTTGACCACCGGGGATGCGCCCCGGGAGGCCCTTCGTTGGCATTTTCCGCGAAAACGCGCTCCCCGCAGCCGGAATGAAAAGAACTAAATCAGGACCCGAACAATGAGTGCTTTCTGGATCTTCGCCGTCGCCCTAACGGTGGCGTACATCATTTACTACTGTGTCATCATCGCCAAGGACCTGGCCAAGCCCAGGGAGCAGGTTTCCTCGGACGAGGAGACCTTCGAGCTCGCTGACGCCGCACCGGAGCCCAGCAAGGTCGTCGCCATGACGGACAAGGGCTTCCAGGTGCAGGATGGCTTCGGCAACGTCAGGGAGCAGGAGATCACGAACGTCCCCGCTCCCCTGCCTGCGGACAAGGAGGACGAGGACCCGGGCCCGACGATGGGCCCCGACGGCGCTCCGGTCACCGCGACCGGAAGGAAGATCGCAGCGGCTCAGGACGAGATGGTGCCCATCGACCCCAAGTCAACGGGCGAGCAGTCGCTCAACGACCTGAAATCCATCATGGAGGGGAGGGTCCCGTCTGTCAACATCGAAAAGACTTACACGCCTCCGGAGAAGTCCTCCGGGGACGAAACCACGAAGAAGGAACTGGATCATGACGGTGGTCAGCGGATATAGGGGGCGGCTCGCTCCCCTGCTCCTGTCCGTGCTGGGGCTGCTGGTCGCGCAGGTTGCGTCGGCCAAGTCCGGCGGTGTGGACTACTCCTGGGGCGCGGGGGCGCTG
>JBGVAE010000069.1:0-15381 GCA_045224215.1 Candidatus Cryptobacteroides sp. | reverse complement strand
GGCCACGATACCTTGCAGCACTCTGCCCCTTTCAGCCAGAGCGATTGCGTTTGGGCAAAACAAGTTGGGTAAGAGCCGTGCGAGGAGAGAGTTTCTGGGCAAGGTCTAAAAAAAGTGGCGGGACCTTGCCCGCCGAAAATGGTCTACAGATATGTCCAGGCCCGATATGCGGGGCAAGGTACCCCTACCTAAAAACAGACTTTGCCCAGTTTAAATTCCGCAACGGGGCTCCGGTGGGACATGTGTGCCAGGGAGTGGACCACATGGTCCGGTAAAGGGGCTGCAGCGGGACATGTGTGCCAGCAAATGGACCACATGGTCCGGTGGATGGAGGATGAAGATTATAAATGCTGTGGTTAGTCTGCAGAAATGTGAGACGTCTCATACGGAATAGCGGCGGGAATGGAGGCAAGGTCAGAGTGCACAGTGAACATGACTTCGCCAGACCATTCTCACTAAAATCACCGTGTCAGGTGTCCGGAAATTATAGAGACTTGACACGGTAAGGGTAAGGTTATGAGACTCGTTGGAGATCCGAGGGCTAAGGGCGTCGAGCCCCTGAGGGCTAAGGCGATACTCAGCCGCAACGAAGCGAGGATGGACTTCGCCGTGTCCTTCAGGGGCCGACGGAGGGTGGAACAGGAGAGGTCAGGTAGCCGGAGCCTTGGGTCGTGGCTGAGCTTCTGGCCTTAACGGAGGCGGAGGGTGTGGTGGCCAGGGCCGAGGGTCGTAGCAGAGCCATTGACCTTGCCGGGAAGGACGCAGGTGGTACCTTCGGGAACGAGGACCGTGGCTTCGATACGGCGCCCTTTGCGGCGGAGCGAAACCTCGATGCGACCATAAACCGTGTCGAAACCGGTCTCCAGCCAAGTCAGATCCCCCATCTGAGGATTGACGGTGAAAGTCTTGTAGCCTGGCTCAAGAGCCTCTATCCCTGCAAGGCAACGCACCATCGGAACGACTCCACCACCAGCCCAAGCATGGTTGCTGGACCCATCGAAGTTCCAGTGCTCATACAGAGTGGAGCAACCCTCTTTCATGACGGTAGGATAGAACTTGCGCATACGGTCGAGGGCCATCTGCGGCTCTCCCATCCTGAACAGAGCCTCCAGCACGTAGGGGAACATGTAGGTCGTAGCGTGCATCTGCTCGGCGAAAACCTTCTTCAAAGCAGGATATCTCTCTGAAGGAGCAACACCGGAGATGACAGCCAGAGCTTGTACACGGTCGTCCGGAACATCTTGATAGCCAGGAGACATGTAGCAGGACCCGTTCCAGAACTTCTCGTTGAAGACTTCGGAAATCCGGTTCATCATCGCCCTATCCCTGGCAGCATCTTCCTCACGCCCCAGAAACGAAGCAGCTTCAGCCTCGGCTTTCAGTGCAAGGTAATACCACATAGGAAGCAGGGCATTGCGGTCCTTGTGCTCTCCGGCATCCGGCCAGTCCCAGCCACCCTTACGGTAGATAGGCATCCCGTCAGGATCGATCTTCCACACCTCGTGCAAGTATTTCGAAACCCTGTCATACACCAGAGGAACTACGGAATAGTCTCCAGAATAGAAAGAATAGTTCCTGAACCCGTACCAGCCCACCGAATTGAGTATCTGCATCGGCAGCTCCTTGAAGTAGTTGGAAGTAGGAACCGGCGCATACAGAACACCCTCGGGACTCTGCCAGTTCACCAGTTCCAGGATTCCCTTCCTTGCCAGGAGGTCGGCCCGACGGTCCAGCAGATGGAAAGCCTCGTTGAGTTCATTGACTTCGTCTCCCCACCACTGGGCCCTTTCACGGTCCGGACAATCGTAATAGGTGTCACGCATGCACACGTAAAGTGTACGCTGCGCCTTCAGCCAATATTCATTCAAAAGATCGTCGGAGCAGGAGAAGGTACCGGAGAAAGAGGTGTCGTAGCCGCTTTCGCGGAATTTGACTTCCTTCAGGGAAACACCTTCAGGGATGACGTACATGGCTACTTCCCCGTTCATCCAGCCGAAGCACTCGAATTCCTGCACGCCGGCCTTGGTGACATATTCAGCGCTGACACATTTCTCGGTTCCCACGAAGTCATGGTCCGTGAGCATCGTAACCACCTTACCTGCAGGAGCTTCCAGTCGCATCCAAGGAGTGAAGTGGCAGTTGTAAGGAAGGGAACAGTAAAGGGTGTCCCCGCTCTGGCGGATTGAGGAATATTCCTTCAGCCCATAATCCTTCCAAAGAGGAATCGGGCGCTCTACCAATTTTCCGAACGGAGGCTCCCCGATCCGGACAGGGATTTCAAGCGGGCGACCGAGATACTTGGGGTTCTTTCCGAGCATCCAGTCAGAAGGATAGCGCCGGGCGTCGAAGCGGATATTGCTTTCCGGAAGCCTGTAATTTGGCATCCGGCAAGAAGCAGTCTGGAAAGAATGTTCCACGGAAGCCTCCCAGGACTCATCTGAAAGTATTTCAAGACCAGGACTTTGCGCATCGAAAAGCATAGCGCAGGTCCCTGTGCTGGAGTGGCTGAATCCGCTCCGCCCGAAATACCAGACCAGTACGGCAACCATATTGTCTCCCTTCCTGAGGTATGGGGCGATCTCAACCTTATCGTAATATCCGTCCCCGATGGATGGGCCTCTCTTGAGCCCGCCCTCCAAGACCACCATCTCTCCGTTGATCCAAAGCCAGTACTTCGTGTCAGCGGCAATGCGGGCGACCAGGGATTCCGGCACGGAATCCACATTGACATCCTTCCGGAAGCAAATCCAGGAATTCGTCTGGGAATTACACTCGGACTTGGTGATCCATTTGGCCTTCCAGGAATATTCTTCCGCCCCGGCGGAATTGCATAAGCAAAGCACCAGGGCGGAAACGATCAGGAGTCTTTTCATCATTGACGGATGTCTGTGTAGCAACCTTCAACTTTAACGTCGCCGCCTTCGATGATGTAAAGGTCATGCATCGTAGCAGGGTAGCGAAGGATGAAATCCTTAAGGGTTACGTTGGTGCAATCCTTAAGATAGACCAGCGTAGGAACCACGGTGTCAGCCGGGATATGCTTCATCTCGATCTGGGCATCGGTGAAATCCAGCAGGGCAGGGCCACGTCCGTCGATCACGCCCTTTCCGTAGATGGTCACATCCTTGATGCCTTCACCCCAGAAGATGCCCCTATGGCCTCTGTAGGAATATATGTTGTCGGATCCAACGATCACGGCACCTTCGCGAAGCATTATATTCACCCCGCTCTTGAGTTCGATGGCGCCGGTGATGTAACGGCCGACGCTGAATTCGAGGGTGCCGCCGCCTTTGGAAGCGATGAAATCAACCGCGCTCTGGATGGACATCGTATTGTCCGTGATGCCATTGCTACGGATCCCGAAGAGAGATGCCTTGTAGACTTTATCCTGTGCGAAACCCTGCAGGGAAATGAGCAGGAGGATCGCTGTTATGATTGACTTTCTCATTTCTTCTTGATGTTCTTGGTGTCCTTGGTGATAATCTGCTTCTTGCCCTTAGGTGCGAATTCATCGACGACCTTGAGGTTCTTCATCCTGAGGCCGTTGACGTCGTCGGTAACGATGGCGGGACGGTAGTCTTCGCCAGCTACGGTAATCTTCACGTTGTCGAAAACGATCCCGTCAGCGTGACGGATGTAGAATCCCCATGCCGGAAGCTCCTTCCAGTTGGAGAACTCAGGGTAGCGGGTTTCCTGCTCCTCGATGGCGTCCAGCTCCTCCTTGGAGGTCCC
The DNA here is from genome assembly GCA_045224215.1 of Candidatus Cryptobacteroides sp. Classification (GTDB taxonomy): domain Bacteria; phylum Bacteroidota; class Bacteroidia; order Bacteroidales; family UBA932; genus Cryptobacteroides. The sequence goes on along the minus strand of JBGVAE010000069.1, from coordinate 11,649 downwards.
GGCGTAGGCATATTCAGGATCTGCGTTTCCAGGATAGACAATCTCGATGTTCTCGAGACGGACGTTCTCGATCCTGATGTCAGGAATACCGGCGATGATGCTTGGACATACGTTGCGAGGAAGGTCCTCGACCGGGCCCTCGTAGCCATAACCTGCATCAGGCTTCTCGAACGGAACCTCTGCATACATGTTCCTGATGGTGATGTCCTTCAGGTAGGCCTTCTGGCCGGAGTTCGTATGGCGGGTTCCCGTGCGGAGGAAGATAGGGTTTCCGGTGTGGATGCTCCTGATGCTGTCGATTACGACATCTTCGATCTGGGCACCGTCAACGGTTGCGATGGTGATAGCGCTGCGGTAAGTGTCGAATATCGTTATATTCTTGAACCTGAAGTGCTTGAACTTACCTCTCGTGTAGGTTCCGAACTTGATTCCGTTGGCGCTCGAACGGCCCACGCAGTTCTCCACAAGGATGTTCTCGCTCACTCCGTCCTCGCTGTGGCTCTTGAAGCAATACACATCGTCTGCGGCATCGAAATAGCAGTCGCGGATCACCACGTCGCTGCAGTCCACGATGTCGATTCCGTCATTGTTCCAGTAAGACTTCGCGTCCACGGTCACACCCTCCACGAGGATGTCGCGGCACTTGTCGTACTGCTGGTTCCAGCAGCCCGGATCCTTGAGGGTGATGTCTTTGATGGTAATGCCGGTGCATTTGTAGAAATGGATGTTCTCAGGGCGCTTCTGCTCCACCATACGGTCGTTGGAAAGCTTGTCTTCCATCAGGCCGAGATGGACGAAATCGGTGTAGCGTACGGCAATGTCGAAGCCGCGTCCGTTGACCATTCCGCCTCCGCAGATACCGATGTTCTCCTGACCGATGGCGAATATCAGAGCAGTCCATTTCGCATCCGGATCCCGTACGTAGTCGAATGGATTGAGGGAACCGAGGATAGCGGAATCCCCGTCGATGCAGAGGAGCACATTGCTCTTGAGATAGATGGAACCACAGACATAGTCTCCCTTGTCAAGGATGAGACGTCCGCCGCCGTGAGTGGATACGAAATCGATGGCTGCCTGGATGCTGGCAGTGTTGAGTGTCACGCCGTCTGGCACGGCGCCGAAATCACGGACGAAATAGTCGGCCGCAAAAAGCGAAGGTGTCGCGAACGAGAGCAGCAGCAGGGCCACTGCGATTCTTAGTTTGTTTTTCATCTGTATAACTGTATTGGTCCTATCAATCCTGCTGGGACATAAGGCTGGTTGCGCCTCAGGACGAAACGCTGCGCAACCCTATTGTCCTTCAGGGTCTGGATATAATTACCCATGAGGGTGGTAACTTTCACTTCGATGGTGTTCCTGCCGCCGTGGACGAGGGAGGAAATGTCATAGACTCGGTCTCCGAACCACTTCATTCCGGCATCCTTGCCGTTGATCTTGAGTTCGCAGATGTCTGCAACCTTTCCAAGATTGATGTATTTCGGAAGTTTCTTGCCGTCCAGCTCGAAGGAAGCTGTATAGACAATCTCTCCCATGAAATTCTTGAACGTTGAGTCCTCCATGTCCTTGAAATCCTTGAGGGCATCGAACTTGGCAGTGAAAAGGCTGTCCGGATAAGAATGGTGAAGCACAAGGTCCCAGGATGTCTCCAGGGTCACAGCCTCTCCGGCAGAAGGTCCGGTCGGCAGCGGATTCCAGACAGGAGCCTTGCCTCCGTTCCGGTCGAATACCAGCAGGAGTGTCTCGGAAGGACCGAGCCGCAAATCAACCTTGCCGTCCTTGTCGATTGGGAGGGAATACCTCTTTCCGGTCGCCGGGTCGTAAACCCATGCATGCTTCTTTGAATATATTTCCTTAGGGAACTCCAGCACGCTGCTGCGAGCTTCGCTCATGTGCGCGTTGACGAAAAGGAATATGCTGCTGCCGTCATCCGTGACGTACCGGTTCTGGAGCAGGAACCTGTCAGGAGAGGAGATGCCCACGGTGTGAGGGAGTGAATACTTCTCCATCACGGCGGTGTACCATTCAAGGTACTTCCCGTCAGAAGGTTTCTCCAGGAGGATGAAGTTGTCCTTATAAGCCTTGAGCCTCGACACGGTTTCAGCTATCTGGGCGTCTCTGGCCTGATAGTCCTTCAGCCCAAGGGATTTTTCCGGATATTTGCCGATGCAGAAGACTCTTCCGCCACCTTTGACGAACTCTTCCAGCTTGGCGAGAGTCTCAGGTGTGGTGCTGGTAACCTCTACAAGGAATATGGTGCCATATTCCTTAGGTCCGTAGCAAAGCTTGCCCCTGCGCACCGTGGCATCGCGGATGATGATCTCGGTGACATAGTCGGCTCCGCCTCCGTTCTTGTGGATAGCTTCCCAGATGAGGGAAGTATATGGTACATTGAGCTTTACAGGGAACGGCTCCGTCTGTACGCCGATCTCCGACCACATGTCGTAGTTCGCAGGAAGGATGGCAATGTCGGTGTACATGTCGGCATTCTGGAGCTGGCTGCTAATCCTGGCACGGTAGTCATTCAGGTTCCTCACGTAAGGCCACCAGGTGTTCCTTTCGTTATGGAAGGTTCCGTACTGGACCCATCCAGGGAAGGCGGCCTCCCTCGGAGAATAGTTGAATCCATGCCAGACAGGATGGGTTATTCCCGAGAATGCAGACATGTCGGATCCTACCTTGAGGAATTCCAGGCTGGTAGTGAATACCTTGTACGTGTTTGTCATCTCCTCGCTGCTTACAACCCTCTTTCCGGCAAGATGTGCGGCTGAGGAGACGTACTTGTTGATCATGGTGTAGCCACGCCCGCGACGGTAATCCTCATCTCCCATTTCCTCGCCCAGTTTGTGTCTGAGCCAGTTCGTGGTCCAAGACTCTCCTTCCGGATAGTCCAGTCCAAGGGAACTTTCAAGAGGGAAGAAACCTCGTCCGTAAGCCTGTGCGCGCGTTTTCACGCCTTTCTCCTTGGCCCATGCGAAATAGGTCTGATGGAATCTTTCATAGAGGAGTTCAGCCTTCGTGAGCTCGAAATCGAAGCGTACGCGGTTGACCTCCTCCTGGAACCTGGCACCCTTGCGGGAACCATAGTCGAAATTCTTCACGTCGCCCAGACGCTCGACTTCGAACATCGTGAAAGGCAGCCAAGGAAGGACGTCATAGCCCCTTCGCTTACGGAATTCCTCTGCGAAATCGTCCGTCCAGTTGCAGCCTTCAAGTTCCATGCTGTCCACGAAGAAAGCCCTCAGATGGTTGGACAGAGGTCCCAGTTTTGCCTCGATGGCGTCTGTCATGTGGTCCAGATATTTACGGACGGCCTGGGCATCCATGTGGTTGAGGATGGATCCGGCAGCTCCCGGAGCACCGTTTATTACGCAGGCGAAGGAATCGTAACGGACCATGGCATAGAGCTGCCACTTTCCTTCAGGTACATCGACACGGATGATCCCGTCCTTCACCTTGTCGGAAATGTCGACGGCCTGGCTGAGATCGTTGATAGGGTCCGGTGCCAGCAACAAGGAAACCAGATGCGGCTCCCTGCTGGCATTCACCAGGGTGACACCAGGGTCGAGAGCCTTGTAGATATTGAAGAGAGACATGTCGAGAGTCTCCCCTCCTGTAACCGGTTTTGCGTAAGTGAGCATCACGGAAGCCCTTTCATTCCTAGGAAGGGTTTCTGCGCCGAAAGGCCAGCCGGAACCGATGATGAGGTCGCAGGTCATCCCTATCCGGGAAGCCTCGTCGAAAACGACCTTCAGCATGTCGATCCATTCATCGCTGAGCCATTTCAAAGGTTTGGTGTCGAGAGTGTCCTTGCCACCAGGGAAAGAAATCGGATTGATCTCTACGCCTCCGATTCCCGCTTCCTTGAGCAAATGGAGTTCCCTGACCAGTTCTTCGGCCTCGACACGGTCTCCGTTCCACCACCACCTTACGAAAGGACGGTAGCGGCTGTCCGGATTCTGGAACTGCTTGTACAGGTCCTTGGAAGACATCTTAGCCTCGGACCCCAGAGGGAAGGCCGTGAGTGCCGCGAGCGAAAGCAGCACACCGGCAAGTATCCTACCGGCCCGCATAGTCGGTCACGCTTTTGCTTTCATCGGAAGAATAGACAAGATAGCTGTCCACTACTATGTTGCTGTCACTTTCCTTGTTCAGGAACTTGAAAGTGACCACATGGTCTCCCTCCGTAAGGTTGTACTTGTAGTATATTTCTGCAGGACCACCGTTATTGGCTGAAGGAACATACATCGTCGTGCTGTATTCCCCGTCGAGATAGACTTCCAGCTTGGCTTCATAACCTCTCTGGTGATAATTCGGCACCATGTAGAGATGCCCTTTGACGACGATCCCGTTGCCGTTGAAACGGATTTCCTTGACCTCGTTGATCCCCTTCTTGACAGTGTACTTGTCAAGGGGATAATGTCCCTCGAAACTCTTCTCGTAGCGGACTGCCTGAGGTTTCTGGGTCTTGATTACGACATTGTCGCCTTCCACCTTGCCGCCGTTGAGTTCGATGACCTGGAGAGCCTGCGATAAGGAATATTCAGTAGCCTTGTTGACAGAGATGTCGGTATAGACGAAAGGCACGTCTTCATAATCGTACAAAGGCTTTTTCCAGAATTCTGGAATATTGCTGTAGCCCAGCATGCATCCAAGGATTCCGCCGGAGGAAGCCGGGTTGCAGTCGGAATCCTGACCGCAGCGGGTCGAAATGTCGATGGTCTTGTAGAAATCCTTCTGGCCGTAGAGCAGGCCGATGATGATGTAACCGCTGTTGATCAACGCATCGATATTGAACGGTGAATTAACGCCGTCAGGGCAACCTCTGTCATAGCCGTACTTGCTGGTGAACAGGGCCCAGGTGGTCTGCCAGTCCTTAGGATACTGCTTGTGCCACTTGATGACGTCGGCCATTCCCTTGTAGAATTTACTCTGGGTCGGGATGGTCTTCAGGGCTTCCGTGACTATATATTCAACATCGTTGCTCACGAAAGCAAGGGCATACATCGCAGCCACGTAAACTCCTCCGTACCAGCCGTCTCCGTAGTTCATCATGTGACCGATGGCATCCGAATAGTAAGAAGCGGCGTTCACCATGCCCGGAGCCATGATGCCGGCATAATCAGCTTCTATCTGGAAATCGATGTCGTCAGCATGCGGATTGTTCTCCCAGTAACCTGACTGAGGAGGCATGACACCGTGCAGGATGTTGTAGCGCGCCTGCCTGTTCGCATGCCAGAGAGGGTATGGTGCTTTTGCGAAAGCATTGGCAAAGGACTCCACCGGAGCATCCAGGCCTTCCTTCTGGAAAACCTCGACGAAGGTGAGGTCCATATAGACATCATCATACAGGCCGGGTGAGTTCTCGAACCACCACTTGATGGAATTGTTCCTCCAGTAGATAGGGGTCTCCTCAGGAATCATTCCGTTGTACTTGAACTCGGTAGGTCCTCCATAGGTACAGCCGATGGTCTGGCCGGCCCAGGCTCCCTTGATCTTGTCCTTGAGGACTTCTTTGGACATCTTTACCTGGGAAGGGACTCCCTTGGCGGACATGCTGCCGGCACCGAATGACAGCAAGGCTGCCATTACGGCCGTTGAAATGATGATTTTGCTAAGCTTCATAATGTTATATTGAATTGATTAATCCTTCCTTATTGATTCGTCTATGAATGAAATAGCTCCCCAGATAATTTGATTCACTCCCTGTGATTCATGCGAGAGGGTCGCGAATATGATCCCGAACTCGAACGGAAGACCGTAGGCGTAGGAAATGGCTCCGGCCACGATGAAGTGGAATGCTCCGAATCCACCAGGTACCGGGACGATGGAAGAGAGTCCCCCAGCCAGCATAAGGAAGAAGGCATCCGTAAGGTTCAGGTGCTGGATGCTGGAAACCGCATTCGCCAAATCAGGGCTTACCTGTGCCAGGTCGATACCCTGGACCGCCCAAAGGATGGTAGCGCTCATCATCCAGTAGCATGCCCAGATCATGGCCGTCAGGAAGAAGAACCACCAAGCCCTTTTCATCTTCAGGCAACTGACGAAGCCCTGACCAAGCCCCCGGCAGAAATCCCTTACTTTTTCCAGTGGCTTCCATCGACTTGCGAAATGGAACAATGCCCAAACGGCTGCAACAAGAACCGCAAGAAACAAGAATATCTTGATTACCTTGCCTGCCGTGAAACTTCCGGCTGCGGCCCCGAAAATTTTTTCCGTGAAGAATCCGCCGAACCTGTCCCAAGTGAATACAAGGAAAACAACCAGGATGAAGACCAGCGAGATGATATCCACGGATCTCTCGAGCGCCGCAGTCCCAAGCACCTTGTCAAAAGAAGCCAGATGATGCCTGTTTCCGTCAGCATCAACTTCCTTGTCGGAATGCTTGGTGATATACCCGCACCTCAGGACCTCGCCTACCCTCGGCAGGGCCATGTTGACGACATAAGAAATATTGACGGCATTGAAGCAAGTCCTTACGGAAGTTGACGGATCTATCGGAAGGAGAAGTTCCCTCCAGCGGAGGGACCTGCAATAGAACGCAAGGAGGCCGAAGAGCATAGACAGCACTACATATTCCCATCTGCAGGCTTTCAAAGCAGACCAGAAATCCGACCAGTTCACTCCCCTGAACGCAAAGTACAGCAACACTGCAGCAAGAAGAAATGAGACTCCATATTTAAGAATATTTCCGACCTTCTTGTTCATATCTACAAATTTAAACAAAATATTCTTTAACTTTGCTAGTTAATAATAGGAAGCGATGAAATCTGTACTCGGAATAGGTAACGCTCTCACGGACATCCTGGCCGTGTTCCCTGACGATTCCATGCTGCGGGAGTACCACCTTCCGCCGGGCAGCATGCAGCATGTAGATCTCGAAACCGGAGACCGCATCTGGTCCAAACTCAAGGAGTTCGGCGTCAAATATGTACCCGGAGGATCGGCAGCCAACACCATCACCTGCACGTCCATCTTCGGGATGCCTTCCGGCTTCATCGGCAAGATAGGCAACGACGAGCTCGGACTTCTCTACAAGAGCACCCTGGAGCAGTTCGGAGTCAAGACCACCCTGCTGACCGGCACCAAGGGGTCCGGCAGGGCGATGTGCTTCATCACCGGAGCCAACGCCGAAAGGACCTTCGCTGACTACATGGGGGCTGCCTTGGAAATGGTTCCGGAGGATCTGAAACCGGAGTATTTCGAAGGCTACGACTATTTCCACATCGAAGGCTACCTGGTCCAGAACCAGGACCTGATCCGCAAGGCGGTGCAGATGGCAAAGGAAGCCGGGTGCATGATTTCCATAGACATGGCATCCTACAACGTGGTCGAATCCAACGAAGCCTTCTTCCACAATCTCGTCGAGAAATATGTAGATATAGTTTTTGCCAACGAGAGTGAAGCCAGGGCTTACACCAAACAGGAGCCTCGAGAGGCTCTCGACACCCTTGCAGGACAGTGCGAGATCGCTGTAGTGAAAGTCGGAAAGGACGGCTCGATGGTCAAGCAGGGAGATGAATACCACTACATCCCGGCCTGGCCTGCAGCCACGATAGATGCCACCGGTGCCGGAGACACCTATGCCGCAGGCTTCATCTACGCTCATTCCCTGGGGATGCCGCTTAAAGTATGCGGTGAGGTCGGCTCGATAATTGCGGCGAAAGTCGTGGAAGTGATCGGCACCAAGATCGATGTCCCCCGCTGGAGAGATGCCAAACTGGAAATTAAGGAGTTGATAGCTTCCGTAAACAAATAGGATATGTTCGAATTCATTAAAAATATAATCAGGAAAAGAAGCCTGAAGAACCACGCCAGTGTTGTCCCTACGCAGATTATACCGCTGACCAAGGTCAATTCTTATGTGGCGATCATCGATGTCGAGGATCCGACTTTCGACACCTGCAAGACCGCAATCATGAATTTCTTCAGGAACCGTGACATCAAAGGAAGCGTCTTCTTCCAGGACTTCCGCAAGATCGGAAGTGAAGACCGTCTCATCACCAGCATCCAGACCACCATCACAAAGAAGGATCTGGACTGGGTTGGAAGGCCTTCCAAATACAAACTGAACGTCCTGGCAGAGCAGGCTCCGGACCTTTTCATCTCTCTGATCAAGGATCCTGATTTTGCCATCGAGTACATGGCAAGGACCTCGACCGCCAAGTTCAAGATCGGGCGAAAACAGTTGGAAGGCAATCTTTTCGATCTTGTCATCAACGATCCGGAAGACAAGCAGATCTCCCAGATGGAGAGTTTCAAGGCCATCCAGAGTTATCTGACGAAGATCCAGTAGATTCCTCTTATGGCCGGCATAGTCAAGAACCTGGTCGTCGCACTCAAAGGCTTTGCCATGGGTGCGGCGAATGTTATTCCCGGAGTGTCCGGTGGGACCATAGCCCTTCTCACGGGAATATTCAATGAGCTTGTTGAGGCACTCAACGCCCTGATGAGCCTGTCTTCATGGAAGCTCCTCTTCCAAGGCCGGTTCAAGGAGTTCTGGGAGGCAATCCACGGCACCTTCCTGCTTTGGCTCGCCATCGGAGTTGCAGTGAGCATATTCTCGCTTGCAAAATTGATGGAATATGTCTTCACGCATCACCCGGTCCAGACATGGGCTTTCTTTTTCGGCCTGATCGTAGTATCGGCCATATTCCTTCTCGCTGACATCAATGATTGGAAGGGAAACGACGCGCTGTGGCTTTTCCTAGGCATCGCTTTGGGAGCACTCATCTGCATCCTGTCCCCTTCCGAGACTACTTCCGACCTTTGGTTCATCTTCATTTGCGGAGCCATAGCCATCTGCACCATGATCCTTCCGGGAATATCCGGTAGCTTCATCCTGGTACTTCTCGGGAAGTATGAATATATCATGAAAGCCGTGAGCAGCCTGGATTGGCCGGTACTGGTGGTTTTCGCCCTAGGCTGTGCAGTAGGCATCATAGCTTTCTCGAAGTTCCTGCACTGGCTGATGTCCAGATACGGAAGACAGACTTTGATCGTCCTCATAGGATTCACCATCGGGGCTCTCGTGAAGGTCTGGCCATGGGCAGACAAGGCAGCCTGCGAAGCTGCCAACGTCCTGACCGGAGACCCTGCAGGCAATCTTCATATTCCAGCTGCAATAATCTGGGCTCTCATAGGTGCAGGTTCAGTCCTGGCACTGGAACTCATCTCAAGAAGGAGGAAAGGCTCAACCCATTGATCTCAAGGCTGAGGCCGTCAGAGGGATGGCCAGGCAGAACGCCAGGGTATCCGACACGGCCTGAGCCATCTCGATGCCCAGGAAGCCGAACACCCAATGCCCGATGAAAAGCGCCGGAAGGAAGAATATTCCTTGACGGGCAGAAGCCATGATGACTGCCGGCCAGGTCCTCCTGATGTTCTGAAGGTACATGTTGGACATCACGACGAAACCGGTCAGCGGGAAGGAAAGGCATTGGAACCGCATAACCCTGGAGCCTATTCTGATAACCTCCGGATCATCCGCCCTGAAAAGAGAGACTATTCCCTCGGCGAAGACCAATCCTAAAACAGCTAGCATTGTGCAATAAACCGTGGATACGACACAGCCATGACGGAATGCTTTTCTCACACGGTCGAATTTCCTCGCTCCGAAATTGAATCCGCACACTGGCTGGAACCCCTGACCATAGCCTATCATGGCGGCGCTGGCAATCATCATCACGCGGCTCACGACCGAGAAAGCCGCCACTGATTCATCTCCGTAACGGGCTGCCATCTGGTTCAGGCAAATTGCGGCAATGCTCATCAATCCCTGTCGGGCCAGTGAAGGAAGACCTCCTGCGGCAATCTCTTTGTACAGATGCAAGCTTGGCTTGAACTGGCTCAGATGGATTTCTATGCCTCCGCGTTTCCCGGAAAGGGATATCATCACAACAAATCCGACCGCCTGCGAAACGGCCGTGGCAAGTCCGGCACCTTTGACTCCCATTCCGAAACCGAATATCAGGACAGGGTCCAGGATCATGTTCAAGACGGCTCCGGAACCTATACCGATCATCGACAGGAGAGCATTGCCTTGATGCCTCATCTGGTTGTTCATGCTGAAACAACCCATGATGAACGGCGCTCCAATCAGGATGTAAGTGAAATAATCCCTGGCATACGGCAGGATGGTTTCAGTGGATCCGAAGAACCTGAGGAAAGGATCCATGAATATGAATCCCGCGATGGAGAGCACCAGTCCTGTCAATATTGATGAGACAAGGCCGACGGAGGCCATCACTCCTGCCCCTTCGGTTTCCTCGCGGCCCAGGGCCCTGGAGATGTAATTGCCGGAGCCTTGCCCAAAGAACATGGACAGGGCCTGGATCAGGGTCATGAAGGCAAAGACTATTCCCAGTGCAGCCACAGACTGGGTGTTCAGCCGCCCTACGAAGAACGTGTCCACGATATTGTACAGGGCTGTGATCAGCATGCTCACGATGGACGGAACGGCAAGTTGCGTCACCAGACGTCCCACCGGTTCTGTCGTCAACTTGACGAACTTCTCGTGCTGTGCTGTCCCTGCCAAGTACCCCGATCTGTTTCGAAAAACTAATATACAGTTTTTCACTGACCCTGCCAAATTGTTATGCAGACTGCGGGAGAGAAGGCCCAACTATTAATACCCTAAACTACCCTGGAGTAGTTCTGACTCCGGACAGGTCCACCACGCCCCTTACCGATCCGAGGCAGTCCTTTACATGTAGATTACTCATTCATCTGAATACATTACTTCAAAACTATAACCCATCGGACATCTCCTAAGTTTATATAAATCATATTGGAGCCAATAAGGAAAACTATTAGGATTGAATCTTGTTTCAAATAAACACCCTGTATTAATGCTACTAAGCATAGGCTCCTTATCCTTGATGTACACCATGATCCATTCCCCATCTAAGGTTGGTTCAAAACACTTGATATCTTTATAAAGAAAACCTTCAAAGTATTTGTTAATATCTTCTTTTAAGATAATGGTTTTTTCAATATTTATGGGTTTATTATGCTCAGTGCTGTGTGGCTTAATCTTATAACTATGTATACTATTGTCTTTGTGGTACCATACTATGTTGAAATCATTGAAAGCAACAGAATACAGAAAAACAGTATCTACTTCTTTTTGTGTTTTTAATATCAGCCTATCTGTTCTTTTCTGGAGGGATAATTGAGCGCTACAACTACATAATACATAAGCAATAAGAGCTATTATTGATAATTTCTTCATCATTTAATTGGTGATTGGTTGCCCATTTGAGTAAATACATCATATTTGATATTTATAAGAATACCGTTTTCGTTGAAAAAAGCTACTCGACCATTTTGGACATCTATCAGAAATGAATTCCCAGCAAAGCCATACTTACGTAATTCTCCTATCCACCACTTATCACGTTGAGAAGGCGAGGAGCCATCAGGTACAATGATTCCTTCCTGGACAGTGATGCATTCGAGGGATACGGTCCCGGTGCTGTCCTTCCGGTCTGGGTATGTATAGGGAGAGGAAAAAGCGATTCCTTTGGATGATATCTGTGAGGTCCCATAGCTCTAAGTGATTATGTTTCTGCCTAATATAGGCAATTGTTTCCAAAATTGCAAATACAGTTGTCTCCTTATCGTACCTTTCACAGAAGAACTTCATCCCCC